>CAZYLK010000154.1:0-15353 GCA_964648365.1 uncultured Phycisphaeraceae bacterium
CCTTCCACGACGGCGATCCGTCGGCCGACCTGCTCATCACCCGCCCGCGCGACGGCGAACATCTGATCCGCACCGACGACACGTTGGACCTGATCGACCGGCACAAGGACGAGATCGCCCTGATCCTGATGAGCGGCGTGAACTACTTCACCGGCCAGCTCTTCGACATGGAGCGGATCACCGCCCAGGGCCGGGCGGCCGGCTGCCGGGTGGGGTGGGATCTGGCCCACGCGGCCGGCAACGTGCCCCTGCGCCTGCACGACTGGGGGCCGGATTTCGCCTGCTGGTGCTCCTACAAGTACCTCAACTCCGGCCCGGGGGCGGTCGCCGGATGCTTCGTGCATGAGCGGCACTCGCGCGACTCGTCGCTGCCCCGATTCGGCGGGTGGTGGGGCAATGACCCCAGCACGCGGTTCCGGATGCATCTGGAGCCGGAGTTCATCCCCCGTGAGGGCGCCGACGGCTGGCAGATCAGCAACCCGCCGATCCTGGCGATGGCCCCGGTGAAGGCGTCGCTTGACCTCTTCGACGCGGCCCGGATGGACGCCCTGCGGGAGAAGTCTCTTGCGCTGACCGGCTACCTGGAGTATCTGGTCGATCAGTCGCCCCGCGGCGTCTTCGAGTTGATCACGCCACGCGACGTAAACGCCCGTGGCTGCCAGCTTTCCATCCGGATGCTCGACCGTCCCAAGGACCGGTGGGCGGCGCTGAACGCCGCGGGAATCGTCTGCGACTTCCGCCCGCCGGACGTGGTCCGGGTGGCGCCCGTGCCGCTGTACAACACGTATGCCGACGTGTGGCGATTCGTGACGGTCCTGCGACAAGTGGCGCGGTGAACTGTGCGGGGCTGCTCGTGTTCACTTCCTTTGCCCTTCGTCAGGAGCACACGACCTCGGGCGGGCCGACCCCGGTTTGAAAGCCGGGGCTCTGATGCCGGCTCTGATCCTCTCTTCCGGGCGGGTCGCGCCCTCTCTTCCGGGCGGGTCGCGCCCTCTCCTTGGAAATTCCATGTTTGCGGGTAGTTGACAGGCGGCTTTCGGTAACTATCTTGGCCCGTCTGTCGCCATTTTTCGGCGGCGGATGGAACAGGATCTTTTTGCGAGGGATTGGCCCCCCGTGTCGAAGGAAGTGCGGATCAGAATTCGGATGGAGGCGTACGAGCCGGCGGCGCTGGACAACTCGGCACGCGAGATCGTCGAGCATGCCAAGCGCACCAGCGCCAGGGTTCGTGGCCCCGTGCCGCTGCCGACCCGTGTCGAGCGGTACACCGTCCTGCGCGGCCCGCACATCGACAAGAAGTCGCGCGAGCAGTTCGAGATGCGCACGCACAAGCGGCTCATCGACATTTACGAGGCCAATCCGCGGACGATCGAGGCGCTCAACCGTCTGACGGTGAATCCGGGCGTTTTCATCAAGATCAAAACATGACGTACCGCGGTGCCTGATCGACCGGGGCGACCGGTATCGTCAGGCTATGCCGACGGAAGCGATAGTGACAACTCGATGCCGCGTGCGGACTGCGGGCGGCGTCGATCGGAGTTTCAGCCCCCTGGTGACACGGGGCCGGTGGTGAATGTGACATGTTGCCCGCAATCCTAGGCACCAAGATCGGCATGACCCGGATTCCGGACGAGCGCGGCCGCGTTGAGGCCGTGACCGTCATCAAGGCCGGCCCGTGCGTCGTGCTCCAGGTCAAGGATGCGCAGCGCGACGGCTACCGCGCCATCCAGGTCGGGTTCGGCGACAAGAAGCCGCATCGTTCCACGCTGCCCCTCATCGGCCATGCCGCCAAGGCCGGCACCGGCCCGAAGCAGTGGGTGCGGGAGTTTCGCCTGGAGGGCGACACGGAGATGGAGCCGGGTTCGGTTCTGACCGTCGCGACGTTTCAGGAGGCGGAAGTCGCCTGGGTCGACGTAAGCGGCGTCTCCAAGGGACGCGGCTTTGCCGGTCCCATGAAGCGCTACGGGTTCGGCGGTCAGCCCGCTTCGCACGGCACGGAGCGGAAGCACCGTTCCGCGGGCGGTATCGGCGCCAGCGCTCCCCGCGGTCGCGGCCGTTGCGTCAAGAAGGGAAAGCGCATGGCCGGTCACATGGGCCATGACGATCGCACCGTGAAGAGTCAGCGGCTCGTCAAGGTGGACGTGGAGAACGGACTGCTGCTCGTTCGCGGCGGGGTGCCCGGGCCTAACGGCGGGCTGGTAGTGGTTCGCAAGGCGAAGACGAAGGCATAACGGCGATGGCCTCAATACCCGTATACAACACCGAAGGTCAGCAGACCGGTCAGATGGAAATCGACGCGGCCTGGCTCGGCGGCAAGGTCCGTCCGGCCCTGCTCAAGCAGGCCGTCGTCACCCACCTGAACCGCGTCCGCCAGTTCAGCGCCCGGACCCGCTCGCGCGGCATGATCAAAGGCTCGACGCGGAAGCTGTACCGGCAGAAGGGCACCGGCCGCGCCCGCGCGGGCAACCTCAGAACCAACATCCGGCGGGGCGGCGGCGTCGCCTTCGCCAAGCTGGGCAACAATCGTTATCTGGATCTGCCCCGCAAGATGCGGGTGCTGGCGGGCCGCAACGCGGTCCTGGCCAAAGTCGAAGCGGCACAGGCCGCCATTATCGACGGCTTCGCTCCCGACGCGCCCAAGACCAAGGTCATGGCCAGAATGCTCACCGCCGTCGGCGCCGACGCCGGATGCGTGTTTACGACCGCCGAGCTGGACCGCAACGTCTACCTTTCGGGGCGGAACATCCCCAAGGCCGACGTGCGGACCGTTCGCGATCTGAACGCTTACGACGTCCTCCGCCGCAAGAAGCTGATCTTCACGCGACCGGCGTTCGAGGCGTACTGCAAGCTGGTGTCAGGGCAGGGTGGAGCGTAAGGGAACGGACCGGATCAGGCTGGCGTTGACATGGATATTTACGAGATCATCAAACGACCGCTCGTGACCGAAAAGGGAACGCACCAGTCGACCCAGTCGCACGACGCGACCCGGTCTCAGCCGGCCCGTGGCGGCTCGTTCGCGTTCGAGGTCCACTCGGCCGCGACCAAGCCCATGATCAAGGAGGCGGTCGAGAAGATCTATCGCGTCAAGGTGCTGTCGGTGCGAACGTCGAACTATCTCGGCAAGCCCCGGCGCGTGCGGTACAAGCGTGGGCGGACGCCCGACTGGAAGAAAGCGGTCGTGGTTCTGCACCATGACCATCACCTGGACCTGTTCTGATCCGAGCGCGACAGCGTCGCGATCGGCCGGACGTTAGGCTATGGCGATCAAGCATTACAATCCAACCTCTCCCGGGCGACGCGGCTCGACCGTCAACGACTTTGCGGAGTTGACGGACAAGAACAAGCGTCCGGAGAAGAGCCTCTGCGAACGTCTCGCCCGCAAGGGCGGCCGCAACCATCACGGCCGCATCACCTGCCGGCATCGCGGCGGCGGCGCGCGGCGCCTGTATCGCCGCATCGACTTCAAACGAAACAAGGACGGCGTCGCGGCGACCGTCGTGGCGATCGAATACGATCCCAATCGCTCGTCGCATATCGCCCTGCTTGAGTATGCCGACGGCGAACGGCGATACATCCTCGCCCCCGTCGGCCTGAAAGCGGGCCAGACGATCGAGAGCGGGCCGGATGTCGAACCCAAGGTCGGCAACGCCCTCCCGCTCAAGCGCATTCCCACCGGCCTGACCGTTCACAACGTCGAAATGCACATTGGACAAGGCGGAAAGCTCGTGCGCAGCGCAGGGACTTCCGCCAAGTTTCTTTCCCGCGAGGGCGGCTGGGCCATCATCGTGCTCCCGTCCGGCGAAATGCGCCAGGTTCGCGAGGAGTGCCGGGCGACGATCGGCCAGGTGGGCAACGCCGAGCACCAGGGGATTAACTGGGGCAAGGCGGGGCGCACGCGTCATCGTGGTCGCCGTCCGCACGTTCGCGGAACGGCCAAGAACCCGGTCGCGCACCCGCTGGGCGGTGGCGAGGGTCGCAGCGGAGGCGGTCGGCATCCGTGCAGTCCGCGCGGCGTGCTCGCCAAGGGCGGGCGCACGCGGTCGCCGAAGAACCCGTCGAATCGGCGGATCCTGCGCCGTCGTCGCAGCCGTCGGTATGGCCAGCTTCCGATTCCGAAGAAGTAGGTGACAAACGCGGCACCGCTCGAACGTCGGGCGGTCCGGTGGTTGATTGAGGATTGGCAATGTCGCGTTCGCAGAAAAAAGGCCCCTACGTCGACGAGAAGCTGTATCGCCGGGTGGTGCGCTTGAAGCAGCAGGGCGCGACGACGCCGCTGCGGACATGGGCCCGCTCGTGTACGATCGTGCCCGAGTTCGTGGGGCAGAAGTTCGAGATTCACAACGGCAAGAACTTCCACTCGCTGTTCGTGACGGAAGACATGGTCGGCCACAAGCTTGGCGAGTTCAGCCCGACGCGTTCGTTCCGCGGGCACACGGCCGGCAAGAAGGGTAAGTAGCGGTGGCGAGGTCGGTCGGCGGTACGTCGAGACAGGCCGAGGCAGGCGGAACATGAACGGTTTTGACTGGTACGCAAAGCATCGATTCGCTCGGATCAGCCCCAGCAAGGCCCGGCTGGTCATCGACCAGGTTCGCGGGCTGCGCTGTGACGAGGCGCTGGAAGCGCTCCGGTTCAACGGGCGCCGGGCGGCCGGCATGATCCAGCGGGTCATCAAGTCCGCGATGGCCAGCGCCGACGAGGCCGAGGCCGACATGCGGAATCTGTACATCAGCGAGGCGCGGATCGATCCGGGTCCGACGTATCCTCGCTGGCAGCCGAAGGATCGCGGACGTGCCCATCCGATCCTGAAGCGCACGAGCCATATTTTCATCGGGGTGTCGGATAAGTAGCAGTGGTGCGGCGCCCGCCGGCAGGCGGGCCTGCGACCGGGTTCGAGGAGCGTAGCTTGGGTCAGAAAATCCATCCAACCGGGTTTCGCGTCGGGATCACCGAAGACTGGCGGTCCCGCTGGTACGCGCCCAAGGCCGCGTACGGCGAGTTTCTGATCGAAGATCAGAAGATTCGCACGTTCATCGACGAACGCTGCAACAAGCAGCCGCCCTACGCCGCGGTCTCCAAGGTCGAGATCGAGCGCACGCGCAGCGAGGTCGTCGTGGTGCTCCACACCGGGCGTCCGGGCCTGGTCATCGGCCCGCGCGGCGCCGAGGTCGACAAGCTCCGCGAAGCCCTGGAAGACCTGATCGACCGCAAGGTCGAGATCCGCATCATGGAGGTCAAGCTGCCCGATACCAACGCCCAGCTCGTGGCGGAGGGTATCGCGGAGGGTCTTAAGAAGCGCGGCGGCTTCCGCCGCGTCATCAAGCAGAAGTGCGAGGCGGCCATGACCGCCGGAGCGCGCGGCATCAAGGTCCACTGTGCCGGCCGGCTGGCGGGGGCGGAAATGGCCCGCCGCGAGACGCAGATTCGCGGGTCGATTCCGCTGCACACGCTTCAGGCGCACATTGACTACGGCTATGCGATCGCCCGGACGACCTACGGCACGATCGGCATCAAGGTGTGGCTCTATCACGGACGTTACGGCGAGGAGGGCGAGTCCCTGCCGCGTGACGGTCGGCGCGAGGGTCGTCGCGGCAAGCGGGGTTAACGGCAAGGTTGGGAGCAATCCCCGCGTACCGGGGTGGAGTGTGACACATGGCTCAGATGCCAAAACGCGTCAAGTGGCGAAAGTCGCAGCGCGGCCGCAACAACGGCAACGCCCAGCGCGGCAACACGGTGGCCTATGGAGAGTTCGGGATTCAGAGCCTGGGCAACTCGTGGGTCACCGGGCGCCAGATCGAGGCGGGCCGCGTCGCCGCGACGCACTTTCTGCACCGCGAAGGCAAGGTCTACATCCGCATCTTTCCGCACAAGCCGATCTCCGGCAAGCCGCTGGAGACGCGCATGGGCAAGGGAAAGGGCGATCCCAAGGACTGGGTCGCCTGTGTGAATAGCGGAACGGTGCTTTACGAGATCGGCGGAGTGGCGGAGGACGTGGCACGCAGCGCCATGAGCCGCATCGCCGCCAAGATGCCGGTCCGGTGCCGGATGATCAAGCGGCGGCAGACCTATTGAACCGGCGTCGCGGCGGGAGCGTGGACTGTGAAGATTGAAGAAGTGCGTCACATGCGGGTCGAGGAATTGCACCTGGAGCTGGAGAGGCTCCGGAGGCACCTGTTCGACCTGCGGGCTCAGGCCGTGACCGAAAAGCTCGAGAATCCGCACCAGCTCAAGGCGACCCGCAAGGACATCGCCCGGCTGCTGACGGTCATGCACGAGCGCGGCGAGATGGATATCGAGCAGCGCCAGCGGCAGTTGGAGGCGAAGGCGGCCCGATCGGCCGGTTGAACGGTGGCGGTGGTCCGGCGCAGTCGCCGGAGCGCGTAGGACAGGAACAGGCGTCAGATGGCAACAGCGCAGCAGACATCCCCGACCACGCGAAGGCCGCGCCCCGCGCGCGTCGGCGTCGTGGTCTCCGACCGCGGCGACAAGACGATCGGCGTCGTCTTCCGTTTCAGCGTCAAGCACCCCCGCTATGGCAAGTACATCAAGCGGAAGTCGAAGGTGCTCGCGCACGACGAGACGAACCAGGCCAAGCTCGGCGACGTGGTCGAAGTGACTCTCTGTCGCCCGATCTCAAAGCACAAGTCGTGGCGGCTGGTGCGCGTGGTGGAGGCTGCTCCGGAGCAGCCGTCGGCGGTTGCTTCCGCCGAGGTCGGGGCGATTGAAGGCGCCTAGAGGCGAGGGGAGGCCGCGTCATGATCATGCTGCAGAGTCGCGTCGAAGTCGCGGACAACACCGGCGCCAAGATCGCCCAGGTGATTCGCGTGCTCAAGGGGTCCGGCAGCCGGCGGTTCGGCAAGCCGAAGCTCCAGACCGCCAACGTCGGCGACGTCGTCATCGTCACCGTCAAGAAGGCGCTGCCGAACAGCGACTTCATGGGCGGGGCGACCCGCAAGGACCGGTCGAAGCGGCGCGTGTCGAAGGCGGTCGTTGTCAGAACGACGAAGCCGACGCGGCGTCCGGACGGCGGATACGTCCGGTTCGACAGCAACGCCGTCGTTTTGATCGACGACAAGGACGAGCCCCGCGGCACGCGTATCTTCGGGGCGGTGGCCAGGGAGCTGCGCGAGCAGTTCATGAAGATTATCTCGCTGGCGGAAGAAGTGGTTTGATCGCCGCCGATGGGGCGGTGGACGTAAGAGGTGGACGGCATGGCTTGCCACATTCGCAAGAATGACATCGTGGTTGTCATCAGCGGCGTACACAAAGGCGCCCGTGGCAAGGTGCTCCGCGTGGACCGGAAGCGCGGCCGCGTGGTCGTCGAGGGCGTGCGGATGGTTTTCCGGCACGTGCGGCCGACGCGGAAGAATCCGCAGGGCGGCCGCCTGCAGAAAGAGGCCCCGCTGGACATCTCCAACGTGCTGCCGTTCGACAGCGCCAGCGGCAAGGGCACGCGGGTGCACTTCGAAGTGGACCGTGACGCCCGCGGCCGGATCGCGACCAAGCGCCGCGTCGCGCGTCGCAACGGTGGAACGCTGCATACGCTTCGGACGGTAAAGGGATAGTCGTGCGGCCGGCGCGCGTGCGTCGCCGGCGGAGAGTATGAGACGATGGCCAGGCTGCTGGAACACTACAAGACGACGATCCGCCCTCAACTGGCGGAGCAGGTCGCCTGCACGAACCCGATGGCGATCCCGCGCCTCAGCAAGGTCGTGATATCGATGGGCGTGGGCGAAGGAACGAAGGAAAAGAAGCGCGTTGAGGCGGCCATGGCCGACCTGGCGATGATCGCCGGTCAAAGGCCCGTCGTCTGCCGCGCCAAGAAGAGCGTGTCGAACTTCAAGCTCCGCGAGGGGATGGAGATCGGCGCCATGGTGACGCTGCGAGGCGCCCGGATGTACGAGTTCGTGGATCGGTTGATCAACGTCGCCATCCCGCGCCTGCGCGACTTCCGCGGACTCAAGTCGAACTTTGACGGTCGCGGGAATTACTCGATGGGTCTGTCGGAACAGACCATTTTTTCGGAAATCGACCTGGACAAGATCGAGTTTCCGCAGGGGATGAACATCACGTTCGTGACGACCGCCGGCAACGACGCCGATGCGCGGGCGCTGCTGACGCTGATGGGCATGCCGTTTCGCCGGTCGGAGGCTGAGTCTAACTGATGGCTACCAAGGCGTGGGTTTTCAAGGCGAATCAGGAACCGAAGTTCTCGACGCGGCTTGTGCGGCGCTGCCAGTTGTGCGGCCGGTCGCGCGGCGTCTATCGCAAGTTCAAGGTCTGCCGGATCTGCCTGCGCGAACTCGCGCACAAGGGCCTGGTGCCCGGCATCAAGAAGGCGAGCTGGTAATCGCCGCCCGCGGCGGCTGCTTGAGAGAATCGAACGATGTGGAGTGACCCGATCGCCGACATGTTGACCCGGATCCGCAACGCGGCGCGGGTGCGCCGTAAGGAGGTCAACGTCCCCGCTTCAAAGGTGAAGCAGGGCATAGCGCGGATTCTCAAGGAGGAAGGCTACATCAACGGCTTCGACGTCATCGACGACGGCAAGGCCGGAATCCTCCGACTCAACCTGCGTTACGGCGCCCGCGGCGAGGACGTGATCCACGAGATCCGCCGCGTGTCGAAACCGGGCTGCCGCGTCTACCGGAACGTGTCGGAACTGCCGCGCGTGCTCGATGGTCTGGGCATCGCGATTGTCTCGACCAGCCGCGGCGTGCTCAGCGACCGTCGCTGCCGCGAGGAGAACGTCTCGGGAGAGGTGCTCTGCACCGTCTATTGAATCGCCGCCGCGTCGCGGCCTGCCGCCGGACCCTCCATCGAGGCGTCCCGCGGCGCCCGGCGCCGAAATGGAACTGACGACGAATGTCTCGACTGGGAAATAAACCGATCGACGTGCCCTCCGGCGTGAAGGTGCAGGTCAATGGCGCCGCGGTCAGCGTCACCGGCCCGAAGGGGTCGCTGTCGTGGTCCGCGCCGTCGACCGCCGCCGTGGCCCTCGAGGAGGGCGGCAAGATCATCCGCATCGCCAACAACGAATCGAGCAAGCAGGCTCGGGCCAACCACGGGCTTACCCGGGCCCTGGTGGCCAACATGGTTCGCGGCGTGCATGAGGGTTACCAGAAGCGCCTGCTCATTTACGGAACCGGCTACAACTGCAAGCTGCAGGGGAACGTCCTGCACCTGAACATCGGTTACATGGGTAACGCGCTCAAGGGTGGCTCGCAGTTCGAGATCCCGGTTCCGGCCGGCGTGCAGGTGGAAGTTGAGACGCCGGCCGCCCGCGGCGACAACGAGCCGGCGAAGCTCGTCGTTCGCGGCTGCGACAAGCAGGCCGTCGGCCAGTTCGCGGCCGAAGTCCGGTCGCTGCGTAAAGCCGAGCCCTACAAAGGCAAGGGGATTCGGTACGACAACGAAGTGGTCCGCCGCAAGGTCGGCAAGGCGCTGTCGGGATCCTGATGTCAGCGCCCCGGGCGCGGGCCGCCGGCCCGAGCGCCCGGATGGGAGATTGGACGCCGTGCAGAACGTAAAGCTCAAAGCCGTGCAGCGGAGCCGGCGCAAGTTGCGCGTCCGCAAGCGCGTCTTCGGCACCGCGCAGCGGCCGCGTCTATCGGTGACGCGTTCGCTCAATCATATTTATGCCCAGCTCATCGACGATGACGCGGGCGTGACGTTGTGCTCCGCCAGCTCGCGGCACAAGACCGTGGCCGGCCAGATATCCGGCGCCTGTGGCAATCGCGCCGCCGCCGCCGTCGTGGGCAAGGCGCTGGCGGAAGCCGCGACGGCCAAGGGCATCGCGGCGGTGGCGTTCGACCGAAACGGTTACAAGTACCACGGTCGCATCAAGGCGCTCGCCGACGCGGCGCGCGAGGCGGGGTTGAAGTTCTGAGTTCAGCGGCAGGACGCGAAACGAGATACGCAGCATGGCAAGACCGGAACATCGAATTGAAGAAGAAGGCGGACTCGAGGAAATCGTCGTCCGCGTCTACCGCTGTGCGACCGTGGTCAAGGGCGGACGCCGTTTCAGCTTTTCCGCGCTGGTGGTCGTCGGGGACCGCAACGGCAGCGTCGGCATCGGCTATGGCAAGGGCCGCGAAGTGCCGACCGCCGTGGAAAAGGGCAAGAAGCTGGCCACCCGCAACATGGTCAAGATCAAGCTCAGCGGCGGGACCATTCCGCACCGGGTAATCGCCCGGTTCGGCGCCAGCAAGGTGGTCATGCTGCCGGCCAGTCCGGGCACCGGCGTCATCGCCGGCGCCGGAGCGCGGGCCGTGCTGGAGCTGG
The DNA here is from genome assembly GCA_964648365.1 of uncultured Phycisphaeraceae bacterium. GTDB lineage: Bacteria > Planctomycetota > Phycisphaerae > UBA1845 > UBA1845 > SURF-32. Next base: position 10,282 of record CAZYLK010000154.1, read on the forward strand.
CCGGCGTTCACGACGTGCTCACGAAGAGCTACGGATCCAACAGCCCGAAGAACCTGTGCCGGGCCGTGTTTGAGGGGCTGCGGTCGATCCTCCAGCCCTCGGAAATTGAAGCGCTGCGCGGCGTGAAGCTGGCGGTCTAGGGAGTTCGAAGCATGGACTTGGCCAACATACTCAAAGCCGGCGGTCGCCGCCGACCCCGCAAGCGACTGGGGCGCGGCATCGGCTCGGGGCAGGGCAAGACCGCGGGACGCGGACACAAAGGCGCCGGCTCCCGGGCCGGCTTTCGCCGCCGCGCGCTGTCAGAGGGCGGTCAGATGCCCGTCTTCCGCCGCGTGCCCAAGCGGGGGTTCAGCAACGTTCAGTTCCGCACGGAGTACAGCGTCGTCAACGTCTCCGACCTGGAGGCGCGGTTCGAGGCCGGCGCCAGGGTCAGCGCGATGGCCTTGGTCGAAGCGGGCCTGATCCGCAACACGCGGCTGCCGGTCAAGGTGTTGGGCGATGGCGACTTGACCAAGCGTCTGGTGGTGGAAGCGGTGAAGTTCAGCCAGTCCGCGGCCGCCAAGATCGTCGCGGCCGGGGGCGAAGCCGTGACGGGCACGGCGGCGTCTTCGTAGCGCAGAGGCGGGAGCGGTATGTTTCAGACTTTTCTCAACATCTTCAAAATAAGGGAGTTGCGCAACAAGCTGGTGTTCACCATCGGCCTGCTGTGCATCTACCGGATCGGCTTCTACATCCCGGTCCCTGGCGTCAATCAGGGGAAGATGGCATCGACCGGTGGCGGCGGTCTGGGCGACCTCGCCGACTACTTTCAGTTGTTCACCGGCGGTAACCTCAAGCAGAGCACCATCTTCGGGTTGGGCATTATGCCCTATATCTCCGCGTCGATCATCTTCCAGCTTCTGGTGACGGTGATTCCATCGCTGGAACGTCTATCGAAGGAAGGTGAGTCGGGCCGCAAGAAGATCCAGGAATACACCCGCTACGCCACGGTCGGCCTGTGCGTGATCCAGGGCGCGGTCTGGATGAGCTACCTGAGCACGAACGGCCTGCTGTTCCCGGAATACGCGGGCAGCTTCTTCGGCATGAAGTTCTCCTACATGCTCATGTCGCTGCTGGTGCTTACGTCCGGCACGATCTTCCTGATGTGGCTGGGAGAGCAGATCGACGAATACGGCATCGGCAACGGCGTTTCGCTCATCATCATGGCCGGAATCGTGGCCCAGATGCCCACGGCCTTCATTTACGTCTGGCACAACGCGACCCTCCAGATCGGCAGCGCCCAGCAGGGGGCGATGGATCCCGCGAGAATCCTGTTCCTGGCGATCGCCTTCGTGGCGGTGGTGGCGGGGTCGATTCTGATCACGCAGGGTCAGCGACGGATTCCGATCCAGCAGGCCAAGCAGACCCGCGGACGGCGGGTCTACGGCGGCCAGCGGCAGTACCTGCCCCTGCGGGTCAACCACGGCGGCGTCATGCCGATCATCTTCGCCAGCACCCTGCTGATCTTCCCCGGTATCCTGTTTCGCGGGATGGCGAACTTCACCGGATGGGGCTTTTTCTACACCATCCGAGACTGGTTCCAGAGCGACCAGTACCCGTACATCCTGACGTATGTTGCAACCGTTTACTTTTTCGCGTATTTTTGGACGACAGTTCAGTTCCGTCCCAAGGAGATGGCGAACAATCTCCGGGACTACGGCAGCTTCATCCCGGGCCTGCGCCCGGGTAAGCGGACGGCGGACTACCTGGACAAGGTGATGTCGCGCATCACCTTCGTCGGTGCGGCGTTTCTGTCGGTGATCGCGTTGATCCCGACGCTGGTTGCACAGTCGATGCAGATTCCGTTTCTGGTGTCCGCCTTCCTGGGCGGCACCGGTTTGCTGATCGTGGTGAGCGTGGCCCTTGATCTGGTTCAGCGGATCGAGGCCAATCTGACCATGCGGAATTACAAGGGATTCCTCGGTGGGGACGGACCCATCCGGGGTGAGACGCGCGGATTCTGACGCGTCGCGTGCGGTTGTGGTCCATTGGGGGCCTGCCGCATCGGTTGGGAGCGGGGCGACGCGGCGGATGGCCAGAACTCAAGGCATCGTGCTGAAAAGCGCCCGCGAAATCGAGGCGATGCGCCGCGCGGGTGCGCTGGTCCGTCGCGTGCTCGATCGGATGGAAGACGTTGCCGACGTCGGTGTGACGACGGCGAGGCTGAACGAGATTGCGGAAGAGATGATCGCGGAAGCCGGCGCCACGCCGCTGTTCAAGGGCGTGGTGAATCCGGATGCCCGCTTCCCCTTTCCGGCGGCGCTGTGTACGAGCGTCAACGAAGAGGTCGTCCACGGGATCCCGTCAGACCGGCCGCTGTCCAGCGGCGACATTGTCAGCATCGACTGCGGGGTCCGGCTGGACGGCTACTGCGGTGATTCGGCCGTGACCCTGGCCATCGGTGAGGTCTCGGGCGAGGTCGAGCGGCTCATGCGTGTGACGCGCCGGTCGCTGGAGATGGCCATTGAGAAGTCCCGTCCCGGCGTGATGTGGAGCGAGATCGCCCGCGCCGTGCAGACGTACGTGGAAAAAGAGCGGTTTTCGGTTGTGCGGGACTTCGTCGGTCACGGCATCGGCCGCGACCTGCACGAAGAGCCCAAAGTGCCGAACTACTGGGACCGCCGGCAGCGCAACAAGGACTTCCGCCTGGTGGAAGGCATGGTGCTGGCGGTGGAACCGATGGTGAACATGGGCACGGCCTCGGTGGAATACGGCGACGGCAACCGGTGGGTGGTCGTGACCAAGGATCGCCGGGCCGCGGCCCATTACGAGCACACGATCGCGATTACCGCGGGCGGGTGCGATGTCCTGACTCGCGGCAACGGCGTGGTGGCCCGCGCCGTGTGACGTCTGGGAGCCGACAGCGATGAAAGTCCGAGCGAGCGTCAAACGAATCTGTGAGAACTGCAAAGTCATCAAGCGCAAGGGTGTCGTCCGCGTGATCTGTACGAACCCGCGTCACAAGCAGCGTCAGGGATAGGAGAGTACGCGTGCCCCGAATTTCCGGTGTGGACATCCCGCCCAACAAGCGGATCGAGTTTGCGCTTCAGTACATTTACGGCGTCGGAGCCAAGGTCGCCGAGGACGTGCTGAAAGAGGCGAACGTGGAGTTGGGCGTCAAGGCGAAGGATCTGACCGACGACGAGGTGTCGCGCGTGGCGACCCTTCTCGAGCGGGACTACCAGGTGGAAGGGCAGTTGCGCCGCACGGTGGCGTCGAACATCGCCCGCCTCAAGGACATCGGGTGTTACCGCGGCATGCGCCATCGGCGGCATCTGCCCGCCCGCGGCCAGCGCACGCGGACCAACGCCCGCACGCGCAAGGGACCGAAGAAGACCGTGGCCGGGAAGAAGGGCGTGAAGGAGTTGTCGCGTGGCTAAGCGGACAGGCAAGCGTCGGGTTCGGCGCAACGTGTCGCGGGGCATCGCCCACGTGACGGCGACGTTCAACAATACGATCGTCACCATAACCGACACCTACGGCGAAGTCCTGTGCTGGGCCTCGGCGGGAACGGTCGGGTTCAAGGGGACGCGCAAGAGTACGCCGTTCGCCGCGCAGCGCGCCGGCGAGCGATGCGGACACGCCGCACGCAAGTTCGGCATGGTGGAGCTGGAAGTGAAGGTCCGGGGTCCGGGCGGCGGGCGGGAGTCGGCGATCGCCGCGCTGCAGTCGTCGGGATTGCGGATCCATTCGATCGAGGACGTGACGCCGATCCCGCACAACGGGTGCCGGCCGGCGAAGCGTCGCCGCGTCTGACAAGGACAGTTCGCCCCGGGTGAAAGCCCCGGGTTGCATTGAAGAAGACGAGCGTTATGGGACGATATGTCGGTCCAGTGTGCCGCCTCTGCCGCCGAGAGGGCATCAAGCTGTTGCTCAAGGGGATCCGTTGCGAAACGGCCAAGTGTGCGATGGAGCGGCAGTGGCGCAACAAGCCGCCGGGCATGCACGCCTGGCGTCGCAAGAAGGCGGGTAACTACGCGATCCGTCTGCGCGAAAAGCAGAAGGTCAAGCGTTACTACGGCGTTATGGAGAAGCAGTTCTTCAGCTACTTCCAGGCCGCGGAGCGCGGCAAGACCAACACGGGCGATGCCCTGCTGAGTCTGCTGGAGCGCCGTCTGGACAACGTCGTCTGGAAGCTCGGCTTTGCGCCGTCTCATCGCGCCGCCCGCATGACGATCACCCACGGCCACATCTACGTGAATGGCCGCCGGGTCAATCGGCCCAGCTTTCAGGTGCGCCAGTCGGACGTGATCTCGGTGAAGCCGGCCGACCGCAGTCGCAAGTTCGTTCGCGTTACGCTCGGCGACGACGGCCCGGTCTTGCAGTCCTGGCTCGAGCTGGACGCCGGCAAGCTGGAGGGCCGGGTGGTGGCGCTTCCGACCAGGGAGGACGTTCAGATACCGGTAGAAGAGCAACTCATCATCGAAATGTGCAGCCGCTGACGTTTCCCGGCGGCGCCGGCCCGACTCCGGTTCGCCGGCGCGCCCGGCGATCTTCTGTTTGGAGAATACCCCCATGCGCATCAGGTGGCAGGGATTCGAGCTGCCCAGCCGATTCGTCCGTGACGAGGAGGTCAGCACCGATCGCTACGGACGGTTCGTGGTTGAACCGTTCGAACGCGGTTTCGGTACGACGATCGGCAACTCGCTCCGTCGCGTTCTGCTGTCGAGCCTCGAAGGCGCGGCCCCGGTGTCGGTGCGCATCCAGGGCGCATCGCACGAGTTCATGAGTCTGGACGGCATCAAGGAGGACGTCAGTGAGATCATCCTGAACGTCAAGAGCCTCGTGATCGCCGGCGACATCGGCGACGCGACCAAGACGCTGCGCGTCACGCGTGAGAAGTCCGGCGAGGTCCGGGCGAAGGATCTGGAAGGCGACGCGGCCCTGACGGTCGTCAACGGCGACCAGTTGCTGTGTACCCTGACGGCCAACGTCAAGTTTGACATCGAGATCGCCGTCCGCATGGGCCGTGGTTACGCCACCGTCGAGGACAATCAGCCGGGCGAGCAGGAAATCGGCGTCATCCCGATCGA
>CAZYLK010000155.1:0-15289 GCA_964648365.1 uncultured Phycisphaeraceae bacterium
TGCGCGCTCTGGACGACCGTCGGCGCGGTGAGCAGTGAGATCCAGGGTGTCCGGGTTGCCCCGCCGCCGCGGACGCTGGACCTGCTCCGCTTCCATCGCTGGCTGGTGTTCCTGGAGGTGGATCGGGGGCGCATCTCGATCGCCTTTGTCAGCACGGCCGACGACCTGCTCGCCCGGGCCTCGGCCGCCCGGGTCAGGTCCATCCGCCAGCGTGCCATCGTGGTCGATCCGGACGCGTTCGAACTCGTCGCCCGTACGGCGGACGAGTCGATGTCGGCCGTCAGCATCGGCATCGCCGGGCCGCCCCATCCGGCTTACATCTGCGCTGCCGCCTGGACGTTCGCAAACTTCCTGCTCGTGCTCGAACGACTCGTGCGGCGCGCCGCCGGACTCACGCGACGTCAGCGGCGCATCCGCCGCGGGCTCTGCGCCGAGTGCGGCTACAACCTGACCGGCAATGTAAGCGGCGTCTGTCCGGAGTGCGGGACCATCATCCGGTTGCACGGAGGGGAGGCGTCGTGAACTACGGGAAGGCATCACACCGGTCGGACTTCCCGCAGCCGCACGGAACGGCCACGACGGAACCGGCACAAGAGTCGCCCCCCGCCGCGACCGTAGAGGCCCTTGCAGAATCCGCGGGAAGCGGGGGCGATGTCTCGGCGTCCGGCTCGACGCCTCCACGAAGTCCGCGCCCGCGCCGCTGGCGAAGGCGGGCGTCGGTCTTGATCACGCTCGTCTGCGCACTGTTCACGCTGAGCGGAAGCCCCTCGGCCGTCGACCGGGAAGCGCCGCCGCAGACGTGGGATCTGCATCGGACCGATCGTTCGCTGGTCTTCGTCGAGAGCTTTCGCGGGGTGTGGTCGATCGCCTGTGTGACCGTTTCGGATGACCTGCTTGAAGTCGCCGCGCCGACTCGCGTGCGTTATCTGCGCCAGCGAGCGATCGTCTCGGACTCGTACGACGTCGGCAGGTTTACGACTACACAAGACGAGAGCATGACGGCGGTCAGCGTCGGGGTGACGGGGCTACCGCGCATTGCATACTGGCTCTACTGGCTGGCGGCCGCATGGACGATTGTCCAGTTTCTGCTGATCGCTGAGCGCGAGGGTCCGCGGCTGGTTGCATATGTGGCGAGCGGGGAATTCCGATCGTTGCTCCGCCGCCGGCCGCCGCGAGGGTTCTGCGGCCAGTGCAGCTACAACCTGACCGGCAACGTGAGCGGCGTCTGCCCGGAGTGTGGAACGACGATCCTGCCGGAGTGGCGCTGACATCGAAGTGAGCCGCCAATGCTCTCCCCCGCACAGTCCGAAGCCCGCCTGCCCAAGTGCGACCGCGCGTTCCCGATCGGACTCCGGGCCTTCACCGCCCCCGTGTGCATCTCGAGGTTGAATTCCCACGGCAGGTAAGTTCTAAATCCAGCCATGCCGGAGCCACCACGCATCGCGCCGTCTGAGCGTGAGCCTACGAAGTCCATGTCGGACGTCGACGGGGCCGCGCGTCCCACTGCAGCGGACACAGAAACGCCGCAGCGGGTTTGCAACCCGTGCGGATCGCTCGTAACGGGCGCCTACTGCTCCGCGTGCGGCGCCCGTTCCCAACATCCCCGTCTCGACACGCGCCAGATCGCGAAGCAAGTGTTCGGACAGATCGTCGATTTGGATCTGCCGTTGCTGCGGACCGCGGTGGACCTGACGCGCGACCCGGGCGGCGTCTGCCGGCGATACATCGACGGCGATCGGGACCGATACGCCAATCCGTTCAAATACTGCCTGCTGACCACCGCGATGCTGGTGTTGGTCATCGCGGTGTTCGACGTGGACCTGGCGCTGCAGGTCAGTGTCTGGGACGCGCAGGGACAGCAGGTCGGCTCCATCGCCGAAGACGTGATATCGTTCGTCGAGCGTCATTACAACCTGCTGATCCTGCTCGCCGTGCCGCCGCTGGCGGTGGTGACCCGGGCGCTTTTTCGCCCGGCCGGTCTGAACTTCGCGGAGCACTACGCCTTCGGGCTCTACGTCTGTGGGCACATGACGCTGTTGCAGGCGGTGGTGGCGCCGTTCGGCGTGCTCGGCCTAGCGGGGCCGCGGCTGGGCGTTATGACGGTACAGTTCGCGCTTTTCCTGTGGGCGGCGAAGGTGTGCTTCCGAGTCTCGTGGCGAAGCGCGTTCTGGCGGGCGGCAACGTCGTTTCTTGCGCTGCGGCTGCTGACCGTGATCGTCGGCATCCTGGTCGCGTTTGTCGTGGTGGTGCTGCCGGCGCTGCTCGCCGGCGACTTTCCGCCGTCGCAGGCCCATGCGCCATGAAGCCAGACCGAGCTGACCGCCCCCATTCTACGCCGACCCCAGGTGTCCACCAAGCCCCTTCGCGACGCAGCCCGAGCGTGCTTCTCGCACTCGACGGCCATTAGAGCGGTGCCGCAGACTGCGGTGATTGCCAGTTTGGCGGCTTTGCCTACGCTTTATCTGAGGATCCTTGCCTGCGCGCCACCGGGATGGAACCGTGCTTCGAGCGGTGCGTCCAACGGAGCGGCGGCGTGTTCAAGACATCTGAGAGTGAGCAAGCGTATGTCCCCGATGCATCGAATCGACGGCGGCCGGACCAACCGGGCGATCATCCTGGCCGAAGCAGCGGCCGTGCTGGCGCTGGCCACGATCCTGACGGCGGGATGGCTGCCCGGCGCTGCTCAGGATCCGTCCGCCGGCGACATCCTCGCCCAGGCGCGCACGGCGCTCGAGAGGCACAACTACCCGACGGCGATCGAACGCGCCGACGCCTTCCTGCGGGTCGCGGGCGACGTGCCGGAAGCCGTCGAGGCGAAGACGATCCGGGCGCTGGCGCAGCTCGGGCTCAAGCAATGGGATGACGGCGCCAAGGCGCTGGCGGCACTGCTCGACGATCATCCGGAACTTCAAGCAAGGGCCGATTTGCGGGAGGCGCTGGCCAGCGTCGCGCTGCAGAACTTCCAGTTCGGCTATCTGGCGTTTGAGCACTACCCGGCCGCGGTTGACATTCACCAGGCCGCGGGCGACCGCGGCCAGGCAGCGCGCGACCTCATCGCGCTCGGCAAGGTCTGTATACGCGTGCCGCCGCAATTCTGGAAGCAGGATGGCGGCGAGCCGCCGGACGACTGGCAGGCGGCCCGCCAGCGGCAGCGCATCAAGGCGGCTGAGCAGTTCGACGCGGCCGTGGCGCTGCAGCCGGCTCAGGACATCGTGATCGAAGCGTTGCAGGCCAAGGCGACGATGTATGCCCGCGAACTGACGCACGACGACAGCGATATCGACAAGGCCATTGACATCTATCGCGCGATCATCGGGCTTGATCCTCCGGGCGCGACGGCAGCCGAGTCCTACTACGCCATCGGCGACCTGCACGAATCCCGCAGGCAGGACTACGCGGCGGCCGTAGCCGCGTTCGAGTCCGCCGTCGTGGAGGCGGAACGGTCGCCGCAGGTCCGCAAGCGGGCGGAGTCCCGCGTCGACCGCATTAAGGCACCCATGCTGTCGCTGGAGGCGAACCCGACAAGCCGCTCGAAGGCGGCCGCCGAGATCCATCTGCGAACGCGCAACATCAAGGAACTTCGATTCGCCGCCTATCGGATCGACGCGGAATCGTTCATCAGCCTGTCCCGCAACCCGCGTCACCTCGCCCAATGGCAGCCCGCCCAGCCGGCAGCAACCGAGTGGACCGTGTCGGTCCCCGACGACGGCACGTATGAGTTCTATCGGCCCGGCGGCGACGGTTACAACCCGGCGACGTTCGAGCCCGGGACGGCCGGAGCATACATCGTGGTGGCGCAAGGGCGTGGGATCAGCGGCGGCGACGTGCGCGACGTGACGGCCATCATCTTCTCGGACATCGTCGCCATCGTGAAGGCCGGACGACAGGCGGGCGTGTGCTGGCTGGTCAACGCGGATGACGGCAGCCCCGTGGTCGACGCGAAAGTCCAGGCATATCTGGGCACGCAGTCCACGCCGAATCGCACCGGGAAGACCGACGACGCGGGCGTTTTCCTGCTTGCGTTCGATGAATCGCTCAAGACGCAGAACGATCCGCGGCTGGCGGTGTGGTTCCGTCACGGCGACCACCTGGCCCATTGCTCCTCCTACCTGAACCAGTACCGCGGTCAGCGGGACATGCGGGTGTACTCCATGACGGACAGGCCCGTTTACCGCCCGGGGCAGACGGTCCATTTCAAGCACGTGCTCCGCTACGCCGAGCGCGGCGATTTCGAAGTCGCCACCAACAAGAAAGCCACAACGCGCATCCGAAGTCCTCAGGGAGAGGTCGTCTACGAAGAATCCCGCGCGACGAACGCGAATGGGAGCGTCTCGGGCGATTGGACCGTTCCGCAAGAAGCGGTGCTCGGCCGCTACTTCATGGAGGTCGAATGCGACGGCAATACGATCGCGTGGGGCAACGACGGGGCGCAGTTCCTGATCGAGGAATATCGCAAGCCGGAGTTCAAGGTAACGGTCGAGCCGACAACGAACCTGGCGCGGATCGGCGATAAGGTGGATGCGTCCATCGTCGCGACCTATTACTACGGTGATCCCGTCGTGGGGGCGGACGTGACCTATCACGTGTTCCGAACGGTCCGCGAACCGCAGTACATGCCGCCATGGCCCTGTCCCTGGCTGTTCAAGGATGCCGATCCGTCGGGGGCGTTTCGCGACATCTGGCTCGGCTGCTGGCCGATGCACTGGGAGGGCGGCTGGGGTCGCGACCTGGTCATGTCTGGAGCGACCACCACGGACGATCAGGGCAAGGCGCTGATCACGATCGCAACGGAGGCGTACGACGACGAATGGGACCGCGAACAGGATCAGCGATATATCATCGAGGCCGAGGTGACGGACAACGCCCGCCGCACGATCAACGGATCGGGCGCGGTTGCCGTGTCGCGCCGGCCGTTCGACATTTTTGCGATCCCGCGCCGCTACACGATCCAGCCCGGCGACAACGCTCACATCGATCTGATCGCACGGGATGCGAACGGAAAGCCGGTCGCCTTCGAGGGAACGGCCGAGGTTTTTCGCCTCAACCGCGAGATCACAGGCGAACCGAATGATCGAACCGAAACCTACACGCTCGGCGATCGGATTCTGGATCAGCGCGTGTCGGTCACAAAAGAAGCGGGCGGCGTTTTGCGATTCATCGCGGATGAGGCGGGGCCGTTTCGCATCGTGGTTCGCGCGGATGCGCCGAATGAGCCTGACGAGCTGAAGCCCGTCGGCGAGGTCGACATCTGGGTCACGCAGCCGGGCGGGCGCTACGATCATTTCGCCTATCGCGAGATTGAGATCATCCCGGACAAGCCTTACTACGAAATTGGTGATACGGCGCGCGTACTCGTCCAGACACTTCGCAAGGAGGCGCTGGTGCTGCTTTCTCAGGAGGCGGACGACATCTTGTCGCATCGCATCGTCGTCATCCGCGACGGCAGCGCCGTCGTCGAACTGCCCATCACCAACCGCCACGCGCCGAACTTCTCGCTCAGCGCCATGCTGATCGACCGCAACGTCGTCTTCGTGGACGAACGCGATATCACGGTGCCGCCGACGCAGCAGATGCTTGCCGTCTCGGTCGATATGCCGCTCGACGAGTATCGCCCGGCTACTTCAACCGAGGCGACCGTGTCCGTCGTGGACCATGAAGAGCAGCCGGTCGAGTCGGAAGTGGCCGTCATGGTGGTCGATTCGAGCGTCTATTACATCCACCCCGAGTTTAGACGCGCGATCGACGAGTTCTTTTATGGCGAGCGTCGCGGGAACGAAGTGTCCACGACGACCAATCTGGACGACATCATCGGGATGCGCGGGCGTGGGACGCTGTTCAAAGGCGGTGGGTTCGATGAGGCAGCCGCCGCGCCGATGGCGAGCCGTCAAATGGCCATGAGCATGGAAAGTGACGATATGGCCGCCAAGGATGGATCGGAGGAGGGCTTCAGCACGCCCGTCGTCCGCTCCCAGTTCGCCGACGCCATCGTCTGGCAGGCCCACGCCCGCACGGATGCGTCGGGCACGGTCGTCATCAATGTGCCCTTCCCCGACAACCTGACGACCTGGACGTTGCACGCGGTGGCCATTGATCGGAAGACGCGGGTCGGCGAGGCGTCGAAGGATGTCGTCACGTCCAAGCCGATCATCGCCCGGCTGCAAGCGCCGCGGTTCCTGGTGGAAGGCGACGAGGCTGAACTGCTGGTCATCGCACACAACGATACGGACGAGGAATTGAAGGCGCGTGTTTCGCTCACGGCGGGTGAGGGCATCACGCTGGGATCCCTGATGGCGGGCGAACCGGCCATGCGTTCCGGCGCCGGATCAGTGGGCCGCAGCGGCGACGGCCACATCGACATCACCGTTCCCGCCAAGGGCGAAACCCGCGTGAGCGTCAGGGCGACGGCCACGCGCGCCGGGTTCTGCAAGCTCAACGCGACCGTGGCTGGCAAGGACGACGGCGACGCCGTTGAGATCACGCTGCCGATCCTCACGTACGGCGGCGAGCGCTTGATGGCGGACGGCACGGTGCTGCGCCCGAGCGACGAAACGGCCTCCCACCGCTGGACGTTCGAGCTTCCCGAACGCATGGTCGCCGCAAGCCCGCGGCTGACCGTCAACCTCAGCCCCAGCGTCGCCACCGTCATGATCGACGCCCTGCCGTACCTGTTCGACTATCCGTACGGCTGCACCGAGCAGACGATGAGCCGCTTCCTGCCGGCCGTGATGGCGCGACACACGCTGCAGAAAATGGGCGTTGATCTGGCCGAGGTCAAACGCATCCTCGACGCCCGCCCCCCCCGCGAGGTCGAGCCGCCGCTGCCCGGCCGGTGGTACGGCAGCCCGCGCGTCGGCAACCCGGTCTTTGAGGATGCCGCGGTGGATTCAATGGTGACCGAGGGCGTTCGCCGCCTGGCCAGCATGCAGCACGGCGACGGCGGATGGGGCTGGTGGAAAAACGATGAGTCCAGCCCATATATGACGGCCTACGTCGTCTACGGACTGGCCGAGGGGCGGCGGGCGGATGTGACGGTGGACGCCGGCATGATCGACCGCGGCGTCGCCTTCCTGAAAGAGCGCGTGAAGTCGCGCGAGGCGGTGTCGCGCTGGGGCGGCGGCCGCGAGGACGCCAACGTGCGTATGTGGATGCTGTACGCACTGGCCGCGGATTCGCCGAAGCACGTCGCCGACGCGGACGTGCGGGCCGTGCTCGACCGCCTCTACGACGGCCGCGACGACCTGACCGACTACGGCCGGGCCATGCTGGCGATCGTGCTGCATCAGGCCGGCGATAAGGCGCGGCGCGACGTGGTGCTGGAGAACTTTGAAAACACGCTCGTCGAGAATCGCGAGGCGAACACCGTCCACTGGGGCGCGGCCGACGGCTATCGCTACTGGTACGACAACGGACTGGAAACGACGGCGATGGTCGTGCGTGCCCTGATGACCGTCGACGCCACGAAGCCGTGGGTGACGCAGGCGGTGAACTGGATCGTCAAGAACCGCCAGGGGCCGCGCTGGCGCTCCACGAAGGACACCGCGTTCGCGGTTTACGCCCTGTCGGACTTCCTGACGCGAACGAATGAACTCGATCCCGACATGACCGTAGACGTCGTGCTGGATGGCAAGCCGGTGCAGTCATGGGAGGTCAACGCAAAGAACGTACTGGGCGTGGACATGTCGCTCTCGCTGGACCACGAGCGGCTCGCTACCGGCAAGCACACGGTCGAGATCACCCGCCACGGCCGCGGCACCGTCTACTCGAACATGTTTGCCGAGTACTTCTCGCTCGAAGACCCAATCCCGCCCGGCGGGCATGACGTGGCGGTCGAGCGCAAGTATTTCCGCGTCACGCCGCACGAAGTAGACAAGGTGCGCTCGGTGTGGGATCCGCAGACGGGAAAGATGCGCGATGAGAAGTACCGCGACATCGAGTACGAATTGACACCGATCGCCGACGGCGAGCCATTGGCTCCCGGCGACATCATCGAGGCCGTCTCTACCATCCGCGCCGACGCCGATCTGGAATACATGATGATCGCCGACCCCAAACCGGCCGGGTGCGAACCGCTCGATCTGACCAGCGGCGGCAGCTACGGCGACGGCCTGTTCGCCCACATGGAGCTGCGCGACGAGCAGGTGACGTTCTTCGCCCCCTGGTTTGCCGAGGGCGAGCGGACGGTACGCTACCGCCTCCGCTGCGAGACGCCGGGCCGGTTTCACGCACTGCCGGCATCCGCCGAGGCGATGTACGCCCCGTTTGTGAAGGGCAGCAGCCGCAGCGATGTGTTGAGAATCACGGAGTGACGAGTCGGATCAGATTGGTCGTGAGGCCGAGCAATCATCACACGCGAGCCGGGCGGAAACGGCGCGGACGGATCGGCGCGGCTACTTCAACCGCTCCAGCTTACCCTTGCGTTTCACGATGTTCTTGTAGTCCCACTGGATCTCGGCCGATTTCTTCAACCACCGCTTCATGTCCGTCGCAGAGATCTGCGCTTCGGACGTGTACCGGGCCTCGGCTGCCTTGAAGCTGCCTTCCGGCGCCAGGCCCGGCTCGTCGAAGGACTGGCCGCTCCAGAACAGGAGGCGGATGCAGCCCTTGAGCTTGCTGTAGCCGACGATCGGATTGCCGTCGAGGAACCACACGGGGTGGCGGTGCCAGATCTTGCGCTCCGCGGCCGGCAGGTGCTGATCGATCAACAGGGCGAGGGCGTCACAAACCCGCTTGTCGTCGTCCGATTGAGCCGCGTTGTAGGCCAGGATGTCCGGGTGGACCGGCGGGCGCGGAGGCTGGCTCGGGCGGCTCGGGCGCCTGAGGGATTTCTTTTTTGCAACCTTCTTTGCTGTTCTGGCCATGCATCTTCTCCACAGACGCGGTCATTGTACCGCGGATCGCAGTATTCATCTCGAGTCCGTCCGACCCCTTCCCGTCGCTGGCGTACGCCCGACGCCCGACTCCCGCTCGTCCTCGCTGACGCGGAGACCGGTTTCCGACCCGCCGTGTGTGACCGGGCGGGTGGCACGGTCTCGTCTTCGAGGCCGTGGTGATCGCAGCAGGCATGCACGGTCTCGTCTTCGAGGCCGTGGTGATCGCACCAGGTGTGCAGCACTCGGGAGAACGGCGTTCCAGCATACCACGGCCTGCCATCGGTCCGCCTCCGGCTGATGCCGCCCGATTCCGGCTAGGCGAACGCCCAACCTCGAGCCGCCCAATGTGCCCCGCTTCCGCGCGGATCTGTTGCCGACCCGCCACGTGTGATCAATGGGGTCATCGGTATAATGTCGCGCGGAAGATGGCGCGGCGAGCCTCGTCGTGGGCCAAGCGATCGCGCTGAACCCGGCTCTGATCACCGCGCGCGGCTCGTAGCCGGATCCACGCCGGAAACTCCGCGCGGGCTAAAAGCCCGCGGCTCGCTGCTTGCGCGTGATCGCGCACGATTCAGAGTGGATCCCATGGCGAAGACGAAGACGATCGCGCGGAGGAAGGCAACCGGCAAGCCCGCCGTGCCGGTCCGCTTCAGTGCAACGCTCCTGCGGCCGAAGGTGGCGGCGAAGACTGTTGCGTGGACGTTTCTCATCCTTCCCAAAGAGGCGAGCACCGCGCTTCCCTCGCGGGGACAGGTGGCCGTCGAAGGTACGATGAATGGCGTCCCGTTCCAGGCCACACTTGAGCCTGACGGCCAGGGCGGCCACTGGCTGAAAGTGGATCGCAAATTGCGCGAAGCGGCCGGCACCATGGCGGGCGACGTCGTCACCCTGGACATCGCGCCGGCGGCCGAAGAGCCGGAACCGACGGTTCCGCCCGACCTGCGGAAAGCGCTCGCGGCCGCACCGGCGAAGGTGCGGGAGGCGTGGTCGGACATTACGCCCGCCGCGCGGCGGGACTTCATCCACTGGATCACCTCGCCCAAGCGGCCCGAGACGCGTGTGAAGCGGATCGCCACCGCCTGCGACATGCTCGCCAAAGGCAAGCGCCGCCCCTGCTGCTTCGACCGGTCGGGGCTGTATAGCAAGAGTCTCGCTTGCCCGGTGGCGGATGACAGCACGCCGTGACCGGAGGCGCGGCTGGCATTGCGGAGTATCAGACCGCCTCACGGCGTCTCGACGCGCCGTTCACGCGCGTCGTACAGACGACGAAACACGAGCGCCAGCGCCAGACCGAGCAGGAAGTTGGCCGGCGCGGTCTCCGCCATGTGAACCAGCCGCACCGCCTCGGGCATGGCGGGGTTGGGAAGCAGAAGTTGTGCGTTCATCAAGACGGCAAAGAACAGCCCGACCACGGCGCCGCGGCGGACCCACGAACCACTCAGTCGTGGAAGCGCGGTCAGCGCCAGTCCCGCCCATACGCAGCCGCGGGCGAACTGAAACGGCATAAACCACGGTACGCTGCCCTGGAGACGCCACACGTGGGCTAAGAACCCGCCCGGCTCCGCCCCGCCATAAAACGCGCGAACGTCGGACGATTGCCACGCGACAAAGTAGCCGGACACCAGGTAGATCGCGACGTAAATGACACCCGCAGCCGCAATGCGCTGCCAGTATCGAACCGGACCTGCCGCATTCTGACGTGGGACGCGCGCACCTTCACCCTCTGAGGTCGAAGCCTGCGGCGGCGCGCCGCGACCTCGACCGAACACCACAGCGGAGATGGGCGCCACGATGATGGACAGAATCAGCCCCATCAGCCCGACGCGCGTCGCCGCTTCAACCCCCATGACGCCAAACGCGACAGCCTCGATCTGGGGCTGGAACGTCATGACTCCGAACGTCAGCACGACCACAGAACACATCAGCCGCAGCCCGCGTGAACTCGCGGCCGCGACGAGGACGCCCAGCGCGATCGCCTCCAGTCCGGACACGACCACGACCCGCCCGAGAAGCGACAGGCTCTCGGCCGGACCGGGACGGGCGCCGCCCGCGCGGGAGCCGGCGGATTCGATCGGTCCTGACGCGTCGTCAGGGGTGGTCGCAGCCCTCTCGGACGTGGCGGCGTCGCGCGCGCGGGGCAGGGACTCGCTCGAAAGGCCGGCAACCATCGCCGACCCGACGTGCGCGAGAACGAACACGATCGTCAGAATCGCCACACGCGGCATGAACAGGACGTACGACATCACGGCCTCGCACCGTGCCCATCCTCCTGGACTTCTCCCCGAGCGACACGAATATTTCGGCCGGTCTGCTCCTGCCCGCCGCCGGCAGCCTGCGTAACTCCCGTCGACCCACGCGGACACTGTCCTACAATCCCGCGTCATGGAGCCTGGAATCCGCCCGCCGCCCCTCGACGTAACACTTCTCGGCGCGTCCGGCCGTTTCACGCCCGAGAACGGCTTCGGCCACGCGGTCCGCGCGCTGCTCGACCGCGCGTGGCCGGTGATCAAGGCCAAATCGATCCCCAACCCCGGCATCAACTGGGTCGTTTACGGCCACGACGGCGAGGTCTTCGCGGGCGTCGAGACGCAGATCCCAGACCCGGCCGCGATCGGATTGGAACGGATGGACCTTCGCCTGAAGCGCTACGCCGAATGGACGCACGTCGGGCCGTACAGCAAGCTCGGCCAGACCTACGACGCCATGCACGACGCCCTCACCGCGATGGGGCACCGCCCGACGCGTCCGCTCGTCGAGATCTACGGCCACTGGACCGACGACGAGAGCAGGCTGGAGACTCGGATTCTCTGGTCGATTGCCTGAAGCGACGCTTCTCATCTTCCTCTCATCTCCACCGCGTAAGATCCTGAGTGGCGCGGTCGCGGACGATCGCACGGTCCTTTCCCAAGAGAACGGAGCAACACTCATGACGACTCAATCCAAGGCGTGGGCCAAGGGTGTATTCTTCACGATGGTGGCAGTCGGACTGACCGCCCTGGTCGCCGGGGCCGTTGTGCATCCTGCCGACGAGCGGGTTGCGTGGGAAGACCTGCCGAAGGCCGTCCAGGACACGATCCTGCGCGAGGCGAACGGGGCGACGGTCCGCGAGATCGAGAAAGAAATGCGCGGCGGGCAGGTCGTGTATGAGGCCGAATGGCTGGTGGACGGTAAGGAGGTCGAGATCGCCGTCGCCCCGGACGGCACGCTGCTGGCCGGTGATGACGATGACGAGGGCGATAACGATGACGGCGATGAGGGCGACGACGAGGAGGCTGAGGTGCCGGAGGACCAGGTTCCTGAGGCGGCTCGGGCAATGCTGCGCAAGCAGGCAGGCAACGCGGGCGTGGTGCTGCACTACTCGCGCGAGGTCGAGCGCGGCGTCGTCATCTACGAAGCCGAGTGGCAGGTGGGCGGCGTCGAGCACGAGGCGGCCGTGACAGCCGAAGGCGCGCTGCTGGAGGTCGAACAGATCATCCCGGCCGCGGCCGCGCCGCTGGGTGTGCGAAACGCGATCAGCGGCCAGTTCGGCGCTGCCGCCGCAGTCGTGATCGAAAAAAAGATGATCGTGCTCTACGAAATCGAGGGGAAGATCAACGGCCGCAACCGCGAGATCCTGGTCACGCCTACAGGGCGGGTCATCAGCGGCGGCGACGATGACGGCGATGATAATGACGACGACGGCGACGATGACTGAATCACCGTGCGCGATCACGCGCCACCTGCGAGCCGCGTGGCTTCAGCCCGCGCGGACGCGCCGACCTGGCATCAGCTGCCAATCGCGCGAGGTGATTTGGCATCGAGCGCCCGCCGCGACTCTGACGTCGCACCTTGTAGCACCGGTTTGTGACCGGTGAGTCCGCGCGTGAACGCGGCGTTCTGACCGTGGCACGGGCCTCCTGCGAGTGTCCGCCCGCCATGAATGGCGGGGCTCTGATGTGGCGCTGGTTTGTAACCGGTGGGCGATTCGCAATCGGTGGACCCCCGCGTGAATGCGGGCGCTCTGAGTGGACAACTACGCGCGGACACGAATCTCTGCCGCGCAATTCTGAAAGGAAGGCAATACTTGTTACAACGCATCCTCACGTGCAGCCCATTTGCACTGGCGCTGGCGGCGATTTCAGCACTGGCCCTGGCGGCGGTTTCAGGCGGCTGCACCGTCGGCCCCCCCGCGCCTGACGGCGAGATCATCCCCGACGATATCCCGGCCTTCGCCGACGCGGACTTCACCGACTCGACGACCATCGACAATCGGTACCTGCCGCTGACGCCCGGCGCCGTGCGTAACTACCGCGCCGAGACCGAGGACGGCGTCGAGACGATCATCGTCGAGGTGCTTGAAGAGCAGCGCGAGGTCATGGGCGTTACGTGCGTGGTGGTGCGCGACCAAGTCTTCCTTGACGACGTCATCATCGAGGACACGCACGACTGGTACGCCCAGGACGACGACGGCAACGTCTGGTACATGGGCGAGGAGGTGGACAACTACAACTACGACGCCGAGGGCAACCTCATCGACGTCACGCACGAGGGCGCCTGGGAAGCCGGCAAGGACGTGTCCGGTCAGGGCGAGACGGCCAGCCCCGGATACGTGATGCTCAGCGAGCCCGAAGCCGACGACGTGTACTACCAGGAGTTCTACCAGGGCGAGGCGGAGGATATCGGCCTGGTCGTCGAGGTGGGCGTTGCCGTCACGCTGGCGGACGGCAGCGAGTATACTTGCCTCAAGACACGCGATTACACGCCGCTGGAACCGGGACACGTCGAGTTCAAGTACTACGCCCCCGGCATCGGCGTCGTGCTGGAAGAAGTCGAGGAGTCCGGCGAGCGGGTGGAACTCGAATCGTTCGAGTAACATGTGGTACCGGTTTCCAACCGGGGATCCGATGTGGCACCGGTTTTCAACCGGTGATTCCGCGTCGCGCCGGTGCCGCTTGGTGCCACTGCTCTGTGAGCAGTGCCCGCTGCGGTACGACCGTGGCTGCCCGCGGCACTCTGGGATCTCCGGAGCCAACGTCGCGCTCGATCGGCACGCGTAAACCGAACTGCACTGCTCGCAGAGCAGTGGCACGAGTCGCGGCGCCGCCACGCTACAATGACAAGATGCGGCTGCTCGTCGTAGAAGACTACACGCCACTGAGGACGTCCCTGCGTCAGGGGCTTCAGGAAGCGGGCTTCGCCGTCGATGCCTCGGCCGACGGCGACGAAGGGCTGTGGTTCGCCAGGACGAACGACTACGACGGCGTCATCCTCGACATCATGCTGCCCGGCCGCGAGGGGCTGTCGATCCTCACGCAGCTTCGTCGCCTGGGCCGGCAGACGCCGGTGCTGCTGCTGACCGCCCGCGACACGATCAACGATCGCGTCCACGGCCTCAACCTCGGCGCCGACGACTATCTGGTCAAACCCTTCGCCTTCCCGGAGCTGCTCGCCCGGGTCAAGGCGATGATCCGACGGCGTTACGACCGCCGCGACCCGTGCATTACCATCGGCGACCTTGAAATCGACACGGCCGCCCGCACCGCCCGCCGCGGGCGCGAACGCATCGACCTGACCGCCCGCGAGTACGCCCTGCTGGAGTTTCTCGCGATGAGAGCCGGACAGGTGGTCAGCCGCACCGACATCTGGGAGCACCTCTACGAGTTCGACTCGCCCGCCGAAAGCAACGTTGTGGACGTGTACGTCGGTTATCTGCGAAAGAAAATCGAACGGCCCGGCCGCGCAAGGCTGATCCACACCCGCCGCGGGCAGGGCTACATCCTGGAAGCGGGTGACGCATGACGCTGCGTCGCAGGCTCATCGTCGCCACGGCCGCCGGGTCAGCGGTCATCCTGTGCGTCGCCGGGCTGACGCTCTACTACGCCGTGCGCGCATCCCTCTATTCCGAGTTCGACACCGGTCTGCGGCACAAGCTCGAAACGCTGGCCCGCATCGTCGAACTCGAAGACGACGAGATCGACACCGAGATCGAAGAAGCCGGCATGAGCGAGTTTCTGCCGGGCGAGCGGTGCGAGTATTACCAGGTGTGGTCGGCGGACGGCCGAGCGATCTACCGTTCTCCGTCGCTGGAGCAATGTGAGTTGCCATCAGCGCCGCAGGCGAAGCACGCGCGATCGACCGCGGCCACGTGGACCGCAACCCTGCCCGACGGCCGCCCCGGGCGCATCGCAGCGATGAACTTCCAGCCTCGGCGAGAGCATCCGGCCAACGGGCGTGAACGTGCCGAATGGTTCACGGTTGCCCTGGCACGCGACACGCTCGACGTGCAGGCCGCGTTGGAGCGCTTGCGGCTGCTGCTGCTGGCGGTCGGCGGCGCGGCCGTGGTCGTGGCGACGGGGTTGCTCGCCTGGCTGGTGACGGTCGGCCTTCGACCGCTCAACGATCTGTCGGCACAAATCGCGGCGATCGACGAGGCCCGGTTG
>CAZYLK010000156.1:0-15252 GCA_964648365.1 uncultured Phycisphaeraceae bacterium
CCCGGATGTCGGGAGGCTAGTGACGGACGGGATGACGGTCAAGGATGCCTGCATCAGTTTCCTCGATGGCTGAAGCAGCGGCGGGCCGCGATGGTTTGAGGACTGCCGCAAGGTCGGCACGTTCGGCGCACGCGCTCACGACCTCCCGCTCCAACTCCCCCCTTCGCCCCACCCATTCCAGCAGACTTGCCGCCGGAATCGGCTTGTTGCCGAGCATGGCGATCTCCAGCGCCGCCGCGGCCGTGCCGAGGTAGGCGGCCGCAGGAAGGGTCGAACCGGAGGGCAGGCTCGCGCCTGCGGAGACGCCCGAGCCTGTGGAAATCGAATTCCCCGCCGCCAGCGTCAGCGTCGCCGCGGCCAGCATGGCATCGCCGCAGCCCATCCGGTCCACGTTGCTTTCGGCGAAACTGGGCAAGGTCTCGCTGGTCAGGCGCGCCGACCATTCGGTCGAGCCGCGTTTCTGGCTGCGGCGCAGGAAGGCGACCAGGCCTCGCTTTTCCAGCGTGACGATCAGGTGCCGGGCCTGCGTCTGGTTCATCAGGTTCCACGCGGCCGAGGACAGGCCCGAGTCGTAGTCGTTCAGGGCGGCCCGCACCTCGCGCTCGGTGGGGCACAGCAGATCGACGTGTTTGAAGTTCAGCAGGTTCGCCCGCGCCCCGCTGACATCGGCCGCGATGGTGCCGACGTTGTGCCGCAGCATGGGCAGCGTCCGCCCCAGCAACCCCCCCGTCACGGTTCCGCAGCCGAAATCGCAGAAAATCACCGCGTCCGCCCCGCGGGCGTGGCGCTCCAGCACCGCGGCCGCCTCGGCCTCGTGCTTGGAGTCGAACGGCTGATGCTCGGCCCGGTCGATCTTGACCAGCTTGGTATCGTCCGCCAGATAGCGCGTCTTGGTCGGCAAGCGGTTGCGCGACTTGATCAGGTGCGTCTCAACGCCCTCGTCGGCCAGCGTACGCCGGGCCAGCGCCGTGGCGTCGTCGTCGGCCACGCCGGACAGCAGAAACGACTTCGCGCCCATCGCCGCCAGGTGCCGGGCGACGATGGCCGCGCCGCCGACAAACTTCGCCTCATCCAGGTACGCCAGCGACAGCATGGGCGACTCGCTCGCCACGCCGCTGGCATCGCAGAAGATGTAGTGGTCCAGCACGATGTCGCCGACGACCAGCACCTTCAGCGAGCGGAACTTCTCGATCGTCGCTTCCAGCGATCGCCGCGACAGTTCGTAGCGGTCGCAGAAGCGCTGCACCAGCGTCTGCGTCGGCTTCCCCTCGCCGGCCAGCCGCCCGATCAGCCGGGTCGAACTGAAAACCACGTCGCCGCTGGAGAAGATGATCCGCCCGCCAAGCCGCTCGACGACACCCTTTTCCGCCAGGAACCGCTCGTCCTCGGAGTTCTCGTACTCGTGGCCTTTGACGTACACGTCCGGGGCGACAGCCTCCAGCACCGGCACGGCCGTGGCGGCGTGGTTGATGCTGACGTAATCGACGAACTCCAGGGCGGCGAGGTTTTCGGCGCGAAGATCTTCCGGGATGTAGGGCCTGTCAGGGCCTTTGCCGACTTCGTCATCGCCGGTCAGCGTGACGATCAGCACGTCCCCTTGCCTGCGCGCGAACTGGAGGTAGCGGATGTGACCCGGGTGGACGATGTCGAAGCACCCGTGGCACTGCACGACGCGCCGCCCGGCCGCGCGGGCATCGCTCGCGAGTGCCGCGAGCTTGTCAAGGCTGACGATTTTGCGGTGGATGGTCACGTCTGCATGTGGCACCAGCTTTAGACTGGTGGTTCTCCTGCACCGGTTTCCAACCGGTGATTCCCATGTGGCACCGGTTTCCAACCGGTGAGCTTCCTGGGCGGCACCGGCTCTCAAACGGTGAGCCTTCTCCGCTGAGGATATCGGCATCCGGAAACCCACGGGCGGACTCAAAGCTCACCGATTGCGTGACGGGGCGGCATCCTTATCATCTGCAGCGGAGATGGACGACGACCGGAGGACGGCGCGGCTCGGGCTACGTCGTCGTACCGTGGCGCGCAGGCTCTTGACACTGCTGGACTTGGGTTCGACGCGGAGTCCAGCGGCTGGAAGCGGGTGCCATATGGGATTCGCCGGTTGGAACCCGGTGCCGCACGACAACAGGCCGGACCGCCTCACCACATGACCTGGACCCTTCAAGCCTACATTCTGCGGGAGATGACTCGGTCGTTCGTCATGACGGCGCTCGTGCTCATCGCCGTTCTCAGTATGGGCGGGGGCGTTTTGAACATGATCCAGGTCGAGGAACTCTCGGCCGATCAGCTTCTGAAGCTCATGCTCCTGATCATCCCGGTCGCGGCCGCCCTGACGCTGCCCATCGCCGCGATGTTCAGCGCCGCGGCGACCTACGGCCGCCTCGCGACCGACAACGAGTTCGTCGCCTGCCGGGCCAGCGGCGTCAACATCCAGGCACTGCTCGTACCCGCCCTGCTGGTCAGCGTCATCACCGGCTCGATCACCTTCGTCTGCATCAACACCGTCATCCCCCGCATGGTGGGCAGCCTGAACGAAATCGTCGGGTGGGATCTGCGAACGCTGGTCAGCCAGCAGCTTCGCAAGTCCGGCGGGGACATCCCCGGCCGCAAGGGGTATCGCCTGTACTGGGATGAGGCGCCGCCGCTGGCGGCGGACGTAAAGGACAGCTTCCTGCTCGTCGGCGTGACGTTCATGGAAATGGACGACGACTCAGCCGTCCGCATCGGCACCGCCGACAGGGTGTGGATCCGGCTCCGCGAAGAAGACGGCCGGGCGACGGTGGTGGGGCAAGGCGAGGGCATCACCTACTACGAACCGAGGGTCGGGCAGTTCGGCCGGTCGGCAACCATGACGCTCAATCCGGTTGAGTTCGAGATTGCCGTGCCCGCCAAGTTGAAGTTCCTGACGCTGGGCGATCTGCTTCGCCTGCGCGAAGACCCGGGCGAGTGGGTGGACGTCCGGTCGGAGATGGACCGGCTGCGCATCGCCGTCGCTCGGGCCAGGACGCGCGAGCGGGTGCTCAAGCACGCGCGCGAGCTCGGCGCGTTCCAGTTGGGCGACGAGCATGAGTCGCTGCGCGTCGAAACCACGGCCGTCCCCCTGGTGGACAAGGACGGCGGCGTCACGTGGGAAAGCGCCGAGAAGCCGATCGTCGTGATCGAGAAGCGGTCCGGCGCGGAACGGCGAATTACCGCGCCCCGTGTTTTCCTGGAAATCGGGCGCGACGGCTCGCTCGATCAGATCACGCTCTCGCTGCGGCTTTTCGACGGAGTCTATCTCGGCGACTTCGCCGATCCCGAGGCGTCGATTCGCATTCCTGAGTGGACGTCGCCGACGCTGCGCCTCCCGGCCGCAACCATCGCGGAACTCGTCAGCATGGACGCTGAAACACTGGCGGCGGAGGCCGCACGGACGTCCCGCGACGGAGAAGGCGATCCGCTCCTGGTCCGCCAGGAGGCGCGGGCGAGGCACGAATGGAGTGCGACGTTGCAGAAAATCACCGGCGTCATTCATCAGCGGTTCGCGTTCGCCTTCAGCGTGCCGGTGCTGGTGACGCTGGCGGCCGTGCTGGGCGTGATGCTGCGGGATTCGCAGATGCTGACCGCGTTCGGCATCAGCTTCATTCCGTCGCTGGTCGTGGTCATCGCCATCGTCGCCGGCAAGCAACTGCTCGAAAAAACAGGAACCGAAACGCTCGGACTTGTCGTGCTGTGGAGCGGCCTGACCCTGGTCACGATCGTCGATCTGGTATTCGTGACCCGCGTGCTGAAACGTTGACCGGGGCGTCCGGGCGGATGGAAAGGACGTAATCGCGTGCTGTCGGTCGTGGACCGCTACATCCTGAAGATGCTGACGCAGAACTACCTGATCGCGTTGACGGTCATGATGCTGCTATACGTCAGCATGGATCTGTTCGTGAACATGGACGAGTTCACGGAGCACGGTCTGCCCACGGCAGAGGTTCTGCGAAACGTCACCAGTTACTACCTGCCCAATCTGAGCCTCTACTTTTCCCAGCTCTCGGGGGTCATCACGCTCTTCGCGTGCCTGCTGACCATCGCCCGCACGCGACGTCAGAACGAACTGACCGCGCTGCTGTCGTCCGGCATCAGCCTGTATCGTGTGGCCGTCCCGATCGTGCTGTTTTCACTGGTCACCACGTCACTGCTGGTCGTCGACACCGAGTGGATCATCCCGCGCGTCGCACACCAGCTATCGCGGCGCCACGACGACGTCGCCGGGCGACAGGCGTACGCCGTTCGACTGATGCCGGACCGGGAGGGATTGCTGCTCTCGGCGGGGCGGTTTGAACCGTCCCAGCAGCAGTTGCACCGCATGACGGTCATCGAGCGCGACGACCGGGGCGCCCTGAAGGGCGTGCTCGAGGCGGACCGGGCGACATGGCGGGAGGTCCGGGATCTTCCCGC
Source organism: uncultured Phycisphaeraceae bacterium (assembly GCA_964648365.1). Classification (GTDB taxonomy): domain Bacteria; phylum Planctomycetota; class Phycisphaerae; order UBA1845; family UBA1845; genus SURF-32. Next base: position 4,435 of record CAZYLK010000156.1, read on the forward strand.
GGGGGGGCGCTGGGAGCTGGAGCGCGGCCTGCGAACGCGGCCGGCCGTCGCCGGCGTCGTCCGTGACTTCGGCGCTCACACGCAGCGGGTCCAGGAACCGGTGCAGTACTACGAAAGCGACCTGAACCCGCGCGCGATCCAGCTCCGTCAATCCGAGCAGTGGATCCGATTCCTGAGCCTGGCCGACCTGGGAGCCCTGGAACCCGCCCAACCCGCGGTGGCGGGCGTCGTCCGCCAGACCCGCGACGCCCGGATCGCCAGCTTCGGCGTCAATATGGTCTTGCTGCTGCTGGGTTTACCGCTCATCCTGGACCGCTCCCCCACCAACGTCGCTCGCGACGCCGGCCGCTGCCTGGCCATCTGCGGCGCCTGCTACGTCCTCAACTTTTTCGCCCAGCGCCTCTCCCCCGGCGCCTCGACGGCCCTCCCCGTATGGCTGCCGATCATGGTCTTTGCCCCGGTCGCGTTCGTGCTGCTGGATCGGGTGAGGACGTGAAAGTTATGGGGCCTGGAGGCGCCGTTTCCGGTCACGACCGCTTGCCGCCCCATCATGGGGACTGTATCATACTCGCTTTATCGGTCGCCGGAGTTGCGGCTCGGCGAGCGGGAGAGAGAAGAGATGCACTCAGCTTGGCGCGTTTTTCTGGGAATCGCTGGTGTCGTCTGGATAGCGGCACCGGTCCGCGCGGACATTTACGCCTCCGACGCGAAGTACAAGATCGACATCGTCCAGGGCAATGGTAACTACGCCGTCGGCAACGGCGGCGAGTTCACGATCACCAATTCTGGGCCTGCGCAGTATAACCTGCCTTCCAATGTGATCTTCGGCACGGATTCCGACAAGAACAACAGTTCTTACCAGACATTCTGCCTCGAATACAAAGAGCACATCGCGTCCGGCGGAACGTACTGGGCGGACATCACGGATTACGCGACCGGCGGTGGTGGCGGCGCCACCGGCAACAGGGGGCCCGGCGGCTCACCATCAGACGACCTTTCGTACGCGACGGCGTATCTGTACACGCAGTTCCGCAACGGCGACTTGTACGACGTTGATAACGCCAACCCGGCCCGCGCCCAGAACTCGCGTGCCCTGCAGATCGCCATCTGGTTCCTCGAGGAAGAGCGCAAGCCCAGCGACTTCAACGGCGAGGCGGCAGCGCGTGATCTGGCGTTGATCTGGGAGGCGGAGGCGCTTAATGCCGTCGGCAACACGTGGCATGAGGGGCTGGGCAACGTTCGCGTTCTTAACCTCTGGGGCCGGCAGGATCGGGAGCACAACGGCGAGTACACGTTCAAGCAGGACCAGTTGATTATGATCCCCGCTCCGGGTGCTGCCCTCCTTGCGGCGCTCGGCCTTGGCCTGGCAGCGCTACGACGCCGTCAGCCAGCGTAGAGCCCGAGCCCCGCAACGACAATCCACTCACGCCTCCGGGGCTCTTCCGAGTTGCCGGAGGTTTTTTGTTGCCGCGCGCTCCCGACCCGTGCGTGCGCCCGGCCGTGCCGCTGGCGGTGTCCCGAGGTCTCGACACCATCGGCCCGACGTTCTACCGCGCCACTATTATTGGCCTCACTTACCCCAAACGACCTATATCCACATAATCGCGACAGCATGTGTTGAATCAGGAGGATAGTGTTCGCTAGACTCCGCAGACTCGCGCGCGGCCTTGGACCGCCGCTCGAGCCGTTGTCGTCGCGGCGTGACCGGCCGTTGCGAAATACACCAGGAGCCGTCGGGGGAGCCCGGCCCGGCTCTGAACTATGTGAGGGAGGGGAAGAGAGCATGCATCGTAAGTGCCTTTTGATGATGGGGGGAGCGGCGCTGCTGGCGGCTGCGTCGGCAGCGCGGGCGGACCTGTACGATTCACCCGCAACGTACAAAGTCCACATCGCGCAGAACAACAACTACGCGATGGGCAACGCCGGCGAGTTCACCATCACGAACGTGAGTCTGCCGTCCGGCGTGGTGTTCGGCGCCTCGTCGGACATCAGCGGCAACTCGTTCCAGACGTTTTGCGTTGAACACTCCGAGCACATCGGACCGCCGGCCACCTACTGGGCCGACATCACGGACTACGCCACTGAGGGCGGCGGCGGCTCCAACGGCAACAAGGGCCCCGGCAACAAGCCGAGCGACGACGTCTCACCCGAAACGGCCTACCTGTACACGCAGTTCCGCACCGGCGCGCTCGGGGCAGAGGGCTACGAGTACACGCCGGGCGACGATCGCGAGAAGGACGCCCGTTCGCTTCAGATCGCAATCTGGCTGCTCGAGAACGAGCGAACCGTCGGCCAGCTCGGCAGCGAATTGCTCTCGGTCAAGAACCAGGCGATCACCTGGCGCGATCTCGCCGTCGACGCCGTGGCGAATAACGTGTGGACGTCCGGCATCGGCAACGTTCGCGTGCTGAACCTGTGGGGCGATGCGAACCGCACGATCTTCCGCCAGGATCAACTCGTGATGATCCCCGCCCCCGGCGCCGCGATTCTCGCCGCGCTCGGACTCGGCATGGTGGGCTTCGTCCGCCGCCGCTTCGCGTGACGGGCGTTGTCCCTGGAAGGCAGGAAATGAACAGCCCCCCGGCCGGCCGCTCCGGTCCGGGGGGTTTTCCCTTTTTGAACTCCGCCAGCGTCCCGCGTTGCTCGGCCGAGGTCGGTTTGCTGCGCCGGGCGGGCCGCCACCGATCAACCGCAGCCGCATGCCCGCATCGTTTGGCTCCGTGTCCGACCCCAGAATCAGTTCCGGACCGACGTCGCGCCCGCGAGTAAGCCTTCGGCGGACAGCGTTTATGGCTGCGACGAAGCTACGCGCACGTCGCTTTCCGCCGGGCGCTCGGCCGAGTGCGAGACGGGGCCGCGCCACACGCGCACGTCGGTCAGCTCCACCGCGACATCGACCTTGTCGAGGTTGCGCAACCCGCGCGAGACGTAGAACCCTTCGCTCAGCCGCCGGGTGTTACCTGGCTGGAGCGGGCCGCGCCAGTCGTCGTCGGCCGCGATGGGTGTGGCCGCCCAGACGTTCCGCTCGGCCAGCACGTGGCCGTCGGGCGACAGCAGCACCACGCGCATCGACAGCATCGAGACGATCCGGTCGCCGGAATTGGTGATTTCGATCGACGGGCGAACCCAGCCGTTGGCGTCAACGTCCGTCAGGCGGGCGGCGACCTGGAGGCTGGGCGCGTAGTCGGCCCGACGCTCATCGTTCAGCGCGTCGCCAATCGCCGGAGGCAGCGACTCGACGAGTTCCGGCAGCGATTCCAACGCCGTGTGGACGAACCCGAGCACGTCGTCGCTTTTACGGTCGATCATGCCCAGACCACTCTTGGCCAGGATGGTGACGCTGGCAATCAGCGCGATCAGCGTGGCACTGCCGCCCCAGGCCAGGGCGGAGAAAAAAGAGTGTCGGCGGATGGGCGCTGCGTAGGGTGCATTCTGCGGCTGACGGGTGAACATCGCGAGGGCTCCACTCTTGGGCACGGTTCATTATGGGGCCAGACACGGCCGGCAAGAGGGATTCGCGGGCGGGGGTCGGATATTTGACGTTTGTCGCGGCGCCCTTTCCGCGGTTCAGGTCGACGGGAAGCACCCTGGTTGCGCGGCGCCAGCGGCGGCCACTCCACCCGCTGTCAACTACGCCCGCCGGCGACAGGAACCGGTCGAGTGGCCATTTCAGCGCGACCCTTTCCCCCGCAGGAGTCGCCGGATGCGCTCGTACTGTGCTTCGGTCCACCGCGCTCCGCCGTAACCGCCCATTGTCGGCGAATACTCTGACGGCAGGTGGCGAAGTGCTCGCTGCCCACGGCGGTCGGTGATTTTCACGTCCGCTCCCAGCTCTACGAGCGTGACGATCGCGTCGGCCCGCTGTGCGACGACGGCGAGGATCAAGGCCGTCTGCCCGCCGACGTCCTGGACGTTCAGGTTTGCTCCGTGTTGGGCCAGCAGCTTCAGCGCGTCTGGATTGTTGCGCAGGGCCGCGTGCATCGCGACCGTACGCGTTCCCTGGTCGGCAGCGTTCGGGTTCGCTCCGGCCTCAAGGAGCAACGCAGCGATCGTCAGGTCGGTGTGACCAATCGCATGCATGAGGGCCGTCGTTCGGGACTCATCGACAGCATCGATGTCCGCACCGGCTTCAAGAAGCACGCGAACAGCGTCAGCGCGGCCGTGCCGCGTTGCGAGCGAGAGCGCGGGCTCCTTGGCGCCGGGTGTGCTCGGATCTGCGCCGAGCTCCAGCAGGAGCCTCACCAGCTCCACTCGTTCCGGCTCGGCGCCAGCCAGAGCATGTGACAGGGGAGCGCGGCCAAAGTCATCGATGACATTCGGATCGGCGCCGGCCTCGGCAAGCGTGCGGACGATCGCGCCGCTTATCGCTTGCGTAACCGCATGGGCAAGTGCGTTGTTGCCGTACTCATCGAGGGCATCGGCACGGAGCCCCGCGTCAAGAAGGCGTCTCACCAGATCGAGGTTGCCGCGCCGGGCAGCATACATCAGCGCCGTCTGATCGAACGGTCCTGTCAGGAACGGGTCCGCGCCGGCTCCAAGGAGCACATTAACCGTCGAGGTGTGGCCATTGCGAACGGCCCAGAGAACGGGCGTGGAGCCGACCGGGGCCGCGCCGGGGACTCTGACGGGCTTGCTCATCACGTGAGGCTGCGCGTTCGCGAAGTAATACTCGAACCCACCTGCGTCGCCCAGCGAGCGGCGGTTGAGGGGTGCGTCCTGTTCGATCAGGAAGGCAAGAAGGCTATCATGCCCCTTTTGGGCGGCCTCACCGACGGCCGCGGCCAACGCATCAGTCTTGCGACTGCCGTCTGGAGCCAACCCAACGAAATAACGTATCGCGGCAAGCTTACCGGATCGCCCAGCGGCCGGTATAGCGGACTGGGGCGTCGCGCTGCCGGCCAGCACGTCCGCACCGGCATCCACCAGCAGCGCCAGTCGATCCACATCCTCGACGGGGCTTGCGACGGCGTGGCTCAATGCCGTCGCGCCGGACGCATCGCGAGCGTTCACGTCAGCGCCCGCCGCGATCAACATCGCCATCACCCGCACCGCGTCGTCACGCCGACGGGCAGCCTGAATCAGCGCCGTTGTACCATCATTCGCACGGGCGTCGACGCTGGCAGCGCCGTCCAGAAGGCACTGGACCAGCTCGACGGGCCCGGACCCACTGGCGAAATGCAACGGCGGCTGCCCGTCGCGGTATGGCGTATCGGGATGCACGCCACGCTTGAGTAAGAGTTGCACCAGCGAGATGTTTCCACTCCGCAGCGTCAGCTCCCACGTTCGTAACACCAGCTTCGCGGGTGGTTCCGGCGCGTATCGCACCCATAGCCACTCGATGATGTCGCCATGTCCGCGATTGACGGCGGGCATGATGGCGTTCATCGCTTGATCCACGCGCTCATCGTCCGGGATCGCCACAAACAACAGCTTGAACACGTCGAGCTTGCCCGCCTGAGCGGCAGCATAGAGTGCGGGAGATCTCCCCGTGGCGGGGTCGACCGGTGAGGCGCCCGCTTCGAGGAGTATGGCGACCTTCTGTGCCCCGTCGGACTTGTCGCACGCGAGCTGCAGCGCATTGCGGCGCCGCGCGTCGATGGCATTCGGATCCCCGCCGGCCTGGAGCAGCCGTCGGAGCACCTCGGCGCTGCCTCGGCCGTCGATGCGGGCTGCGAGCAGCACCGGCGTGTCGCCGGAGGGCGTGGCACGATTCGCACTCGCACCGTGACGCAGCAGCCACTCGATGCAAGTCAACCTATCTGCGTGCGACTCGACTGCCACCATCAGAGCGGATCGGCCGTGCCGGTCCGGCAGGTCCATCGAAACGCCCGCCTCGGACAGCACCTCCAGCACGGCCTCGGAGTTGCCGCGACAGAATCGCACCGCGGCGGTAACGGGTGAATCTACGGACTCCGCTGCCTCCAGGTTGGCCCCATGTTCCAACAGCCATCGAATCATCTCCGCCCGCCCTGCACGAGCCGCTACGATCAGCGGTGTGTTGCCACCCGCTGTAGGTGTGTCGATCGACGCGCCGGCCTCCAGCAGCCGTTGAAACGCCTCGACGTGCCCGTTTTCGGCGGCGTGGTGCAGCGCCATCTTGCCGTTCAGGTCGGTATCCGCCCAGCGGGCACCGGCATCCAGCAGCCGTCCGACGTGTTCTTTCGATCCTGATCGCGCCGCGTACATCAGCGGCGTCTGATCGAATGAGGCCCGCGCGTTGACGTCCGCGCCGTTGGCGATCAGCGAAGCGATGTCGGCGTCCCGTGCGGATAATGCCGCATGCAGCAGCGTCATGCCGCTGTCATCCCGTTCGTTGACGTCGGGCGACAGCGTCATCAGGTACTTGAGAATCTCCCGCCGCTCGTTGCGGGCCGCGAATGCCAGCACGGTTTCCCCGTCGCTGCTCCGCGTGTCGAGCCGCGCACCGGCTTCGACCAGAATCTTCACCCGCTCGAGATCAAGAACGGCGGCCACCTTCATCAGCGGTGTCATGCCGAGGTTGTTGAGCGTTTCAAGGTTTGCGCCGGCGCGGGCAAGGAAGCGGGTGACGTCGGCATTCGGCTGTTCGGCGGCCATCGCAACGGCGGTGAAGCCGCGCTGGTCGCGCGCTTCAAGTTCGGCGCCGGCTTCGACCAGCAGGCGAACCAGTTCCACGGGGCTTTGCCCATACTTTACGGCGAGCATCAGCGGCGTGGCGCCATCCCGTGTCCGTGCATTGACGTCGGCGCCGCCGGCAAGCTCCCGCCGGACGCCCTCGACATCGCGCTTGAGCACCATGTTGTGCAGCACCGTCCAGGGGCCGCAGGGGACGGGTTTGACGGAAGGATCGACCCGCCCCTGTTCATCCGGCTGCGGCGGGCGCGTCATCTGGGCGATCGTGGGAAGCGTCGTCGCAACGGCAACGATGACGCTGACCGCCAGAACGTGCCGATTGACGCTTGTCCTCGACGGGGATCCCGTTCGTGCCGTCATGCTCACCTCCATCTGGATTATAGCGGCACAGAGCATACCGGTAACGGACCGGCCGGGTCAGCCCGCCGTTGCGTCGATCGGCGCCGCCCGCCCCGGCAGCCTCACATCCGTCCCGCACTCCGGACATGCGCCGGAGGCGTTCCCGTGGAGGTTGTAGCCACAGTCCGCGCAGAAGCCGTCCAATGGGAGCAGCGCCGGGGGCGCCACCCCGCGGGCGCGACCCCACATCAGCAGCCCTTCCGCCACCATCCAAACCTGCAGCAGCAGCGTGGCCGCGCCGATGCCGACCAGGATCCACTGACGTGATGCCAACCAGCCGCTTTCGCCGAAGAGCTGCACGATCAACACCCAGGCGGGCAGCACGATCATCAGCAGCATGGGTATGACCAGAAACCACACCGGCTTGCGATGGCGGATCAGGTAGAAGGCGATGACCATGAATGAGAGGCCCGCCAGAAGCTGATTGGTCGCGCCGAACACGGGCCACAGGATCAGCCCGCCGCTGCCGGGGCCGTTGGGGCCGGCGATCATGGCAATGCCGCCACCGGTCAGCACGGCGATCGCAGTGGCGGCGTAGCGATTCGTCAGCGGCTTCGCCCCCACGGCATCGGCCAGCTCGGTGACGACGTAGCGTTGCAGGCGTGTGGCGGTATCCAGCGTGGTGGCCGCGAACGACGCGACCAGCACGGCCATGATGCCGATGCCGAACGTGATAGGAATGCTTACCGCCGCCAGCATGTTCGCCCCGCCCTCGACGAAGCCGCCGATCATCTCCGGCAGGCGCATCTTTGCCCACGACCCCGCGCCGTAATACTTGCTCCACGCCTCCGCGCCGGTCACGGCCACGCCGTCGTGCATCGTCGCCACGTAGCGGCCGATGCCTGCGTCGTAGTCGTACACGCCTTTGCCCAACCCCGCGGTGCAGGCCAGGATCACCACGACCGCCAGCCCCCCCTCCAGCAGCATGGCGCCGTAGCCGACCAACTTCGCGTCCGGCTCGCTGCGGATCTGCTTGCTCGACGTGCCGCTGGAGACCAGACAGTGAAAGCCGCTCACGGCGCCGCAGGCGATGGTGATGAACAGGAAGGGAATGATGGGCGGCGCGTCGGACGGCGGTGAGGCGTTGACGGCCGGCGCGACAAACTCGATGCCCCCCCCCGTTACGGTCGCGGCCACCAATCCGGCGAACAGCAGCCCCAGCGCCAGCGTCAGCTCATGACTGTTGATGAAATCGCGCGGCTGCAACAGCGTCCACACCGGCAGCACCGAGGCGACGAAGCAGTAGACCAACAGAATCACCGTCCAGATGACGATGGCGTTCCAGTACGGCGAGTGCCCCGCGGCTGCCGCGGCCGCGCCCGTCGCCCCGATCCCCCAGCCGAGCGCGGTCAGGTCGATCGGCAGGTAGTATGCGCCGACCCCAATAGACGCATACATCAGCGCCAATGCGATCAGCGACGGGACGAGTAGATGGCCTTTGCGTTTGTAGACCCAGATGCCGATGGCCACCGCCATGGGAAGCTCGCACCATATCGGCAATACGCTGACCGGATAGACCGCGAAGATCACCGCGATGACCAGCCCGAAGATCCCGATCACGACGGTCAACGCCATGAACAGGATGGCCAGGAAGAGCAGCCGCGCCCGCCGGTTGATCATCCGCCCCGCGACTTCGCCCACCGTCTGGCCGCGGCTGCGCAGGCTGACCACCAGCGCGCCGAAGTCATGAACCGCTCCGATGAAGATCGACCCCACCAGCACCCAGACCAGCGCCGGCAGCCACCCCCAAAAAACCGCGATGGCCGGCCCCACGATCGGCCCCGTGCCGGCGATGCTGGTGAAGTGATGGCCGAAGACGACCTCCTTCGGCGTGGGGACGTAGTCGCAACCGTCGTTGATCTGCACGCTCGGCACGGCGGCGTTGGGATCGAGGTTGAAAATCTTCCGCCCCAGCCAGCGGCCGTACGTGTGGTAAGCGAGCAGGTACGCGACGAACGTACCGATGGCGATCAGCAGGGTGCTCATGGGCGATAACTCCACGCGGCGGCAACTATGTTAGTGGATCGCGCGAACGGTGTGCAATCGCGCTTGAATCGCAGCGGCCGATTCCCTAGCCTCAGAGAGGTTGCTGCCGCATCGGCGGCGCGGGTCGGAAGCGATTTTCGCCACGTTCCATAATCAGGAGACGAGAGGATGAAGAAGGGACTGCTGAGCACACTGGCCGTGGCGATCGCAATGGGCGTCATCGCCGCCGCCCCGGCAGGTTTGGATCAGGTTTCACCGCAGGCGCCAGCCATCGCCGCGTCGCCGGCGGCGCCCGCCGACCATGCGTTCGGCCCGGACGCGGCAGGGGCGGACGGGCTGTGCTACTGCGGCACGCGCAGCGACGGCCGCGGCGGCTGCGGCGACGTCAACGACGGCTCCTGCGACAACCCCGCCTGCCAGACGGACGACGACTGCGATCCGGGCCGGTTCTGCGCCATCAATACGTGTTGCCCCAACAAGCCGAACGTCTGTATCGGCATCTGCCCGGAGGGTCCGGCCTGCTCCAACCCGGGCGACTGCGACACCGGGTTTCAGGAGTGCCGGTCGTTCCAGTCCTCCTGCCGCTATCAGGACAAGAAGGTGAAAGCGAAGGGCGGCTGCCGGGCGTGTCCCGAGCCGCAACCGTGCGGTTACGATTCCGGCGTGCAGTGCGACGACGTGCGCTCCTGCAACAAGAAGCTGAAGACGGAGCAGCCCTGCCCGGACGGCCGGCCGGGATTCTGCAAGATCAAGCGGAAGCGCTGCGACTGCGCGTGATGTTGCGGCGGATGGCGTGCGTGACAGACCCGGCGGGCACGCTCGGACGTGGCACGGCCATCCTGGCCGTGATTCGGAGGGTGGCAGGCCCCTGCCTCTGTCGTGAATCGGTTTCCGTCCAGGCAAGCCAAATACCGAGTCGCAATCACGGGCAAGATGCCCGTGCCACGCGCGCCGCCAACGGCTTGATAGCCCCGCGGATTGCGTCACGCACGCCGGCGCGCGCGGCGTGCCGCCTCCGGTTGCGGCGTGACGGGGCTTGCTCTATCGTCGGGCCGGGTCGGGTTCCGGTGCGGATCCACCCCATGCCTGCATGACGGACCGGCCGCGACACGTTCTGATCATCGCCAACCCGACATCGGGCCGTCGCCGTCGCGCGGACTGGTGTGAGCGAGTGGCGGACGGGCTGCGCCGCGCCGGCGTCGTGGTCGATCTTTACGAAACGACGCAGCCAGGTGATGCGCGGCACTGCGCCGCGCAGCGCCTGGCCGACGCCGCGGATGCCGGGCATCCATCTGACGCCCCCCCCCAATACGACTGCATCGTCGCGTGCGGCGGGGACGGCACGATTCAGGAAGTGGCCTCGGCGCTGGCGGAGCATCGCGCGGCGCGCCTGCCTGAGAGCGACGTCGACGGTTCCGCCGCGCCCGCCGCCGAAGCGCGGCTCGGCGGCGCCAGCGCTCCCGCCGCGACCCCCGCGCTGGGCATCATCCCCTCCGGCCGCTGCAACGACCTGGCCCGCGTGCTCGGGCTTCATGCCGACATCGAGACGACCCTCGACGCGATCCTCCGCGGTCGTCGGCAACCGCTGGACCTTGGCCGCGTCAATGGACGTTACTTCTGCACCGTCGCCACGATGGGTTTTGACGCGGCCGTGTCGCGCTACGTCGATGGCCTGCGCGTCCCGCTCCTGACGGGCACCCGGGCATACCTGTTCGGCGCGGCCCGCATGGTGCTGACGTTTCGCGCGCCGCAACTGACGATCGAAGGCGACTTCGGACGGATCGAGGGACGCTTCGTCCTGGCGACGACGGCGAACACGGC
>CAZYLK010000157.1:0-8880 GCA_964648365.1 uncultured Phycisphaeraceae bacterium
ATTCGACATTCGACATTCACGCCACCGGCGGCAGGCCCTGCAGCGCCCGCAGCACCATGATCTGGCCGAGGTGATAGGCGTCGTGGGCGATGTGGTACTGGAAGCGCTCCAGCGGCGTCGCCTCGTCCGTGATGGCTTCGATGATCTGCTGATGCGAGCGTTGGACGTCGTCGCAGATCGCGCGCCAGGATGCGTCGTCTACGCGCGGCGGCGGGGCGAACTGCTCGGCCGCGGTCGTGGCGTCGTCCGGCGGCGTTCGGCCCGCCAGGCGGGTGAACGTGACGCGCCGCCAGAACAGCACGTGCGTGACGATCTGCCAGATCGAGTGCCGCCCCGGCGCCGGTGACCAGGCCGCCTGCTGCGGGGTCAGATCGGTAAGCGCCTTACCCCACGGCGCGATCCAGATGTCGCCGTCCCACCACTGCGTCCAGATCTTCAGCAAACTCTCGCGATCCATGGCAGCCTCCTCGATTGCACGAGGAAGCCTACCCCGGAACCGGCGCCGCGAAAACGTGCATGCAGGTCAGCCGGCGACGGCGCCTGAGCCGCTGCTGTTCCAAAATGTTCGCAGCAAGGGGCGCCCGGCAGGAATGTTCCGGTCAGGGCGTCGTGGGAGACGTGCTCGTGACCAACGGCCCCCCGAACTGGCCCAGCACGCTCGACGGCAGGCCCCTCAGCCGCTCGTACCGGGCCGGATCCTGCAGGCTCAGGTAGGCCGCCAGCCCGCTGACCGAAAGCACAGCCAGACCGAGCGTAACGACGATCGGCGCAACGACGAGTCGACGCACCAGCCGCCGGCGACGATCCGCGCCGGTGACGATCACGTCGATGGTTTCGAGCACCGACAGGCCCAGGCTCTTGGCGACCTGGCTGGAGCTGCGATAGACGTGATCCACCAGTTCCGCCAGGATGGCGAAGATCACTCCGGCACAAATCCCCGCAAAGATGGCGGCGAGAATGATCGTCTTGGTCTTCGGATCGACCGCGATGCGGCTGCCGCGCGCCGGCCGCTCCTCCTCGAACTTGACCGCGTGGCCGAGGTCGTTCGCACGCAACACCGGCACGATCTTGTTGAGAATGTCCTGATAGTGCTGCGCCTCGGCCCGCGCCGTTCTCAAGACGTGCTCGGCGCTGGCGATCTTGTCGTGATCGTTGAGCAGTCCCTCGCGGGCGTCGTCCAGAGCCGCGGCCCGCTCCTGAATGGTTCCCAGGCGCTCATCCACGTAGTGAAGTTGACGCTTCAGCGCGTTGACGGACACCGCGCTCTTGGCCCGCTCCGGAGACCAGGCGCTGCCGTCGCCGCCATCGTCGGCGGTCGGCCCGGCCGCGTAAGCCGCTTCGTCCAGTTGCCGCTGAGCGTCGAGCAGCGCCTGCGTCGCGGTCCATTCCGCCCGCAGCGCCTGAATACTCGGATGGGCGTCCGTCATGCCGCGGGTGATCCGCAGTTCCTGGATTTCCAGCTCGATGCGTTCCATTCGCGTCGCCAGCCGGCGCGACGCCTCGCTGAGCGGCGCCGACCACTCCTCCGTCTGCGCAGCCGCCAACGGCGCCGAAGGTCGCTCGGAGACCGCGAGGAACTGCTCTTCGGCCGCGATCTCAGCGATGAGGCTGTCGCGGCGCATCTCGAGTTCGCGTTTCTCCCGGGCCAGATCCTCGAACCGTTGCGCCAGGACGTGGGCATTGCCGGTGTCGGCGTACGGATGCTCGAGCTGAACGGCATTCAGCCCCTCCTGAGCACGGGCGACCCGCTCCGTGGCTTCGTCGAGTCGATCGGTGTACCAATTCTGCTGCGCGTTCAGGAAATCCCGAATCCGCGCCGTCGTTCGGCGGATGTAGGTGTTCTTCACTTCATCCACGAGCCCGGGGCCGATGGCCGGATCGGGGCCGGAGTAGATCACCTCGATGAGGTCCATGTGCGGCATTCGCTCGCGGCTGACGACGCGGATCGAACCGGCCAGCCCCTGCCCAATGGCCATGGCGCGCTTCAGGCCCTCGGGGGTCAGTTGGCCCGTCTCGTCGCGTGGCAGATCGTCCACCAGCCCGAGATGATCCGCGACTTCGGCCATGTAGTCGGGCGAGGTAATGTCGCGTTCCAGCGTCTGGCGGAAGAGCGAGAAGTCGCCGGTGCCGGCCGATTTGGGCAGTTCCATGAAGACCGGATCGTCGCGGCGTTCAAAGCGCGTGCTGGCGTTGTACGTTCTCGGCAGGCGAAGACTGCCGAGAAAGACGGCGCTGGCCGCGAGGCAGAACGGAATGAAGAAGAACCATCGCCGTACGGAGAGGATGCCGAGCGCGGCGTGAAGCGTGACGCGCAGCTCGTTAAACGGTCGCTCGTCCGCGTGCAGCTCCGCCGACACCGACTGCGGCTGCGTCGAGGCGTGTGCATCGCGATGGGTACCCGGCTGTTTTTTGGACGCCATGACTCTCGTGCTTTCCGCAGACCCCATGCCGGCGGTCGGACCGAATCCGGCCCCGCCACACCAACGACGCGGACCCGCGCACCGGCAGCGCTCACGGGATCTGCGCTAATCCTGTTTTCGGACGGGTGGGAACGCCCCTTAAACGTCGCACCCCCCACCGGCGGGTTTGCGTCATTACCGGACGCCCGTCAGCCGCCGACCGCGGCCGCCCTGGCGAGCGACGCTCCCCCAAAGCCACGCGGGATGCGGTCAGCCGTCAGGCGGCGATAGAACGACTCATACGCTTCGATGGCGGCGTCGATCGAGAACCGGGCGGCTCGACACCGGGCCGCCCGGCCCGCGTCGCGACGGGCTTCCGGATCTGCCGCAAGATCCGCCAAGGCTCGCGCCAGGCTCGCGACGTCGCCGGATGGCACGATCCGGCCGGCGCCGTCTCCCCCGACGACGCGCGCGTTGTCGCCTACGTCGGTCGCCACCACGGGCAGCCCGCTCGCCATCGCCTCCAGCAGGCTGTTGCTCATCCCCTCACTGAGGCTGGCGCAGGCAAAGATGTCCATGGCCGCGAGGCACGCGCGAACGTCGTCGCGCCAACCGGCGAAGCTGACCCGCGGCGACACCCCCAGCCCGGCGGCCTGCGTCCGCAGCGCCGATTCGAGGTCGCCGCTCCCGACAAGCAGCAGTCGCACCGGAAGACCCCGGCCCGCGAGGTCGGCCACGCAGGCGATCAGCGCCGCGGGCTGTTTGACGGGCGTCAGCGACGCCACCGACCCGATGACGACGTCGCTCGGGCCGAAGCCGAACGTCCGACGTGCGGCCTCCCGCGCCTCGCGTTCCGGCGGGCAGAATCGCTCGGTCGAGACGCCGTTGGGGATGACGTAGAGGCGTGCGTCCGGGACGCCGGCCCGGTGAAGCTGCGCCCGGCCGGCCTCCGACACGGTGAGGAACCCGGCGCCGAGCCGTCGCCCCCATCGGATCAGTCGGCGATGCCGAGGCGACAGTTCGCCCCCCCCGTCAAGCCCGTGATAGCTCAGCACCAGTCGCACCCGCGGCCGGAGCACGCGCGCAACGACCGCGTCGAACCAGACGCCGGTGTTGCGCGCGTGGATGATCGTCGGCCGGCGGACGTCAATGAGCGCGGCCAGCGACAGACCCGCGCCGCGGGCACGACCGGCGCGGTTCAACGGCCGGCAGGCCACCGTGTCAGGCAATTGCGCGGTCAACGCTCCGCATCGGCGCAGCGTCACGAGTTCATGGTCGAATCGCCGCGGGTCGAAGCCATTGAGCAGAGTCACCAGCATCCGTTCGGTGCCGCCCCGCTCCAGGCGGTCAATGACGTGCAGTACGCGCGGAACGGACATGCGACAGGCTCGCTTTCCACCGGTCAGGGTGCCGACGACGTCAGGCCGGGGCCAGGCCCGGCAGGCCGATCCACGGTCGTGCGACGTCGCGCTGGTTCAGCGCGGGCTCCGGTTCCTCGGCGGCGACGCGTTCGCGCGCCTCGCGCAAAACGGTGCGCTCCAGGCACAGCGGCAGCGTCAGCGTCCACCAGAACGACTCGGCGTAGAACCGGTCGGTAAAGAAGCTGGCCACCAGGTACGTAATCATCGCAATGAGAATCCCGTACGCCAGGAATCGCGTTTCCAGCGGGGCGTACGACTGGTCGGCCATACGCACACAGCGGTAGAGTTTGCGAAGACTGCTGTAGAGCATCAGCAGGAACAGGAACCCGGACTGGATGCCGAGTTCGGCGACGCAACTGATCGCAGAATTGTGGGCGGCGCGACGCTCCTTGTAGTAGTAGCGACTCATGTGTTCAAAGTTGCCGGCCCCCACGCCGAACGGGTGATCGTTGATCATCTCCAGACCGACGTGCCACATGTCCATCCTCGTCGAAATCGCCGGATCTTCCTGATGGGCGACCGGGTCGATCAGGGTGGCCATGCGCTCCCAGAAGCCGCCGTCCGTCAGCCGCAGCGCGAGGGGAACGCAGATCAGGATGAGAAAGTAAATGCGGAACCGGCGAGCCCGGGGCGCGGCCAGCAGCGCCGCCACGCCGCCGGCCGTCAGGCCGATGAACGCGGACCGGGTACGACACAGCACCAGCGCGTTGAACGCCAGCGCTCCGGTGCCGAGTACGATGAGCTTGGCGTACCAGCTCCGGCTGATCAAAAGGACCGTCCCGACAAGCGGCAGCATCGCCGCGAGATGGGCGGCGACGGCGGAGGAATAGTGAAAGTCTGCGCCGCCGACGAAGTTCAGACGACCCTGCGTGAAGCGGTCCGGCGATGCAATGTAGGCCTCGCGTCCCAGGTAGAGCGTTCCGACCACGATCGTCCAGAGGACGACGTGCAGGTTCTGGCGCGTGGTGACCAGCCGGCCCAGAATGAGCACGAACAGCATCAGCTTCCAGAACTTGTCCAGACGCATCGCCGTCTCGTAGGTGTACACGGAGCCGATCGCGACGCTCAGGAACGACATCGCCACCAGCGTCAGCGCGCCGATCTCCCACGGGTCCAGCATGGGACGCACCTTGGGAACCTTGCGCGCCGACAGCACCATGCCGGCCAGAAGAAACAGGGCCGCCACGAATGAGAACCGAACGCCCGTGTTGGCAAGCGGAACGCCCCACCAGGTACCGCGCGGGTCGATCTGGTAGACCAGCATGTAATTGACGACGCCGACGATCGGGTTGTAGAGCGACGCCGCGCACAGAAGGAGGAAGAAACCGGCGAAGGTGATGGTCTTAAGAGCCCACATGGTCTGCTGGCCGACCGACGAGAACGCTTCCAGTCGTCGCGCTGCGGTCCGCGGCCTCGGCCGCCGCCCCGCGTTCTGAGTCGCCGGACGCCGACGAGCGGACGCCGCCCGCCGGGCCGGCCTGCCGCCGGGTCACGCTCCATTCTTCGGCATCACGGCCCCATAAGTGCAGCTTCGCAGACCGATCCGCGCCGGTCTGCGGGCCTCGTCGGCTCCGACTTCCCTTGCTTATCGGCCGCCGCACGCCCGCGGTTGGCCTCGAATCGTATGGTCTTGAGGGCAGCCGGCGGCCCTTCCGCGTCGCCGCGCCTTGCCGCAATCCGGGGGCCGCGAACGCCGTGCAGCCCTTAGACCGAGGCGCCATCGAAAACTGTGGGTGAGAGCCGTGCCATGGGTGTGATTGAGAACCGCCGTTTCTGTCCCGACTGTGGGCGTCAGACTTGGCACGTCAGCCGAAGGTTCAGTCCGGAGGGCGCCTTTCTGCTCGCGCTCATCACCGGCGGGCTTTTTCTGCTGGTCTGGTTCATGATCTCGATCATGGAGCGGAACCAGCCGTGGGTGTGCCGCGATTGCTCCAGCGCCGACGCACAACGCGGCAAGCGGCCACCCCGTTGGCTGAGCCAGCGTTCCCTGGCCGAGGCGACCGCCTCGATGAGCCGACTGACGACCGGCCGGAGCGCTCGGCGGAAGCCCGCGTCTCGCCCCGCCGCCCGACGGCAGCCCTGCCAGGTCTGACGGGCCGGCCGCCGATCGCCAACCGATTGCAACCGCGGACCGACCGGCTCGCTTGACCTCGCAAGCACGCCGAACCCGCCTGGAGGCGTCATGCGCACTCCGACCGACCCCGTACACGACGAATCTCACGAACCGTCGCCGGTTGACTCGCCCGAAGAATCGTCGAGGGTGCGGAGCTGGGCGTCGACTTCCCCGATCAGACCGCGCAGCTCGTCGCCGGCGCCGCGATCGCCCTCGCGCAACGTGCCGCGGTCGACCATTTCCTGCCAGAGGTCCAGCGACCGCTGCCAGGCGTTGCGGGCTTGGGTCAGCGCTTCGAGCCGCGCCTTCGGGCCCGCGTCAGGCGCGTCCGCGGCCGCGCGATAAACCAATCCTTGCGAATAGCAGGCGGTCGAGAGGTCGCGCAGCGCCTGGGCGTTTCCGGGATCATCCGCGCGAGCAGCCGTGCGAAGTTCCACCGCCCGTGCCACCAGCGGCGCCCCTTCCGTCGCGCGTCCGAGTTGGACCAGCGCATCGCCGACGCGCAGCAGGCTGACGGTCAGATCGCGACGGGCGGTGACGCTGTCGGGCGAGACGCTGAATCGCCCCTCGTCGCTTGCGAGGCTCTTTCGATACCACGCCAGCGCTTCGGCGATGTTGCCGGCGTCGTAGTACCGGTCGCCGACGCGCGTGTACGCGACGGACCGGTCGCGCCGCAGATCCTGGGGATACTCCGCGTCATCCGGGAGCGCTTCGAGAATACCGGCCGCTTCGGTCGCGAGTGTCAGCGCCTGATCCGCATCGTCGCCGCCGGACGTCAGGTCAGCCATACTGAGCATGGCGAACGCCGCTTCGCGCCGATCGCGCGGTTCCCCGCTCGCCGCGGCGACCTGCCGCGTGATGTCGAGATATCGCTGAGCATGGGCGCGGGCCTCGTCCATCCGTTGCTGGACGTGGTGGACCTCAGCCATCGGCATCTGGATCGCAGCGAGTTCACGCAGGATACCCAGGTCATCGGGGCGACGGCGCGCCAGGTCATCCAACATGGCTTCCGCCTGTCCGAGCACGACAATCGCGTCGTCGTATCGACCCAGCGAGGCGTGCATCGGTCGGCCGAGAATCTCGCCGACTTTTCGATAGGCCAGTGCGGTATCCTTGCGAAGTCCGTCGTCTGCGGTTTCGTCGGCCGCGAGCGCGTCGAGGTAGGTGCGTGCCGTGTCCGTGATCAGCAGTCGCGCCGGCGTGGAGCCGGGCAGATCGCGGATCTTCTCATCAAGGTCGTAGATGAACATGCGGGCCAGGCTGCGGAGTTGTTCGAACCTCAGGTCCGCGCGCGATTTTTCGGCCGCAGCGGTGTCGCGATCGGCGGCGGCCTGCCGCCACAGCACGGTCGTGGTGATGGCGCCGAGAATCATCAGCGCGGCGAAGGCGGCGCCCGCGGTCAGCGTCCAGCGATACCGGCTGGCGTACTTTCGCAGCACGTAGGCCGTCGAGTCGCGGCGCGCTTCGAGCGGCTGGCCTTGCAGGAAGCGCTCGATGTCCTGGCCGAGTTCACCCGCCGTCTGATAGCGCTGATTCGGATCCATGTGCAGACACTTGAGCACCAGCGTATCGATGTCGTCCGACAGTCGGCGGGTGAGCCGGCTCGGTGGCTCCGGTTCGCGCGTCCGAATGTTCTGAATCGCCTGGGCCATCGGTACGTCGAGCGGATACGGAAACTGTCCCGTCAGGGACTGATAGAGCATGACGCCGAGTGCGTAGACGTCGGAGCGCGTGTCGACGCGGTTCGGGCTGTCGGCCAGTTGCTCCGGACTCGACCAGGGCAGCGAGCCGACGAACTGGCCGGTGGCGGTCATGTCGCCGAAGCCGACGTTGTCGCTGGCGAGTGCGAACTTGGCCAGGCCGAAGTCCACCACGTGCGGCTCGCCATCCGCATCGACGAGCACGTTGTTCGGCTTGAGATCGCGGTGAATCACGCCGCGGACGTGAGCGTTCTGCAAAGCGTCGCACACCTTGGCGAACAGGCGAAGCGAGTCGTTGATGGACCAGCGGCCGTCGCGGGTGGAGCTTGACGTTCCGGAGCGGGACGAGCTGCGATCCGGCCCGGTGGTGGTCGATGGCCTTTCCGTGAACTTCGCGTGCAGCCAGCGATCAAGCGGCTGGCCGTCGATAAAGTCCATGACATAGTAGCAGCGCTGGCCGTCGTCCGAGCTGTCATGAATCGTGACGATGTTCGGATGGCGAAGCTGGGCCAGCACCTGCACTTCGCGTTCGAAGCGCAGCCGTCCTGCGCCGCGGCCCTCAGGAAGATTGTAGAGCACTTTGACGGCGACGCGTCGCCGCGTGGCGGTCTGGATGGCCTCGTAGACCACGCCCTGTCCGCCGCGGGAGCGCTCGGCGACGATGCGGTATCCGGGGATGCTGTCGCTAACCAGCCCGTCCGCGTCCGAGGCGGTGTGTTCATCGACCGCCGCCGGAGGTGTCTGAGCGGCGATACCGGCGCGTTGGGCATTGTCGAGCGCGTCCCGCACCTGCCGCGCGGCCAGACCTATCAGTTCATCGTCACGGTTTGTCGGATCGCCAAGGGTCGACACGTCATGACTCCGGTGCATAGACTCTGACTGCGCAAGTTCTTGCCAGTTTGCGCGCATCTTTCGCGAAGAAGCCGCGGTCGCCGCGGGGACGAGGGGAATCAGGGAGTAAGGGAGTAAGGGAAGAAAGACCAGAAAGCTCACTCTTCCTCTTCCCTGACTCCCTTACTCCCTTCCCTGTTGTCTCTCTTGGTTGCGGCCACCGGGCGCCTCAGGGCTCAGCGAACAGGCCCCCAAGGCGGCTGCTGGCCGCAACGCAAGATCAAATGGGAAGGGAGTGAGGGAGACGGGAGTGAGGGAGTGAGGGGAAGAGGAAGAATTGGATTTATGGATCTTTCTTTCTTCCCTTATTCCCTTATTCCCTTATTCCCTTATTCCCTTATTCCCTTATTCCCTTA
>CAZYLK010000157.1:8980-10227 GCA_964648365.1 uncultured Phycisphaeraceae bacterium
TCCCTTATTCCCTTATTCCCTTATTCCCTTATTCCCTTATTCCCTTATTCCCTTATTCCCTTACTCCCTGACTCCCTTCTTCGTCACTCCCTCATTCCCTCGTCGCGATC
This sequence comes from uncultured Phycisphaeraceae bacterium, assembly GCA_964648365.1. GTDB lineage: Bacteria > Planctomycetota > Phycisphaerae > UBA1845 > UBA1845 > SURF-32. Next base: position 9,091 of record CAZYLK010000157.1, read on the forward strand.
ACGATTTGCGCGTCCTCGCGAAACATGCGCACAGAGTAGCGAGAATTCGCACCATCAGCCTCTACTCCACCTCACTGAAAAACGGGTTCTGACCGAGGAGTTCGCGCAGCCGGCCATGAGCGCGGGCGCGCAGCATGTGTACCGCGCCGGGTTTGCGATCCAGGAGCTGCGACGTCTCCGCGATCGAACGGCCCTCCAGGTCGTAGGCACGAACGGCGCGGGCGTAGTCTTCGGGAAGCGCCGCCAGGGCACGCTCTAACGCCTCCTTGAGTTCGTTCTGTGCGAAAACGCGCGTGGGGGTGGTGGTCGTGACGCCCAGCAGTTCCAGCAGTTCGACCACGGAGGCATCGCCGCGACCGGTGGCCTGCGGCGCCGGAGGTGGTCGCTTCTGGCGCTGCAGGCCCTTGATCGCGTCGCGCAAATTGTTGTCCGCGATGCGCGAGAGCCACGCCATGAACGCGCCGGGACCGGTCGGCTCGAAGCGGCCGATGCGCAGAAACGCCTCGGTGAACGTGATCTGGAGTATGTCGTCGACGTCGATCACGCTTTGCCAGCGCGCGTCGATCTTGAGCTGGCTGCGCAGTTGAGCCGTCCGCGCCCGCAGCAGTCGGGTCAGTGCGTCCATGTCCCCGGCGATCGCAGCGCGAATCTGCTCGGCTTCCGATGTCATGGATGCTCATGATATCGACCTTCAGGCCTTGGAGGAAGTGGGAGCGCCGCAGCGATGGACCAGGTTACAACGGTGAACGGTTTCCGAGCGAGCCGCGTGGCTTCAGCCCGCGCGGACGCTCCCGTCGGTTGACTGTCGCATCATGGCGCCACTGTTCCCAGCCGGGACGATGGCACGACCGCTCGGCGAGGTTCAGCCGCAGTTCACCGAAGGCCCCTTCCATCGGGCAACTCTCCTACGGCATGGAATGCAAAGCCGTTCCTCGCTTCGATGCTCTGACCCGGTCGAGACTCGGCGCGGGCTGAAGCCACGCGGCTCGCCGGCCGATCTGGACAGGCACGTCATGCTGTGCCGCCGGGGCGTGTGCGGCGGCGTCGCACCCCGACCAGCGGAAGCACGAGCAGGATCATCGCCGCCGCCGGGCAGGCGAATCCGGTCATCGGGCCGGGAGACAAGTCGTCGTCGCC
>CAZYLK010000157.1:10327-15121 GCA_964648365.1 uncultured Phycisphaeraceae bacterium
CCGCCGCCCCCACTGCCGTCGTTGTCGTTGTCATTGCCGCCGTTGGCACCGTCATTGTCATTTGCATTACCGCCGCCGGAGCCGCCACCGCCACCGGACCCGCCAGACGAGAGCGAGTCCGGAGAATTGCCAAATCGCCCCATGTCCGCGCGGCCGCCGTTGGGCGCCGGCTCGGCGGAGAATGGCGAGGTAGGATCACCGGCGTCGACGCAGGGCGAATCCGCCGACAGGCGGTAATCATCGCCGGCCTCGTCCACAAACAACGGATCGGCGGAAATGTTGCCGACGCCGGTTACAGCCTCCTCCGAGTCCGTGTACGTAACGGTCAGGGTAGACGTGCCATCGACGGCAAAATCGTCGCCGCCGTTGTTCCAGAAGATGCTGTTGGTCACGCTGACGACCGAACGTCCTTCGACCTGGATGCCGTTGCCGCGGATGACCGTCTCGCAGACGTTGCCGACAACCGTGCAGTGTGAGATGGTCGCCTGCGACCCACTTTCCTCGCCGCCGTCAACCGCGATCGCCGAGACCGCCTCGCAGCCATCTTTGGAGACGTTGCCGAAGATCAGTTCGTGGTGGATGTCTGCGGTCGCGCCCTCGTCGATGAACTCGGCCGCGCCGTATGCGGCGGCATAGTTCCCGCTCAGCACGTTGAACGACAGTTCGGCGTGGTTGCCGGGGTTGAAGAAGATCAGGCCGCCGCCCCAGCCGTAACCCAGTTCGCGACCCACCTCGTTGCGGCGGATGACGTTCTCAGTGATGAGCGCATCGACGACGCCGACGAACAGGCCGCCGCCGTGATCCCCGACCGCGACGTTGTCGTCGATCGTGTTGCCCTGGATCAGGGCCGCCTGGGCGAACACCGCGATGCCGCCGCCGCGGCCGGCATAGTTCCCCCGGATGACATTGCCGGCGATGGTCACGTCCTGAGCATCGCTGACGTAGATACCGCCGCCGAAGTTGTAGTCGGGCGGCGGATCGGCGCTGCGGATGTCGTTGCCCTCGATGACATTGTTGATGATGGTCGGTGACCCTTCCCGGCTGTAGATGCCGCCGCCGTGATAGCCGTAGGGAAACTGATCGGTGCTGCCGGTCCCGCCCGTGATCCGAAACCCGTCGATGGTGGCGTCGGCCGCGATCAGGTTGATGACGGCATCATTGCCGAGGCCGGTCAGCGTCGTCGTGTTGCGATCCAGATCGCGCTCCCACTCGCTGGAGTAGCCGGCTGAGAGGGTGATCGCCTTGGCGTCGATGCGCAGGTTCTCCACGTAGTTGCCGGCCGCGACGCGGATTTCGTCGCCCTCGACCGCCGCGTCGATCGCCGCCTGCACGGTACGGTAAGGAGCATCTTGCGTCCCGAGTTCGGCCCCGCCGGCCACGCTCCCGTCAACGTAAATCTCAGTAGCCGCGGCGGTTGCCGCGATCGCCAGCACGACCCCGGCGCTGATCCCGACACGAGTTCTCATCAGAAGTTCTCCCTGGCCCGTGGGCCGCGTCGCGGGGCAACCCGCCCCGGCTTCGCACTCCAAGCGACAACCCGCGACGGGATTCACGCTCGATTGCGGACGGCGGCGGGCGGGAAACAAATCCGCGTGAATGCAAGTCGGTTCCGTCGCTTGGACCCATGCCCGCGCGGGACTCGCCAGGAAACGCCGGTGGATACCGGCTCCGTCAGATCGGGTTCACTGACCCGGCGCCCCGTGCCTGTAAGAAGGATGACGATGATGAACGGCTACACTTCGATTTCCGCTGTGGTACGAACGTCTACGGAAGCACTTCGTGCCTGGCTTCGGCGAAGGCTCCGCGTTGTTCCGCTGCTGGTAGCTTGCGGCATGTTGGGCTTGGGGCTGACGCCGGGCTGCAACTCGCTGGACGGCGGTCCCGGCCCCGGCGACGACGAAAAAGCGGTCGGTTCCGGCTCCGCCCGCGTGACTTACGCGTCCAACGTTCACGTCCTCGAAGAGGAAGAAGGAACCGCGGCCATCGCCGGCATCAGCACGAACGGCGCGGCGCTGCTGATGGAAGCATCCAATCCAGACGTGGCTGCACTCCAGCCCGACGACATCCTGGTCATCAAGGGACTGCTCGCCAAGAGAATCGTCGCGGTCGAACCGGAGCCGCCGTACCTGCTCGTGTTGACGCAGCCGGCAGACCTGACCGACGCCATCTCGGACGGCAGCATCACGGTCTCCAACACCGTGCGCTTCGGCGACGTTTCGACCTCTGACAAGACGTTCCGAACCGCGCAAAGCCCCGATGGCGAGATTCTGAACGGCGCCGAAAACGCCGGCAAAAAGGACGCGTTCGGAAACGTGCTCAACGGGATCAAGGGCGCCATCGTCGACGGGTGGACGGTCGACTGGTCGGCGACGCCCTCGCAGGGACGCGTCGATCTGAACCTGCGGCTGACGCGATCGGTCGCCGGCATGACGGCGCTGATCACGGGCGAGGGGTATCTGACCGGATTCGACTTCCAAGGCGACATCGTCGTCGAGCAGAGCACCTACCAGAAGGTCGAAGCCAATCTCAAGAGCATCAACGGCCTGATGAACTTCAACTGGGAAGTCGGGACGGACACGCCGGGTACCCACACCGACAAGGCAAAGATCAAGCTGCCCGGCGCGATCGAGATTCCGCTGGCCCAGTACCTCGAAGGACTTCCGCTGTTCCTGGAGATCAGCGCCGCGCTGATCGTCGAGCCGGCATTGACCGGCGGGCAGGAGTACAGCCGCGGTTCGTTCCGCATCACCTACGACGGCTACCAGCACTTCTCGGCGAAGGAAGGCAACATCGACTCCGACGGCAACGTGACCGGCGACATCGAGTTGCTCGAGGGCCAGAACATCTCGGCCCTCGCTCCGCTGGGCATGGTCGTCGCCTTCGCCGCGCCGCGCATCGAGCTGACGCTGGGCATGAGCAAGGCGATCAAGGCCTCGAAGGACATCAAGGAGGCCGCCAGCAAAGTCGATGCGCTCGCCGACAAGCTGGCGAAGAAAGTGCTCACGCCGGAGGAATACGATTTGTTCAAGAACTCACCGGCGGGTCAGTTCAGCTTCGGCAAGGCCGTCAAGGCATCCCTCGCAAGCGACGCGGCCGCGTTCTTCGAGATGGTCACAAGCTGCGGCATGAGCCACACCGGACTCTCCGTGATCGAGCCCTGCACGCGGCACGACATCTCCCTGTCCGGCAAGGTCGGCTTCTCGGCAGAGGCGTTCGGGCAGCCGCTCGCCGAGGAGAACCAGGAGATATTCTCCACGGACCTCAGCTACGTCGATCCGCCCGGAAGCGGCCTGTGCGACGGGCTGGGCGACGAAAGCTGAACACGGGGCACGCTGCGCGGCCGCGGTCCTGGACCGCGGCCGCGCTTCTTGAATTCGCGCAGGGCACGGGGCAACATGGCCCTCGATGCCGGCCGGCGACGATTCAACCAGTACGCTTGAACGGCACGTGGCCCGAGGCGATTTCGATGGCTTCCTCGCGCTCCTGAACGCAGATTCCGGGCCACCCGGGCAGCGGGATCTGGATCGCGCGCTGGTCCACGCCGTCAGCCGCAACAGGCCGCGCATGGTCGAAGCCCTGCTCGAACGGGGCGCCTCTGCGGACGCCGTCAACGAACATGGCAGCACCCCGCTGACCGAGGCCGCGTGGCGCGGGCATGTTCATCTGATCGATATGCTCCTGGCGGGGGGCGCTCAAGTCGACTTCACCGCGCGCCCGCGCCTTCGGCCGCTGACCCGAGCCATTCTGCATGGACACGTCGATTGCGTGGATCGTCTGTTGCACGGCGGCGCCGATCCGCGGTGGCCGCACTGGCTGGATGCGCCGTTGCTGCATCACGCCGCGGCATCGGCCGATCCGAGGATGGTGTCGCTCCTCCTGGAGGCCGGCGCCGACGTTCACGCGCGCGGCGTGAAGCATGAAACGGCGCTGATGGCGCTGGCGCGCGGGTGCGCCCGGATGGGAACGCCGGAGGCGCAGGTGGCCACGCTGCGATTGCTGCTCGATCGCAATGTCGGACTGGAAGAATGCGACGAACACGGTGATACGGCGCTGATGAAGGCCGCGAACACCACACCCGCCGGACTGGTCCGAGCGTTGCTGGCCGCCGGCGCCAACGTCAACCATCGCAACAGCGCCGGTTACACGCCGCTTCATGTGGCGTGCCGCCACGGACTGGAGGACGACCGGCGGCCACGGCCGCGCACGCGGAAGCAGGACGGGATGGTGGACGTCATCGAGGCGCTGCTTTCGGCCGGTGCGGATCCGAACACCGGCGCACGCGGCAGCACAGTACTGACGTCGGCTGTCGCCGCGCGGTGTACGGAGGTGGTCGAGCGGCTGATCCAGCACGGGGCCGAGGTATCGCTCGCCGCCAACCAGGGGCATACCCCGCTGATGGCGGCGCAGGAGATGTACCGGTCGACCTGGCTGCTCATTCGCAACGGCGCCGACGTCCATGCCCGCGATGCGAACGGGCGAACCGCCCTGATCTGGGCCGCCCTGTGCCGGCGCAACGCGGCCAGGTCCATTCGCGCCCTCATCCGCGCCGGCTGCGACGTCAACGCCCAGGATCACGACGGCCAGACGGCGCTCATGGTCGCCAGCCGGACCGGCGTCGCGGCCAACGTGCAGATGCTGCTGGACAGAGGCGCCGACGCAACCATCCGTGACAACCGCGGCCGGACCGCAAGCCAACATGCCGCCAATTCGAGCGACGTACACGAAGAAGGGCGAACTCCCCGACAAGGACTCGAACCTTGAACCTAGCGGTTAACAGCCGCTCGCTCTACCATT
>CAZYLK010000158.1:0-14975 GCA_964648365.1 uncultured Phycisphaeraceae bacterium
ACCCATCAGCGCGTTGCCGCGCGGGTTGAAGTGCCAGTCGACGGGGGCCATGTGGATCGGCTCGGCACGATCGTGGGCGCGCAGGGCGGCGGTCAGATCGAAGAACTCGATGCCGCGGCGCTGGGCGCCAGCTTCGAGGATATCCCTGGCCGTGGTCGGCGCATCGTCCAGGTAGATCTGCGAATAGGCGGGTACGTAGACGAAGAGAAAGCGGATGTCGTGCTCGGCGCAGACGGCCGCGAACCGGTCGAGGGCGGCGAAGTAGTTCTCAAACACCGCCAGCACGCGCGGTTCGAGCACCGCGGGCAGGATCAGGCCGTCGGTGTCGGGGTAGCGCTGCTCGAACAGGCGGGCGTTGGTCGCGTAGTCGGTCCCGCCGTCGATGACGTATCGGGCATCCAGGGTCTCAACGGCGGCTGCCGAGTGCCCGCGATAGCCTGGAGCGCGCAAACGCAGGTAGCCGTCGATCACGGCCTCTCCCAGCGCGGTCTGTGTAACCGCCCAGGCCGTGAACCCGCCCGACTGCGTCACCTCGGCGTCCTGCGGCATGAAGCTCAGTCCGGTGACTTCGCTGCGCGACAGGTGGGCGATCTCGCCGATGTCGTTGGTCACGAACGCCAGAATCACGATATGCGGCGCCAGCGGCACGATGACGTCGCGCAGCACGGCCAGTTCCACGTCAATCGAAACGCCGCCCCAGCCGGCGTTGATGACCTCGGCGTCCACCGATGCCCGCTGCAGGGCGGATTCCAGCAGGCGCGGATAGGTCGCGTCGTTGTCGACATAAAACCCCTCGGTCACCGAGTCCCCAATGGCGACGATCCGCACGGCCGCGGCGTCCAGACCGGTCCGCAGATCCGGACCGCGGAAGCCCTGCGCGTTGCAGGTGACGCGATACGGAATCGGACCGATGTGGATGGTCTCGTCGAGGTAAGGCTCGAAACGGCCATGCGACGCGGTGAACGCGGCGCGGAACACCCCCACGGGATAGCCCGCCAGCCGCAGCGCAACTTCCGCAAGCAGGATCAGGCCCAGCACCGTGACCGCAGCGAACAGCGCCTTCCGCCGCCGCGTCATCCGCAGGCGACGCTTATCGGGCGGCGGCGCATCGGTTCGGGTGGCAGGTTTGTGCGGTTGGGCGCCGGGCATGTCGGGTCGCAGTCCAAACGTCCATCCCCGGAGCCTCGGCGCCGCCCATAACGCGCCGGCTCCGGTTGCCGCCCCGCACGGTGTATTGAATAGTTCCTTGTGCCGTCCACACGGCGTCACGTCAAGGTGAGTCGGTCGGCGGGCGGTCCGTAAACGCCAGGCCGCCGCCCGGCCGGGAGAACTCGACTGTGATCGTACTGAAACCGCCGCCCCTCAAGAAACGTGAGGCCGAGGCCCCGCCGGACGATGCCTCGAATGTCGAATCCGCGGACGTGGAGTCGCTGGAGACCGCGGCCGCGGAGGACGCGGCGCAAGACCCCTCGCCGGACGTAAGCAGCAACGGGACGTCCGGCTCGGCGAACGGGCTGTTCTTCCCGCCCGAAACCGAAACCCTGGCCCAGACCGGCCTGCCGGATGCGCTGATCGAATCGCTGATTTTCAAGCATCTGATGGCCGTCGGCTCGAACACCGGCCGCGGCATCGCCCGCGACCTGTGCCTGCCGGGCAAACCCACGCACACGATGCTCGCGGACCTGAAGGCGCGGCAGTTCATCGTGTACAAAGGCTCCGCCTCGATGGGCGACTTCGAGTACACGCTGACCGACGCCGGCCGTGAGCGGGCGCGCAGCTATATCGAGGAGTGTACCTACGCCGGCTGCGCGCCGGTGCCGCTGCGTAATTACGTCGAGTCGGTGAAGGCGCAGACGATCACGTCGGAACATCCCGGCATGGACGCGCTGCGGGAGGCGTTCAGCGATCTGCTGATCAGCGAGCACATGTTCGAAACGCTCGGCCCGGCCATCAACAGCGGCCGCGGCATGTTCCTGTACGGCTACCCGGGCAACGGCAAGACGAGCATCGCCGAGCGCATCACGATGTGCTTCGGCACGCAGATCTGGATCCCCAAAGCGATCTACATCGAGGGGCAGATCATTCAGTTCTTCGATCCGCAGTGCCACGAGCGGGTCGGTTCCGACGCGCCGTCCATCGTCAAAGGCGCCGCCCACGACACCCGCTGGATCAAGATCAAGCGGCCCACCATCGTGGTCGGCGGCGAGCTGACGATGGAAAGCCTGGAACTGTGCTACAATCCGAATACGAAGATCACCGAGCCGTCGCTGCAGATGAAGAGCAACTGCGGCACGCTGGTCATCGACGACTTCGGTCGCCAGCGCATGAACCCGATCGAACTGCTCAACCGGTGGATCGTGCCGCTGGAGAAGCGCTACGACTACCTGACGCTGTCGAACGGGAAGAAGATTCAAGTGCCGTTCGATCAGCTCATCATCTTCTCGACCAACCTGGAGCCGAAGGAACTGGTGGACGACGCCTTTCTGCGCCGCATCCCGTACAAGATCAACGTCCATGACCCGAGCGAGGCGGAGTTCCGGGAACTGCTCGGCATCATGGCCCGCATCCTGGAGGTCGAGCCGAACGGCGAGTCGGTGGACTATCTGATCGAGGAACACTATCGTAAAAAGGACCGGCCCTTCCGCTGCTGCCACCCGCGCGATCTGCTGTTGCAGATCAAGAACCGGGCAAAGTTCGTCAAGGAGCCGGCGCGCATGTCGCACGAGGGGTTCGATGCGGCGTGTGAGAACTACTTTGCGGTGTTGTAGGGAATGGCGAATAACGAATAGCGAATAACGAATGCCAGAAGCGATTCGCGCTTGCCGTCGTCGACTGTCGCTGGACGAACCGGCGACAGCACTACTCACGCTGTAATCGTACGTAGGTGGTCCCGCACTCAGGGCAGGTGCCGGACGTGTTGCCGGTGAGACTGTAGCCGCATTGCACGCATCGCCCTGCGCGTCGCCGTCGTCTGCGCCTCAGCCGGGAGATGGCTGCGCTCAGAGCGGGATAGAGGATCGCCAGGCCCGCCAGTTCCGCAAACGCCAGATCGAGGCGGTATCGCCGGTATCCGGCCTGCTCTCGACACCACTCGAACGACACGCCGGGCATCCAGATCGACGTATAGCCGTCCGTCGTACGGCGATAGCCGGCAACGCGATAGCCGGCGACGCGTGGAATCGCATAGATCACCTGGCTCCACGGCCCCGCGCCCGCCTGAAAGCCGCGCTCGTTGGCCTCGTAGAACCAGTCCAGCAGACCGAACTCGATCGAGACGTGCTGTGCGCCGCCGTCAAACACTTGCAGCCAATAAAACGGGCGGAAGTAGGATACGACGAACGCCAGCGCGAACAACACCGACAGGACGCAGAGTGTGACCTTGATGATCCGATTCCACCCTGGGGGTGAACTGTCCCGAACGAGCGGCATCGCCCGATCCTCCCGTCGCGCTACACCGTACAAATATCCCGCCGATGAAACGCGACGCCGGCGCTGATCCACAGCACCGTCGCGACGGCGACAAGAACGCCCATATCGACCCACGCCCAGCCGTCGCGGATGATGTAGAACGGGCGGTAGTAGGTCAGCACGCTGAGCCGCGCGGCCGGGGCCAGGGGCGGCCAGAACTGGGCAAAGACGTTGAGCATGAACGACGCCACCACCAGTGCGAAGGCCGCGCCGACGGCCCGCACGCGATGGTTCGACACCGCTGATACCAATGTGGCCGCGGCCGCCACGGCCACGTACAGGCAGTAGAGGTTGGCCGCCAGCGGAAGGAGCGCCCGCGCCGGAATGCGATAGTCCGCGCCGACGAACCGCCCGCCGATCCAGCTTCCCAGCAGGGCCGTCAGCACCGCGATGGCGCCGGACACCAGCACGGCCGTCGTGACGGTCGTATGAATCTGCCAACGCGAAACCGGCAGCCCCAGCAGCACGTCCACGGTTCCCGCGTCGATCTCGCCCGCCGGACAGCGCGTCGCCAGCGTGATCGCGAGCGCCCAGGTCAGAACGAGAACCATCGGATGCACCCAGGCGAAGGAGATGGCGGTCTGCGCATCGAGAGGCCCTTCAAACCCGACGCCCAGGAGACTCTGAATCATGCGCTGAACGAAGGGCAGGTTCAGCAACTGGCCGGCGGATTCCTCGAAGAACATCTGGAAGAATACGAGAATCAGCCCCTCGAACACGCCGACGCCCAGGGCGAACGCCAGCGTGACCCACAGCGTTTCGCGCACCGTCTTGATGAGCAGCCCCCGGTTCACGACGACTCCTCACCGTCCGACTGGTAGTAGGACTGGAACACGGTGGCCAGATCGGGCGGGCTGATGGTCAGGTCTTCGATCGGCTGACCGGCGGCCCAGCGAACGACGTCGGCGACGGGCAGCGTCGGCGCTGCGCTCCAGCGCTGCGACTCCCGCTGATAGACGTCCAAGCCCGGCGGCGGTTCAATCGTCGCGGAGTTCGCCTGCGGCCCCCAGTGAATCGTCACCACGCGCCTCGCCCGCAACCGCAGGGCCGACAGCGCTTCGTCCGCGACGATCCGGCCGCGCCGCACGATGGCCACCCGGTCGCACAGGCGTTCGACCTCCGCGAGCGTGTGGCTGGAGAAAAAGACCGTGGCGCCGTCGGCGACGCGCTCACGAAGCACGACGTACAGCGCTTCCTGCATCAGTGGATCGAGCGCGGCCGTGGGCTCGTCCATCACCAGCAGGCGCGGTCGATGCGCCAGCGTCAGCACCAGCCCGAGCTTCTGCCGCATCCCGCGCGACATGCGGCTGACGCGAACGTCCGGGTCGAGATCCCAGTTGCGGGCCAGCGACAGCCCTTCATCCATCATCGCGCGGCCGCGGATGCGCTCGACGTGTTGCAGGCTGCTGCGACACGTCATCCATCGATACAGCCGCAGGTCGCCCGGCAGATAGCCCACGTCGCGCTTGATGGCTGCGCTGTCGTGCCAGCAGTCGCGATCGAAGATGCGCGCCGAGCCGGCCTGAGCCCGCAGCAGCCCGAGCATAACGCGGATGGTGGTCGTCTTGCCCGCGCCGTTCGGCCCCAGAAAACCGTACAGCGTTCCAGGCGCGATCCGAAGCGAGACCTCCTCGATGCCGCGCCGGCGGCCGTAGCGGCGTGTGACGTTATCAAGTTCAATCACGATCGGGATGCTCCGCCGCGTTCGACGCTTCGCAACGAAGATGGTAGCGGATCGCCGACGGCGGGCATAGCGTTCGCGATGTAATACCATGTGGCACCGGTTTTTAACCGGTGGCCCCCGCATGAATGCAGGGACTTTGTGTATGGAGGGGTGTGCATGACAGGTTCGGCGGGTGGCACGGTCTCGTCTTCGAGGCCGTGGCGAGCGCAGCCGGTATGCAGCGATCGGCAACATTGCGTTCCATCATACCACGGCCTGCCTTGAGACGGGTGGCACGGTCTCGTCTTCGAGGCCGTGGTGAGCGCAGCCGGTATGCAGCGATCGGCAACATTGCGTTCCATCATACCACGGCCAGTCTTCGGTCCGCCTCCGGCGGATGCCACTCGATTCACCCTCGACGAATGCCTTCCTTGAGACACCCAAAGTGCCAGTCGCCCATGTGAAGCAAGCCGGCGCCGCGCAAGTTGCCCGAACATCGCGGGCACGCGATGATGCTCCGTGAGGACTCCCGCAGACGCCAGAACGCGAGGCTGCGATCATGCGCATCCGTGAACCCATCGTCGCCGGTCGATTCTATCCGTCAGATCCCGACGAATGTCGGTGCGACGTGCTGCGGATGCTCGGGCGACTCCGAGGGGAAGCAACCCCGCTCGCCGCTCCCCGCGTCGACCCCGATGCGCCCGACTGGTTCGGCGGCATCGTGCCGCACGCCGGATGGGCCTTCAGCGGCGCGGTCGCGGGACATGTGTTCGCGGCGCTGGCGGCGGCGCGACGGCCGGACGTGGTGGTCCTCTTTGGCGGCGTGCATCGGTTCCGCGGCCGGCAGGCGGCGATGTTCGGCTCCGGCCGGTGGGATTCGCCGGTCGGCCCGGCGCGGGTGGACGAGCGGCTCGCCGAGCGCCTTCTCGGCCTGACGAATCAGATCATCGACGACCCGTTCGCCCACGAACAGGAGCACTCTCTCGAAGTTCAGATCCCGTTCGTAGTGGAAGCGTTTCCCGACGCGAGAATCCTGCCGATCATGGTTCCACCCAACGACCAGGCGCCGGACGTCGGCGAGGCGGTGGGCCGCACGCTGGATGCGTACAAGTACAACGCAGTCATCGTCGGCACCACGGACTTGACGCACTATGGCCCCAGCTACGGCTTCACGACACACGGGACCGACGGTGCCGCCCTGGCCTGGGCCAAACGCAACGACGAGCCCTTCATCGAGCGTCTCCTTCGCATGGAGGAGCGGCAACTGGTCTCCGAGGCCGCCGCACGCCGCAACGCCTGCAACGCCGGCGCGGCCGCGGCCACCGTCGCTGCCGTGCGCCGACTGGGGGGGGGCGGCGCGAAGCTTTTGGATCACGTCACCAGCGCGGAAGTGTCCGGCGGCGGGGAGAACTCGGTCGGCTATGCGGGCGTCGTGATGGGGTGAACTTCGACGGCGCAACTTCTTGACATTCTGCCCGCTCGCGCCGCTTACCGGCGCAGCGATCTTCGCGACCGGCACGATGCCGCTTCCCTCATTTCCCGGCCTGCCGCATTTCTTCGGTAAGACTCACCACATTGAGAATCAGCATCCGCTGCGGCAGCGGTCGGCGCAGGATGTCAGGGACGCCGCTCTGCGTGGACAGTAGCGCTTCGTTACGATCCTGCCATGAACGATCCAGCAGGTTCAAATAGTCCACATGCAGCGTCCAGTCGCCGTGTTCCACGTCGGCGCCCTGCGCCGCCAGCGCCGCACGAAGCTGCTGATCGCTGATGCGGGCGATCTCGATGGCTTCGCCGGGTTTGACCTCGCGCAGCCGCTCAACGCCGAAGTCCTTGAGGCTGACCGGCGCCGCCGACGCGGGAACGTAGTAGCGATCCGGCCCGAACGTACCCGCCCAGCGACACGTTGCGAAGGGCAGGCCGTTGCCGAAGTTGGTATTGACCCAGAGCGGAAGGTCATCGGTGCACGTCAGGCGGGCGATCCAATCGTCGCCGGCGCGCTTCAGCTCCAGCAGCGCCTGCCGCCCGGAGCGGGAGACCGCCTCCGGCGCCGGCTCGGACACGGTGACCGTCGCCCCGCGGCCGCGCGCTACCCACACGCCCTGCTGACGCAGCGGCTCGAACAAGTCCTCGCCCGGCCAGGGCGGCTCGTAAACAAAGTCGAGCGTATACGCACCGCGGTCGAGAAAGGCGTATCGCCCCCAGCCCTTGTTGATCGCGGGGATCCGCAGCGTCACCGACGCGCCCGGCGCCAGCCGCGAGGTCGGCCCCCCCCCGAGGCGCGCGTCCACCGCACGCTCCGCCGCGGCGACGCCGCTGACGTCGTCGACGCGCAGCTCGACCGGCTCGCCCGCCGGGTCGGTTACGCGAAGAAACTCACTGGCGTCAAGAACCAGGCCCAGCCGACGCACGTGGCCGGAAGCGTCGTCGTCGCCGGTCTGGTCGGCGGCGTCCGACGGCGCGAACGGAATCACGGCCGCAAAGGCAGAGCGGTTCGTCAGACGCAGCGTCACGTCGAACGGCTCGTCCCAGCGGATTTGCGGGCGCGACACGCCCAGCTCGATCTCCACGCCCGTAAAGAGCAGCGCCTCGATCCATTCCGAAACGTGGCGGGCGCGGGTGGCAACTTCGAACGCACGGTCCGCAGCCGCCGACCTCAACGCGGGCAGCGCCGCAGGCCCGATGGCGACCAGGCGTCGCATCGCGTCGTCGCGCTCCGAAAACTGGGCCGATCCGAGCCGATCAATCCAGGCGCCGATCGTCTCGGGCGACGGCGCGTCCTGCTGCCGGCCGCACGCCGAGGCGGGAGCGGCGCAGGCGCAAGCCACCAACGCGACGATGCACACACGAAGGACGCAACGGCGATCCGGTGAGTCCAGCATGTGAGATTCCCCCTTTCGACGTTCCGTCGAACACTCAGTTCGCGGACGGGTTCACACCGCCCGGGACGCGGAATCGCTCCAGTCCCAGCGGGGCCAGCGCGCCGGCGTCAGACTCGTGCAACGAGTCGAGCACCTGCTCGACCCGGCGAACCAGCGGCGGCGCCGTCTGCGACGACGTGATAAACCGCGCGTCGTCGATGGTCTCGACGTAGGCCGCGCGGGCGCGGGCGAGCACGACAAGCTGGTCCCTGCTGACTGTCGCCCCCAGCAGCGCCCACCGGCCGCCGCGCGCCGGCAGGCTGTCATAGTACGCGCCGTCAATGACGCCGCAGGGCGTCCCGAGGCCGTAGACGATCTCGCGGGCAGCCGCCGCAGAATCCGCATGCCGCTGCCACGCGCCCGGGATCGGCAGCGCCTCTCGGTGTAGGTCGTCCTGCGACACGCCCCCCTCCTGCAGACATCGGAAGGTGGCGGCGTCGAGGTTCATGTCGGTCGGCCAGCCGAAGGCAAAACGCTTGCCCCGCACGTCCAGCAGCGTCCGGACGCCCGAACCCGCGCCGGCCACGATGACGGCCTGTCGTCGTGCGGGCACCGCGGTGGCGATCAGGCGGCAGTCAGAACCCTGCTCCCGTATGGCCTCGTACCCCGTCCGCGAGGCCAGCGCGAATTGCAGCCGTCCGCTTTCCAGATGATAGGCAAGTTGATCGACAGTCATCGGCTCGAACTGGACGGGAACATCCAACTCCCGCGTCAGCCGGTGTCCCAGCGCCTCCCAGGGCGGCACGCGAAACGCCGCGGCCCAGGCAGTCGGATTGAGGATTCCCGACGCCTGCGACTCAACGCCCACGCGCACGGGATCCTGCGTGGGGGCGAACGTTAATTCCAGGCCGAACGGATTCCAGATCGAAGCGCGATCGGGGCTGGCACTGCACCCCGCAACGGACACGACGACGATCGCCAGCCCCAGCCAGCGTAAGCAGCGAACACCGGCGTGACGCTCGCACTGAGCGAAACCTGATGCACCCGGTCGGTGCATGGGGCGACCGTCAGACATCCGCCGTCCGGGGCGACTGAACGCCGATCTTGACAAAGACATCGTCATACTGGCGACTCAGATACTCGTCCGGCGCGCCGCCGTGCAGGTGGGCCCAGGGCAGAACCTCGGCCGCGTCGCGCTCACGGTGCGCATACCAGTCCGGATCGACGCCGCACTGATCGAACGCGTCCTGCCAGCGCCCGTCGTCGAAACACTCGTCCCAGCCGTCGAAACGGGCGCCGCCCCGCCAGGCCGCCTCCACCACGTCGGCCAGGCGTCGGTCTCCACGCGCGAAGACCGCCTCAAGCACTGACCGCTCCACCGAGTGCGTCTGCACCAGGACCGACGAGCGGCGGGACTTCGCGAGCGATCGCAGGCGGTGGCGTACGTCATGAAAATACTCGGCCCGCGGTTGGGCCGCCCACTGAAACGGGGTGTACGGCTTCGGAACCAGCCACCCCACCGAGGCCTTCACCCGAGCCGCGTTCCCCGCGACCTCGCGGCGGGCCTCGCTGACCTTCAGGCTCAGATCCCAGATGCCGTCGATATCTTCGGTCCGCTCCCCCGGGAAACCGGACATGAAATAGAGTTTGACGGATCGCCAACCTGCCTGGTAGGCCTGCCGCACGCCGTCGAGCAGATTACCATCCGTCACCAGCTTGCGAATGGCGGCCCGCATGTCGTCCTTGGCCGCCTCGACCGCCATCGTCAACCCCGACTTGCGGACGCTGTTCACCATCCAGGGGATGTTCTGCAACATCTTGTCCACCCGAAGCGACGGGACCGAGATGTTCACTTTGCGCTCGGCAAAGCGGGCGTTTACACGCTCGGCGAGATCGCGCAAGTCGGGGTAGTCCGCCGTCGAGAGCGACAGCAGGCCCAGTTCGTTCATACCCGTACTGCGCCAGCCTTCCTCAGCCATCTCGAGGATCCGCTCGACGCTGCGCAGACCCAGCGGGCGCTTGGTATACCCGGCGTGACAGAATCGACAGCGCTGCGGGCAGCCGCGCATGATCTCGATGGCGAACCGGTCGTGGACCACCTCGCAGAACGGCACGATAGGTCGCACCGGGAAGGGCGCGTTCTCGAAATCGAGCGTCGGGCAGCGCTCGATGACCGACGGCAACTCGGCGTCGCGGCGCGTGACCGAACGAATCGTGCCGTCGTCGCAGTAGGACACATCGTAGAGGTTCGGCGCGTACGCCCAGGGGAACCGCCGCGCAATCTCGCGGATCATGTCGCGCCGACGCACGCCGGCCTGCTTCATCTCCTTATACGCAGCCAGGATGGCGGCCATCGAGTCTTCGCCATCGCCGAGAACCACCAGATCCAGAAACGGCGCCATCGGCTCCGGGTTGTCCGCCTGCGGCCCGCCGGCCACGACCAGCGGATGGGAGTCGTCCCGCTCACCCGCGCGCAGCGGAATCCCCGCCAGGTCGAGCAGCGTCAAGACGTTGGTGAACGCCATTTCGTACTGGAGCGAGATGGCGAGGATATCGGCCGTCGCTACCGGCTGGCGCGTATCCCAGGTGAACAGCGGGATTTTCCGTTCCCGCATCCGGGCCTCGGCATCGGTCCAGGGACAGTACACCCGCTCGGCGCAACACCCCGGCGTGCGGTTGGTTAGCCAGTAGATGATCTGGCACCCGAGATGGCTCATCCCGATCGTGTAGGTGTCCGGAAAGGCGATCGCGACGCGGACGTCCGCCTTCTGCCAGTCCCCTTCCTGTGCCAGTTGATTTATTTCACCGCCAATGTACTGGCTCGGCTGCTTCACGAACGGGAGCAGCTCGGCGGACACGCGTTGACGAATGGTAGCGGGCATGCCTCAACTCCCTGCCTTATTCGACCCGAGTGAATAATACACCTGGACAAGTTTCGGGATCGGGATCGAACGATGGCTTCGGCCGACGGGCATGGTACCACCGACGGGCTAGGCGGCAAAACGCCCCCAGACCGGCCGCCGGGGCGGCAAATGGGGCGAAGTGCCAGTCGGGACTTGTGTTTTGGCGTCAGCCCGATTACGATACCTTGGATAATCCTGTCAGTAGATGTCGATCTGGGACTGACGCACTGCGATGTTGGAACGGATGAGACGACATCGGGCCACGAGTCGCGGGGCCTGGCCTCGCGATGGTGCCGCGTTCACGATACTTGAGTTGTTGGTGGTGATCACCATCATCGCCATCCTTGTGTCCATCATGCTGCCTTCGCTCAAGAAGGCGATGCTGGACGCCAACTCTGCCGTCTGCATGCACAACCTGAAAGAGATCGGGCAGGCGCTGCACATCTATCGGATCGAGAATGACGGCTGGCTCCCGGACGTCAACGTGCGCCGCGATCGCGCGGACACGTGGTTCGTGAAGCTCTATCCGCGGATCATGACGGATCTGAACCTGCTCGCCTGCCCGGAAGATCCATTCCGTTATCGGTGGGAGCGGGTCGAAGGGAAGACGCTGCGCGAGGAGACCGCCGACTACTCCAGCTACGGGTTGAGCAGCTTCATCCTGACGGCGGCCAAGGGTCGGCTGGCCAACATCGATCGCTACACGCCCTGGCGCCCGCTGGATACGCTGCTGCTGGCCGACATCGGACCGGACAACAAGTTCCGTTCCCCCAGTCAGCCGCGCAACCTGGTCGAACCGGACCGCAACGCGAGCCTGCTCTACTGGGACGACGGCGTCGAGCCGTACGACCCGCTCAAACAGGCGCCCTGGCTGACGACGCGGCACTACGACGGCATCAACGTCATGACGGTTGGATTCGCGGTGCGCTCGGTCAAGACGATCGACATGCAGCCGAAAGACATCCGGTCCTACTATCCGCAATGCGCCGCGGGCGGATGCACCCTGTGTTCCGAGCTTCGCACGCCGCACTTCTCGTTTTCGTCGCAGGGTCTGTACTGGTGGACGGGGCCTCTGCCCCGCAAGAAGTGATGCCCGGCCGCCCGTCATCCACGCCCCGGGTCAAGGTCGTCGATCCCAACGACGCGACCCGCAGAGCGGCAACGTACAGCGTCTGCGGCGCGCTGCTCATGGCCGCGCTGGCCTACTATGCCTGGCAATACTGGCGCGAGGACAGCGCCCCGAGTTTCGCTGCCCGGCCGCTCGATGAAACGGACGTCCGCTGGCGCTGCCCGAACGGCCACGACTTCGAGGCGACCGCCATACCCGGCCCCCACCCCTGCCCGACGTGCGGCGCCGAGGCCGCCGTGCTCCAGATCTACAAGTGCGCCAATCACGGCGCGATTCCGGTTCTGGGCATCTTCGGGCGAGACGCCACCGGGCGGTTGAGCATCCAGCGCGTGCGCGTCGGAGACGCGCCCTGGCAGCCCGCCGCGCGAACCTACATCTGTCCCGCGTGTGGGGAACCGCTCCTCTGGTGGCGCGACCCGGCGCCGTCCGATCAATAGGCTCGTCCCGCACTCCGCCCCGCGCGACACTCATGCCGCGGATTGATGCCCCGGCGAAATTCCGGCACAATCGCCCGATGCCTGCTACGTTGGAACGCCCGATGCCATCCAGCCCCCCTGCCGCCGTTCGCGATCGCCGTCCGCCGGGGCTGGGCCGCCTGGTGTTGATCTGCCTGATCACGATCGGGATTGTCGTGGGTCTGCGGTCCCAGATGCGGCGCGGCCGCCGCGCCCAGCCGCCCCCCCAGCAGCGCGCCGTCACGCCTCGCGGAGACCTCTATCCCGAGGAGAAGGCGACCATCGACGTGTTCCGCCGCGCGTCTGGGAGCGTCGTCTACATTACCAGCCTCGCGCGGAGCTTCTTCTCGCGCAGCTTCTTCGAGAATACCCCGATGGGAACCGGCTCCGGCTTCTGCTGGGACGCCGACGGGCACATCGTCACGAACTACCACGTCATCAGCGGCGCCGACAGCGTCGCGGTCGTCCTGCCGGATCGATCGCGCGTGCCGGCGAAGCTGGTCGGCGTCGCGCCGGAGAAGGATCTTGCGGTCCTCAAGATCGACCCCGGGGATGCGCCTCTGTCGCCGATCCCCATCGGCACCTCCGGCGATTTGCAGGTCGGGCAGCGCGTGCTGGCGATCGGCAATCCGTTCGGATTCGACTACACGCTCACGACGGGCGTGGTGAGCGCGCTGGGCCGGGAGATCGACTCGTTCGACGGGCGGACCATTCAGGACGTGATTCAGACCGACGCGGCCATCAACCCGGGCAACTCCGGGGGGCCGTTGCTCGACAGCGCCGGGCGCCTGATCGGGGTCAACACCCAGATCGCCAGCCCCTCCGGCGCCAGCGCCGGGATCGGGTTCTCCGTGCCGGTAGACACGGTGAACAAGATCGTCCCGCAGTTGATCCGCTACGGCCGGGTGATCCGGCCGGACCTGGGTCTTGTGCCCCACTCTGACCTGTTCGCACGGCGGATCGGGATCTTCGAGGGCGTTCTGATCGACGACGTGATCAAGAACGGTGCCGCCGACCGCGCCGGGTTTGTGGGGACCAGCATCGTCCGCGACGGGCGCTACTATCGCATCGCCCGTCTGGGGGACATCATCGTCAGCGTGGCCGGAACGCCCGTCTCGGACCAGAACGCCTACCTTAACGCCCTGGAGCGACACGAGATCGGCGAGACAATCGAGATCGGATACATCCGCGACAATCGGCGAAGCACGGCCTCCGTGACCCTCGAATCCAGCCGCTGAACGACGAAGCGCCGAGCCGCGCGCGTCGATTGCAAAATCCACGACGACACGGTATGGTTGCCGGGCTGTTCTGGTGATCACAGGGAGGGTTTCGCCATGGCCGGATCGCGACGCGGGCCGGCACTGTCCGAGTTGTTCGAGCCGCCTGCCACCGGTCGCGTCACGAAGGCGCCGAGCCGGCCCGCGGCGGTGACGACGCCCAGCACGGTGGGGACATCGGGCGCCGCCCGAAGCGTTCCCCGGCCCGTGGAGGCGTCGCCAACGGCGGCCCCGGACGCGCCGCTGTTTCGGTTCGACGGCGGGCGGGCCAATCTGTCGCTGACGAGCACGTCGGCGGCGGGTGTCGTCTTCGTCGCCGGGATGGTGCTGTGCGGGGTTTACCTGTTCGGCTTTCACCGCGGCCGGGGCTTCGGCCAGGCCGAGGGCGTTGCCGCAACCCGGCTGGCCGGGGAGGACGAGATCGCTCGGCGCCGAGCCTCCGCGGCCGATCCGCGCTTGACCGAGGGCCTGCGGACGCCACCGCGCGACAGCGGCGCCGCGCCGCGCGGCCTCTCCGGGCCGGCGACCGGCAACACGGACGCAGCGACCCTGCCGGGCGGTTCCCGCGGCGAGGTCGCGTGGGTCCGGGGGAACAATTACGTAGTCGTGCAGGGCTTTTTGCCCGGCGCGGCGGACGATGCCGTGACGGCGCAGGATTTCCTGGCCCGTCAGGGCGTCGCGACCGAAGTCGTGTCGAGATCGGACGGCGGATGCTGGCTGATCACGACGCAGGGGTTCAACCTCGACGACCCGGCGCAGGGCCTGCTTGCAGAGGCGCTGCGGGAGCGGGTGCGTTCCATCGGCGGCGCGTTTCGTGCCGCCGGCGGCCGGTATGATTTCCAGAGCTGCTACCTGATGAAGCTCAAAGGAGATGGCTGGTAGCTGACAAGAACCTGTCCCCGCCGCCGGCTCGGCGATCGGGGCGGTAAATAATCGAAATCGCGTGTGGCTCGGCCGATCGGCAATCCACCAGCAGGAGTTTGATAGACATGTCACGAGACAAGACGCTGAAGTCAGCCAACACCCTCGCGCGTCACCGCAACGTGCTGACCCGGACCGAGCGCATCGAGAAGATGGAAGAACTCGGCAAGTGGGAAGAGGGCGCCTCCCCGCTCGGGTTGCCGAAGATCGGTCATCGCAAGGTCACCGTGGGCGGCAAGGAAAAGAAGAAAAAGACCGCCGGCGAGGAAGGCGAGAAGACCTGACGGGCGGGTGCTCT
>CAZYLK010000159.1:0-14823 GCA_964648365.1 uncultured Phycisphaeraceae bacterium
CAGTTGCTCTACTACCTGTCCGACCCCTGCGTCGCCCAGGACATCACCGCCCAGCACGTCATCATCCATCCGGCCAGCCGAACGATGCGTCTGTTCGTGCCGCGGCGGCTGGTGGAAGACGTGTGATCGGGTCAAGGGAGCAAGGGAGTGAGGGAGTCAGGGAGTCAGGGATGAAATACATACCACGCTTCTCCTCTTTCCCGTACTCCCTTCTTCCCTTATTCCCATCCTCCCTTGTTCCCTTAATCCCTTACTCCCGTTTCCCGCACTCCCGTTCCTCCGCCTTTGGTTGCGACCCCCCGTTCGTGCTGAACGCGGATCCGCATTCCGGGCAGCGCGCCCGATCGAGCCCGATTAGCAGGTAACCGCACGTTCGACATCGCAACCTCTCAGTCGCCGTAGGTGTCGAGTCGCAGACGACCGTGCTGCAAATCAGATCGGCCAGCGTCCTCCGCAACGGGTTTCTCCACGCCACAAGGACGGACACCGGAAGCGCAGGCAGCAGCAGAATGCCTGCGACGATCCGCACCGCGGCGTGGGGTCGGGTGACGACATTACCCTCGATCGTTCGGAATATCAGATCCCGCTTGCGCATCCCCACCGTGGCATGCGCGATGGTTCCGTCCAGGACGATCCATGCAATTGGAATCCCAAGCGCGACGGCCGCCGCGATACGATCCGCCCAGGCTACAGCAACGCCGGCGCTGATGAGGAAATAATCCACGGGCATGACGGTGCATACGGCGAAACTGAGCACGAGATAACAAATAAGCCCCCGGACAAATGTGTTCGCCGAAGCCTCAACGCGGCGCAGGACAGAGCCGGGCAACAACGCCGAAGTCTGGTTCCTGACCGCGAAGCCGGGGTGCCCGGCATGACTTGCGCCCGATGAGCCTGGTCCGTCAGCCTGCACGCGCAGAGTCCTCGTTTTACCTTCGGTCGCCGAAGCCGGCCGCACTCGGAAACGCCTCTCGACCTCTGCATTCGTTATTCGCCATTCGCCATTCGCTATTCCCACCTCACGCCGCCACACCCGCCGCCGCCCGCTTCGACGCCGCACGGCTCGCCTTCATCCGCGACAGGCAGTCTTTCACCGCGGCCGGGATGCCCTGCTCGTAGCCGATCGTCGACGACCAGCCCAGTTGCTGCTTGATCTTGTTGCACTCGAAGAAGCAGCGCCGGCCCATGAGCCACACGGAGTAGCGCGTCACCAGCGGCGGCTTGGTCGATTTCAGCAGGTGGCCCATGCACTCCATCAGGAAGGCGGCACGATAAGCGACGCCGTACGGCACCCGGCGGGTAACCTCCGGCTCGCCGATCGCCGCGGCGATCGCGTTGAAGTAGCGGCGCTGCGTCAGGACGCCGTCGTGGCAGACGTTGTACGCCTCCCCCGCGGCCCGATCGCTGCACGCGGCCAGCACGCACGCCTCGGCCACGTTGGCGGCGTGAACAACGTTGAGCCGGTTCTCGCCGCCGCCCAGCAGCTTGATCTTGCGCCGCCGGATCGCCGTAATCAGCCGGGCGAGCGTCGCCCGGTCGCGCGGGCCGTAGAGCCAGCTCGGGCGGATGACCGTCACGTTCACGTCGCCGGTCTGGTGGGCCGCCCAGACGAGTTTCTCCGCCTCGACCTTGGCCCGGCTGTAATAAGACCACCGGCTCAAACACCGGCCGAGCGGCGCGGACTCGTCCAGGACGACAGGATCGTTGACGTGGCCGTAGGCGCTGATGCTGCTGACGTGGACCAGGCGACGGACGCCCGCGCTGCGGGCGGCATCGAGAACGTTCCGCGTGCCGTCAATCGAGAACCGGACGAACTCCTCCCAGGGCCCCCAGTCCCCCACCCGCGCGGCCGCGTGGTAGATGGTGTCCACGCCCCGGGCCGCGGCCGCCAGCGACGCCGGTTCGGAGAGGTCGCCTTCGACGCACTTGACGCCTATCTCATCCAGGAAAGCCGTGTCGCTGCCCGGGCGGGTCAGCGCGACCACCGCAGCGCCCCGCTTGCGAAGCTGTTCGGCGATGTGGCTGCCGAGAAGTCCGGTCGCACCGGTCACCAGCGCGGCCCCGTGAAGATGCTCGATTTTGACGCTCATGGAGGGCGATAACATACGGGAGCCGTTCGGAGGCGGTCAAGGCGACCACCGCGTTCGACGGACCGCGGTCGAACGCCGATGACACCCCCGGAAGGACGGTGGCCGCCGGTTCAGGGACACTTGGGCCGGCGATACACTTGGACGTCGGCATCGCGACCGCCGCGACGGCCCGCCCCGGGTTCAGCCGGGGCCGGCCGCGGAGTCGCCGATGGAGAACATCGCCGTACTTGCGGGGAGGATTGCAGGAACATCATGCGAATTGCGTCAGTACAGGCTTGGTTGCGCCCCATGCTGGGTTGGACGGTTTTGCTGGCCGGCGCCGGCTCCGCCGCGCCGCCGGTCGCACGGACGGTGGACGCTTCCATCGAGGTCGGCGGCACGCGCGTCGAGGATCCGTACCGCTGGCTTGAAGAGAGCGGCTCGTCAGAGCTGATCGCCTGGATGGCGGGTCAGAACGCCGAGGCCCGGCAGTTCATCGGCCGCTACGCCGACACCCACTCGACGATTTCTGACGAATTGGAGGCGCTGTACGACAGCGACACCGAGTCCGCGCCGCAGCGCTACGGCTCGCAATACTTCCTCTGGAAACGAAAGGGGCTTCAGGACCAGCCGCTCTACATCCGCCGGACCGGCGGCGTGACGGCCGACGACAGGGTCGTGCTCGACGCCAACGTGCTCAGCCGGGACGGCTCGGTCTCGATCGACTGGGCGTTTCCGACGTGGACGGGCGAGAAGATCGCGTATGGCACGTCGCGCGTCGGCGTTGGCGAGAGCAACATGATGGTCCGCGACCTGACCAGCGGGCTCGATCACGCCACCGAAGTGTACCTGTCGCGGCAGTTGTGTAACCCGCACCAGACGAACGTGTTCGAGAACGTCGCGGCCGGCGGCGCATCAACGTTCTATCTCGCCTGGGATCCGGACAATCGCGGGTTTCATTACGTCCGCCGGGGCGCGCCGCCGGGGCGCGAGGACCAGGGCGACGCCGGCACAACGGGATCGGACCAGCTTCAGCACGTCGTGTATCACCGCGTGGGCGGGCTGGCCGGCCGCGACCGTATCGTGTTCACCGCGGATGATCCGACGACCAGCCTTGAAGTCAGCGCTTCCGCCGACACGCTCTACACGATCGTCCACGCATCGAGCGACGAGCTGCGCAACGACGTGTACCTGCGGCCCAGCCCGACCGAGACGCCGTTTGAGCCGCTGGTGAAAGGCGTCGACGCGCGATTTGACGTGGACGTCTTCGAGGGCCGCGTCTTTATCCTGACGGACAACGACGCGCCCCGCGGCCGGTTGATGACGACGGCGACCACGTCGCTCGATCGGTCCGAGTGGAAGGAGGTTCTCCCGCAGATGAGCGGCGTGCTGCGATCGTTCCTGATCGCCAATCGCAAGCTCGTGCTGCATTATGAGGAAGGCGGATACTCGAAGCTGCGGGTTCACACGCTGGGCGGCGAGCCGATTGTGGATATCCCCATTCCCGCGGGCATGGTCGTCACCGAACTGCGCGGCCACTGGAACGATCCCGACGTCTACATCGCCTGCGAAGCGTTCGACAAGCCGCCGACGAACTATCGCTACAACATCCGCGACCGGGCGCTGATCCAGTACTGGCAGCGCGAAGTCGACGTCGATACGACGGTCTTCGCGGACTACGTGATCGAAGCCAAGGCGGACGATGGAACGGCCGTCCCCATCCGGCTGCTGCATCGCAAGGACATCAAGCGCGACGGCGCCAACCCGACGCTGCTTCGCCCTTACCGGGAGGAGCCTTCTTCGGATCCGCCGGCCTTCGATCCGTCCATCATCCCGTGGATGCAGCGCGGCGGCATCGTCGCGCTCGCCGCCGTGCGCGGCGACGTGACCGGCGACCGGCTCTGGCGCCGGGGCGGGGTCGGGCCGAACCTGGAGGTTGCGCTTTCGGATTTCGAGACCGCCGCCCGGAAGCTGATCGACGACAAGTTCACCAGTTCCCGCAAGCTCGCCGTCGGCGGAACCGGCGTGACCTCACTGCCGGCGGCGGCGCTGCTGACGCGGCGCCCCGAACTGATCGCGGCCGCGGTCTTCGACGGGCCGCTGGCCGACCTGTTGCGCTTCGACCGCGCACCGGCGGCGGCGCGGCTTCGCGCCCTGCTGGGAGATCCGGCGAACCCGGCCGACGCCGCCCGACTGGCGAAGCTGTCGCCGGTCCACAATCTCCGCGACGGCCAGGCCTACCCGCCCACGCTGATTCTGACGGACCAGGCCGACGACCGGCTCGGCACGCCCCATGCGTGGAAGTTCTGCGCCCGCCTGCAGGCGATCGGGAAGGAATCACCCACGTCAGCGCTGTGCCACACGCTGGTACGATCCGGCATCGGCGCCAGCAAGCCGATCCGGGGCGTTCTGCGCGAGGATGCATTGAAGTGGACTTTCCTGATGGCACAACTCGGGATGGCGACGCCGGATGATGCGCCGGACGGCGACGCCGGAGGCGAGTAGCGGCTGCCCGCGGCTCGGCTTGTGACGGCGCATTTGATAGAATGGCCCGGTTCCCACGGGAGTCCGGTCATGCGTACCATCATGCGCCGTCTTGCAAAGTCCGTCCCACGAAATGCGGTCGGGCAGAGCACCGCACCGCTCAGACCCAACATTCGCGTCGTTACGACCTGCATCTGCGGGCTTCTGATCACCGGCGGGCCGTACCGACCGTGCGTCGCTTCTGATTGCGAGCGCACGTCGGTGGGCCTGACGCCGCTCAACGACCTCGGCCAGGATCTCTACCTCGACCGCTATCCCGGCGGGCTGTATCCGGACGGCGCCAACGAACCGCCCGCGCAACATCGCACGGAGGGCCTGCGTCGTGCGCTCGGCATCCAGCCGCCCGACGCCGACGGACGGCCCGACCCGGGCGGAAAGATCGTGCTGCTGTCCATCGGGATGTCGAACACCACGCAGGAATTCTGCGGCGGCAATCCGTGTCTGCGCGGCAGCTTCGAGAACCAGGCCGACGGCGAGCCGCGCGTCAATCATGACACGCTCGTCATCGTCGACGGCGCGGCCGGGGGGCAGACGGCACAGACGTGGGACTCGCCCGACGACCCGAACTACGACCGCGTCCGCGATACGCGCCTGGGCCGTGAAGGCGTCACGGAGGCGCAGGTGCTGGCGGTCTGGGTGAAGGTGGCCAACGCGACGCCGCGCGCGTCGCTTCCGGATCCGGAGGCCGACGCGTTTCGCCTGCTGCGCTTCATGGGCGGCATTTCTCGCGCGCTCAAACAGCGTTATCCCAACGTGCAGGTTGTTTTCTTCTCCAGCCGCATCTATGCCGGCTATGCCAGCACGCCACTCAACCCCGAGCCGTACGCGTATGAGTCGGGCTTCGCGGTCAAATGGCTGATCGAGGCACAGATCCGCCAGATGTCCGGGGGGGGGATCGACCCGATCGCGGGCGATCTGGATTACGACGGCGCCGCGCCCTGGCTGGCGTGGGGCGCCTATCTGTGGGCGGACGGCCTGACGCCGCGCTCGGACGGGCTGATCTGGCGCTGCGAAGACCTGCGCGACGACGGCACGCACCCGTCACCGTCCGGCGTCGAGAAAGTCGGCGGGCTGCTGCTGGACTTCATGCTGACGTCGCCCTTCAGCCGCCCCTGGTTCGCGGCGCCGCAGGGCGGAATCCCATGCGACGAAGTCAGGAAGTTCACGGTCAAGTGCCGCCGCGGCGAACTGCGCGTGACGGTCAAGCTGACAACGCGCGATCACGACGGCGAAACCGTGACCCTCGCCGTCGATGGCGTCCCGTCAGAGGTCGTGATCACCGGCCGCAAAGCCAGACGGGTATTCAACAACCAGTCCGGCCCGCGCCGCGTCGAGCTGGTCCAGCCACCGGGCTGCGTCGAAGGCGTTGATGTGAGCTGCTGAAAAAGGAACGGCGGGGACGTAGTCTCAGGGCCGTCGGGCCGCACTTCCTCTGATCGGGTCGCAGGCCCGTCCCCACGGAGTCACTCACCCGGCGCCTGTAAACCCATTCTGGAAGGCGGCGAAGTCGCGCAGGTCGACGTCGGTGTCGCCGTCGGCGTCGGCCCAGCGGCAGCCGGGGCCGGCGTCAGCGCCGGGGCCGCCCGCCCCGCCGCCCCAGCCGACGTCCAGGCACTCGGCGAAGTAGCGCCCGTCACGCAGGTCCACGTCCTCGTCGCCGTCGAAGTCACTGCTGCAGTCCTCCGGGATCCTGCCGTAGCGTATGTAGTCCCAATGGACAACGTTGTCCGCGTACCATGCCTGCCCCATCCACGTCATGGATGGTGTAAACGAGGGGAAGGGGCCTTCTGGAACTCCTGAGTCTACGATTTCGCCATCGATGTACCAGACGTAGAGGTCGTCATCGTATGACTCCAAACGATGCGTATGTGGAACGCCCGGTTGAAAGTCGACGAAGATGATCGGCAGTCGGTTGTCCCGATTGAGTTTGGCCTGGTCGTCCGCGACGAAGAAGGTATAACTAACGATCCCGTTGGTGCCCAAGGCGAAGGCCGCTGGACCGCCCCCGGGGATTTCCGACCTCGGGCCGTCCGCCTCCAACCTGACCTCGGCAAAGAAGCGGGTCTTGCCAAGGTATTCCGCTAGCGAGCGCTTGTAAGTGTCTTGACCTCCTCCCGGTGGTTCGCACGACCGGTGATCCACGCGCTGGTGGTACCAGCCGTCTTCCAGCCACGTGTCCGGGTCGCAGATCCGCTGAAACAGCGTCCAGCCCCCGGGGACGGGTAAGACGTCGCACTCGTACGTGAAGACCTGACCGTTGACACGAAGCGCCATAGCGTAGACGATGATGAGCGCGAAGAGGCGCGGCATGGAGGAGCCTCCCGGAGACCTACGGTGCCGGCGGGCGAACTCGCCGACCAAATCTCAGTATACCTCGCAACGGAGTGAAAAGCAATGGCAAAGCGATCGATCAATCTGGCTGCGTCAATCGTGGCGGCGTTGGTTCTTATGGCCCAGACGGCACGCGCCGACGAGTCCTGCGACGACAACAGCGGGAACAGCCCCTATGTCTGTGTCGACTGGGGGAAGCCGGGCAGTCCGGTGCCGGACACGCACTTCCGCTTCGACTTCCAGACCGACCCGGATAAACCCGGCGTGCAGTTCATCGCTGGCGATCTAGGCTGGGTCGTCTGGTCGCAGGTCAGCGAGGGGAACACGAACCCTGACGACCTGGGCCTGATCACCATCGATCCCGAGGACGACGAGTTATACGGCGTCAAGATCGCCAACGGCGCGAACCCGGGCGCCTTGGACGTAGGCGGCATCGACCTGACCGCCCAGAGCTGGACCGGCCACTCCAGCATCACCGGCGGCACGATCGCCGGCACACTGGACGGCGACCTGAATGTCAAGGCCTCCGGCGGCAGCGGCGGGAGCGTCACCCTCACCATCGAGGGCGACCTGATCGGCAACGTCGACGTCGACAGCATCGCCAGCGGCGGACTGACGCCAACATGAGTATGTGTGAATGTGCGAATGTGCGAATGTGCGAACGTGCGAACGTGCGAATGTACGAACGCCCAATGTCGAATGAAGAAGAGGTACGCTACAGGAGTAACCTCATACTGCGATGTCCATTATTGGGAGTGCCACCTGTCTCTCGCGACGCTTGCAGGTCGCGCGCAAGCACCCGGTCAACGCAGTGCTTCCTGGTAAGTGAGAGCTGTAAAACTGCGCGTCGAGCAATCAACATGTGCATCAACGGCGACATCCAGGTCGGCCCCGACGACGATACCTCGACCGACCCCGTCGTCTTCGACGGTTGCATCAAGATAAGGGACAACGACGACACGCCCGTCCCCGATCACGGCGACCTGGACGGCGACATCACCGTCAACGGCTGTCACGCCACGGCCGACAATCTCAACATCACCGTCGAAGGCGCACTGAACGGCTCTATCGACATCAACCAGGCCACGTGCCAGAATCAGGTGTCGTGGACGTCGGGAAGCTGCCCATGAGCGTCGCGGGCAGGCGTGTGACCCGCCCCCAGCACTCACTGCTCCAGCACCTTCGGCACGCGGAACATCCCATCCTGGGTGTCCGGCGCGTTTCTGAGGGCGTCGTCGCGCGACAGGGAGGGCTGCACGTCGTCCGGGCGCAGGGCGGACAGGGGCATCCCGGCGTCCGGCGTCGGGTCGATCCCGCTCGTGTCCACCTCTTGCAGCTTCTCTACGAACGTCAGGATCCGGCCGATCTGCGCGGCGAAGAGCGTCACCTCGTCGTCGGTCAGCGTCAGCGCCGCCAGCGCCGCCACCCGGCGTACTTCCTGCTCGTCGAACGTCATGGCCGGTCGTCCACTCTGGCCCGGGGGCGAATCGCCTGCTCGACCCGCCCACCTCATCCGACCGGCATGTTACCCGACAGGCGGGGGAAGCGAAGGCACGGTGCGTGACGTTTTCGGCGCACCGGTGTGCAAGTCTGTGAAGCGCGGGACGGGTGGCAGCCGCGACAGGCGGATCGGGTGCAGGCCGTGGTGGCCCGCTGCGGGCAATCTCGCAAAGCTGCGACACTTCCTCTGCCACCACGGCCTCGAAGACGAGACCGTGCCACACCGCAGTGCCACCCAGTGCCACACCGGCGTGCCGCCAGATGCCACCCGCCGATGTCGTCACCCGACGGCGATGGCGCGAATCTCAAGGCCCTTTGGACGGTCGCGGCCGCGCCGCTTACAATGGCGCTTCAGCCGGAGTGACGCGCGGCCGGAGCAGACGCGGCGGCTGACGTAGCGGTCGGCGCGGCGGCCGGGTTCCGTGCATCCCAAGGAGAGATTTCGATGGTCAGTCTGGGTCGGATGGCAGTGTGCCTGGTGGCGGTCGTCGCCGCGCTCGCCGTGAAGGCGGACGAGAAGTCTGGAACGGCCGGGGCCACGGCGGCCGGCAAGGAGGACTCGGTGCTGGATTTCACCGTCAAGGACATCGAAGGCAAGGACGTCGCCCTGTCGAAGTACTCGGGCGACGTCCTGCTGATCGTCAACGTGGCGACCAAGTGCGGACTCACGAAGTCGAACTACACCACGCTCGAACCGCTCTACCAGAAGTACAAGGACCAGGGGCTGCGCATCCTGGCGTTCCCCTGCAACGACTTTGGAGGGCAGGAGCCGGGCACGCACGAGGAGATCAAGGAGTTCTGCCGCGTCACCCACCACGGCACGTACGACCTGTTCGCCAAGGTGAAGGTCAAAGGCGACGAGGCGGACCCGCTGTACAAGTTTCTGACCAAGCACCCGGACGAGAAGGTCGCCGGCGACGTGATGTGGAACTTCCAGAAGTACCTGGTCGGGCGGGACGGCAAGTCGATCGAGAAGTTCGACCCGCGCGTCGCGCCGGATGACGAGCGGCTGACGAAGGCCATCGAGGCGGCACTCAAGGCGGAGCGACCGAAGCCGGCGACGGACGCAGGCAGCAAGGGGTGACACTTCCGGCGTGGCACGGTCATCCTGACCGTGATCCGATGTGGCACGGTCATCCTGACCGTGATCCGATGTGGCATCGGTTTCTAACCGGTGATCCGGTGTGGCATCGGTTTCTAACCGGTGATCCGGTGTGGCATCGGTTTCTAACCGGTGATCCGGTGTGGCACCGGTTTTCAACCGGTGATGTCGCTGGGTGCCACTGCTCTGTGAGCAGTGGGCCTACGGGTCGAGCGAATCGCATGCAGAGACTGGGTTGCGGCGGCAATTGAGCAGGTTCCGGTCCCTTACGAACGGTACAGACCGCCCGCCGCAGCGGCACTGCTCAAGAGCAGTGGCACTCGGCTGCACTGCTCAAGAGCAGTGGCACTTGGCGGCACTGCTCAAGAGCAGTGGCACTTGGCGGCACTGCTCAAGAGCAGTGGCACCTGGTGCATCGATGCCGCCATCGTATCCAAGCCGGTGCAACGGTCGGACCACCGGATCCAAGCCGGTGCTACGGCCAGACCACCGGTTGCAAACCGGTGCCACACGAAGAGGGTGAACTCAGGCCGTGTGGAGCGGAAATTGCTTGCTGGCCGATACTTGTTGAGACGTTGAACATCCGACCCGAGACGACCCATGTCCACCACCATCGCCCATATCGAAGCCCGAGAGATTCTCGATTCCCGCGGCAACCCCACGCTCGAGGCCACCGTCGTCTGCGAGGACGGCAGCTATGGCGAGGCGGCGGTACCGTCCGGCGCCTCGACCGGTGAGCACGAAGCGGTCGAGCTTCGCGACGGCGACCCGAAGCGATACGGCGGCAAGGGCGTCTTGCAGGCCGTCCGCAACGTCACCGAGGAGATCGCCAACGCCGTCATCGGCCTCGACGCCACCGATCAGGAAGACGTCGACGGCACGATGATCGAACTGGACGGGACGGACAACAAGGCCCGGCTGGGGGCGAACGCGATCCTGGCGGTCTCGCTGGCCACCGCCAAGGCGGCGGCGATGGCGACCGAACTGCCGCTCTTCCGCTACCTTGGCGGGCCCAAGGCGCACGTCCTGCCGGTGCCCATGATGAACATCCTCAACGGCGGGCGACACGGCGACAACAACGTCGATTTCCAGGAATTCATGATCCAGCCCTGGGGGGCAGAGACGTTTTCCGATGCCCTGCGGATGGGGGCGGAGGTCTTTCACGCCTTGAAAAAGGTGCTGTCCGCGGCCGGGTACAACACCAACGTCGGCGACGAAGGCGGCTTCGCGCCGAACCTCAAGTCCAACGAGGAGGCCCTGGAGGTTATCGCCGCGGCCGTGAAGAAGGCGGGTTACAAGCTCGGCGAGGACATCCACATCGCACTCGACCCGGCCACCTCCGAGATGTTCGACAAGAAGGACGGCAAGTACCGCTTCTTCAAGTCCAACCCGGACAAGGCGGTCTCCTCGGCCGAGATGATCGCCCACTGGGCCGGCTGGTGCGAGAAATACCCGATCCGCAGCATCGAAGACGGCCTGGCGGAAGACGATTGGGACGGCTGGGCGGCCCTGACGGACAGGCTCGGCGAACGGGTGCAGCTCGTAGGCGATGACCTCTTCGTCACCAACACCAAGCGGCTCGCCCGCGGCATCGAGATGGGCGCCGGCAACTCGATCCTGATCAAGGTCAACCAGATCGGCACGCTGTCGGAGACGTTCGACGCCATCGACCTGGCCATGCGCAACGGCTGGTCGGCGGTCATCAGCCATCGCAGCGGCGAGACCGAGGATACCACCATCGCGGACATTGCGGTCGCCACCAACGCCGGCCAGATCAAGACCGGCAGCCTGTGCCGCAGCGACCGGATCGCCAAGTACAACCGCCTGCTGCGCATCGAGGACCATCTCGGCGACGCAGCGGTATTTGGCGCGCGCTATTGGAACAGGTAGAAGGCGGAAGGCACGGAGGCACTCAGGCACGAAGGCACGGAGGGAAGAGAGGCGCGGATATCCCCCTGAGCCCCGGCATTCATGCCGGGAGTGTTGGGGTTCGCAGCCGCCGCCCGCGGTGACACGCGGGACATTGGCGCCAAACGATCCAGCGGCGCCGCAGACTCGTATCCCGATGCAAGGATGCGGCTGGGTCACTGACCGCAACGTCCGGCACAGCGCCGGCGAAACTTGATCTGACGGTGAACGGCACGGATGCCCGACACTCACCCATCACAACAACGCCTCATTCGCAGCGAACCCGCCTCCGCACCGTGGATGTTCTGGGGCCTGCTGCTGCTGGCCGCCGCGGGTCTTGCCCCGTCGCTGCTGTTGCCCGAGTGGCGGCAGTACGAGGCGCTCAAGATTGCCGAGCAGATCGAACAGGCCGAAATCACCGCGCTGGAGACGGAACTCGCACGGCAGAAACGCCTGCTCGACGCGGTCCGGCTCGACCCGGCCGTGGTCTACCGCCTCGCCGAACGCGACCTGGGCATCCAGACGGAGCCGGGCAGTTACGTTCCCGTCCGGCCGGTCGTTGACGGCAGCGACGCCCCCCCGCCGTTCACCCCCCAACCCGTCGAGCCGCCCCCGTGGATCGCCTCCTTCACGTCGCACCTGCCAGACCTCGACTACGACGCCGCCTTTTGCGAACCGCGATCGCGGAACGCGATGATCGTCATGTCCACGGCCGTGCTGTGCGTAGCGTTTTCGCTCTACGGCCGCAGGCGCGAACCGGCGGACGATCCGGGGGAGCAGTGAGATGCCCGTGGTCGTCGCACTGGTCGGAGGCGGGATCAAGGGCGCGGTCGCGGCCGCCAAGTACGTCGCGGACCACGACCTGATTCTGCTGCACGTCGGCTACGGCCAGTCTTCGTGTGAACGGGAGCGAACGGCGCTGGAGAACCTTGCCGCCGGCATCGAGCGGGCGAAGCTGTTGACTTGTGATCTTTCCGGCAGCGGCGAGGTCGGCCTCGGCACGGCACCCGGCCGGGATCGGACGGGCTCAAGCGGCGACTCGACATCCCGCGATGGTTGGGCCGCGGACAGCGATTCGCCCCGCACGGGCCACGACGGCGCCGACCCGGCCGGGGATCCGCGCGGGCTGCTGCCGGTGATGATCTCGCTGGGAATCCGTTGTGCCGTTCGCTGCGGCGCGCATCGCGTCGTCACCGGCATCAGCCAGACCATCGACGAAGCCGCCCGCGGCGCCGCCTCCGGCGAGGGGCGTCCCGACCATCGCCGGGAGTTCATCCACGCCGCCGACATCCTCTCAGAAGCGTCGCTGACCCGTCGCACGCGGGTGGTCGTGGAGGCGCCGCTGATCAACCTGCCCTATCCGGACGTGCTGCGACTGGCCGTGCGGTTCCAGGTTCCGCTCGACAAGACGTGGACGTGTGCGGCCGGCGGCTCGTCGCCCTGCCGCAAGTGCATGGCATGTGTCACGCGCCGGGCGGCGTTTCGAGCAGCGTCGATGACGGATCCGCTGGACGTGCGTGAACGAAAAGCGGAACATCCCACGGTCGACCGTCCGTAGTGGACGCTCGCGACTCCGGCGAGCAGGCTTGCGGCCGGTCTGAGCGCGCGTCCATGTGCGTGGGAAGTGCGGCATTTCCCTTCTTCCCTTACTCCCTGACTCCCTTACTCCCTGACTCCCTGACTCCCTGACTCCCTGACTCCCTTCCCGTCCCCGGAAACACCCCGGACACCGCGTGCTTGACCACCTCCGCATCGAAGTAGTTCACCGCCATCCCCGCGTCCACCACGATGCCGTGTGCGTTGATGCCGCTGGATCGGGGGCTGAGCAGGAACGCGGCCGCGTTGGCGACCTCCTCCGTCGCCACGGCCTTTTTGCGCAGCGTGACCTGCTCAGCATAGAGGTAGTTGTCCACGTAGCCGGGAATGCCGGCCGAGGCGCTCGTCTTGAGCAGCCCTGCCCGCACCGCGTTAAACCGCACCCGCGAGAACGAACTGAACGACTTGGCCAGGAACGCGATCGCCGAGTCCAGCGCCGCCTTGGCGGGCGCCATGTAGCCGTAGCCTTCCGCGGCCATCTGCGTGGTCGAAATCGAGATGGTCACGACGGAGGCGTCGGGCTTGAGCCGGTCCTTGAAGGCGTTAGCGATGGCGATCAGCGAGTAGCACGACACGTGAACCGCTTGCAGGAAGTCGGCCGCGGACACTTCGTGAAATGTGCCCGTGAACGTCTCGTAGTTGGCAAAGGCGATCGAATGAAGGATGCCGTCGATCCGGTCGTAGGACCGCCCCACCTCGGCCGCCAGCGCCGCGATCTGGTCGTCATGCTCGACGTCGCACACATGCACGTCGCGACCCGCGAGCAACGATGCCACGGAGTCGCGCCGCTGCGGTGAACGGACGCTGTGGATCACGGTCGCGCCGCTCTCTTCGAGCACGCGGGCGGCGTGCCAGGCGACGCTGCGCTTGTTCGCGACGCCGAAAACAAGAAACGTCCTGCCGTCAAGCTGGAGAAAGCTCACGCCGCGCCTCCCGGTTCCAGCGGCGTGACCGCACAGGCGAAGCTCAGCCGCAGCGCCACCGCCCCATCGACGCGTACCCGCCCGGTCAGGAAGCAGGCGTTGTCCAGCTCGTCATCGAGCGTCACGTCGATCAGCAGCTTCTCCCTGGGCCGGACGATGCGTTTGAAGCGGGCGTCGCTGATCCGCGTCGCCACGGCCGTGTCCCGCGACGGCGAATCGCCCCCGGCGCCGCCAGGCCCGCGGCGATGGAACATCAGCACGGCTGCCGCCTGGAAGCAGCACTCGCACAGCAGCACGCCGGGCATGACCGGGTTGCCGGGAAAGTGGCCGGCGAAGAATGCCTGCGTCGCGGGCGGCGTGTAGGCGGTGACGACTCGCGAGTCGTCGAGTTCGACCACCTCGTCCACGAACAGGAACGGCGGCCGCTGCGGGATCAGCCTGAGCATCTCGTCGTGCGTCATGCCGGCCAATGTAGCAAAAAGCCGGCCGCCCGACAGCTTCGCAGGTCAGACGGCCGGCATCTCTCCTACCGTGGCGTCGCGGCTCTTGTGCCACTGCTCTTGAGCAGTGAAGTTTCAAGCCGGAGCAGGTGGCACGCGTGGCACGAGGTGGCACGCGTGGCACGAGGTGGCACGCGTGGCACGAGGTGGCACGAGGTGGCACGGGTGGCACGGGTGGCACGGGTGGCACGGTCTCGTCTTCGAGGCCGTGGCGAAGCGAGGGCGTCCTCACGCCTGCGACGTCCACTTGCCCCACACAACGACCGTGAAGATAAATGAAGTCGGGGCGTCCCGGTAGTCCTTGAGGTATCGTGTTGTTGCGAGCAAACGAACCTCGCGGAGGGAGGCCC
>CAZYLK010000160.1:0-14712 GCA_964648365.1 uncultured Phycisphaeraceae bacterium
GCAGGCCCATCACGCCCGGCACGCCGAAGAGCAGCCCGACGAACACCGGTACGATGATCGCCAGCAGCGACGGGAAGATCATTTCCTTCTGCGCGCCGCGGGTGGAGATGTCCACGCAGCGGGCGTAGTCGGGCACCTTCTCGCCGCGGAAGGTGATCTGCTCGCGCGGCCAGTTCTCCGGATTCTTGGAATCAGCCTCGGACATGCCCTTGTCGGTCCGCAGGTACTCGCCCATGCGGGCGAACTGGTTGCGGCATTCGAGCATCATGCGATACGCCGCCCGGCCGACCGCCTTCATGGTCAAAGCGCAGAACAGGAAGGCCAGCAGCACGCCGGAGAACATCCCGCACAGCACTTTCGGGTTCATCAGCGTCACGTCGTAGTAGTCCATGAACTGCTGGAGGGAGGCCTTGCGTGTCGAGACCACCTGAAGTTCGACTTCGACGCCCAGCGGACCCGTGATGTGGGTCTCCTGGGTGTAGCCCAGTTCCGCGTCCGGCTCGGACAGCCCGACGATCTTCAGCGGCGCATTGCCCTCCCTGGCCTTGTCGTGCATGCGTCCGAGGACGGGCAGGGCACGCTCATTCAGGCACATGAACGTGTCGTAACTTGAATCACCGGCGCCCGCGTCAAGCTGCTGACCGAACTTTCCGTGACCCATGTAGAAGATGTCGCCCACGGCGAGCTTGTCCGCGTCACCATAGTCCTTATTGACCTCGA
Organism: uncultured Phycisphaeraceae bacterium; assembly: GCA_964648365.1. Classification (GTDB taxonomy): domain Bacteria; phylum Planctomycetota; class Phycisphaerae; order UBA1845; family UBA1845; genus SURF-32. The sequence goes on from CAZYLK010000160.1 coordinate 721, forward strand.
CCATGTAGCTGCGCGCTTCGCGGATCTGCCCGATGCGGACTTCCTCGACATAAGCCGCCAGCAGCGCCAGCGCCGTCAGCGCTGCCGACCCGATGGCGAAGCCTTTGCCCGTCGCGGCGGTCGTATTGCCCAGCGAGTCGAGCGCGTCGGTGCGCTCGCGGACTTCCGGCTTCTGGTGCGTCATTTCCGCGTTACCGCCGGCATTGTCGGCGATGGGTCCGTAAGCGTCTGTGGCCAGCGTGAATCCAAGCGTCGCCAACATGCCGACGGCCGCCAGGCCGACTCCGTACAGGCCGAGCATGAACGTCTCGCCGCCACCGGCAAAATTGAACGACAGCAGGATGCCGAGAATGATGATTGTGAGCGATGCCCACGTGCTCTTCATGCCCTCGGCGACACCGGCAATGATCACCGTCGCGGGACCGGTCTGCCCTTGCTCGGAGATGTTCTTCGTAGGCTGGAAGTCGTAGCTGGTATACCGCTCCGTGAACTGGCCGATGCCCCAGCCGGCCAGAAGTCCCACAACGACGGCGCCGGCGATACCCAGCCAGTTGACGCCCACAATTCCGTTGAGCAGCGCGTAGCACACGATTCCGGTGGCAACGACGATGGCGAGGCTGGAAATGACCAAACCCTTGTTCAGAGAGCCCATGAGCTGCGCCATCGTCGCGCCCTCTTTGGTCTCGACGAGATTGATACCGGCCCAGATGCTCGCAATGATGCCTGCGGCCGCGATCAGTGCCGGCACGGCGAGGAACGCCATCGCGTCGACGCCCCAGTTCGCGTTGCCCAGCGCGTGCGCGGCCGCCACGCCAAGCGCCCCCGTCGCCAGAATCGAGCCGGCGTAGGATTCGTAAAGGTCGGCGCCCATGCCCGCCACGTCGCCCACGTTGTCGCCCACGTTGTCGGCGATCGCAGCCGGGTTACGCGGATCGTCTTCCGGAATGCCCGCTTCGACCTTTCCGACGAGGTCGGCGCCGACGTCGGCGGCTTTCGTATAGATACCGCCACCCACGCGAGCGAACAGCGCCTGAGTACTGGCGCCCATGCCGAAGGTCAGCATGACGACGGTGATCTCGTGGAGCGGCATATCAGTGAACTGGTAAAGGCACCAGAACCACACGGTGATGTCCAGCAGCGCGAAGCCCACGACGACCAGCCCCATCACCGCGCCCGCGCGGAAGGCGACCCGCAGGCCACGATTAAGGCCTTCACGTGCACCGGCTGTGGTTCGATGGGCGGCCATCGTTGCGGTGCGCATGCCGAAGTAGCCGCACAAGCCGCTAAAGAACCCGCCCGTCAGGAACGCGAAGGGCACAAGACCGTGCTGCACATGAAGGCCGAACGCCATCCATCCCAGGACGATAACCAGGCCGATGAAGACGATGCTGACGACCTTGTATTGCCGGAAGAGGTACGCCATCGCGCCCTCCCGCACGTACCCGGCGATCTTGATCATCAGCGGATCGCCTTCGTCTGAGTCTTCGACCTCCTGGTAGTACTTTCGCGCCATGAAAAGCGCAATGCCGCCGCAGATCGGACCCAGATACCACAGGAAAGGAATCCCCGGGCGATCCTGGTTGGCGACCGTCGCAGTCGTGGTTGCGGCCCCTGCGCCCTCATCCTGCGCCAACGCCACTCCCGCCGTCAGGCTCCAACACATCGCTCCCAGCAGGAGCACCCTCATCGGTGTCAATACCTTGGGTCTCAACGTCATCTCCTTGTAATCCGTCAATCTTGGTTACGAGTTATTTCGGGAAGGGGCGGACCCCCCGCACGAATGCAGGTCGAATCCGCACTCTGCTGTAACTGCTTGCCAAATATGGAGTTGCAGGCATCCTGCCGCAACCGCGCCACCGGCTCTTCACCGGAAGGCGGGACTATAGCAAATCGAATTGGCCATGCCAACGGGCTCCGGCGGCGCGAGAATGCAACCGTGCGGTTTGCCTTCGGGGGCCGAAGCGACCAGGGAAACCGGATTCAGCGGAGCAGGCTCCAGATCAGGGTCATGGCCGCCATGATCGACGTGGCAATGCCGGCCCAGCCCAGAAGCGTCTTGAGGCGGACGTCAAGACGCCGGGCGGGTTTGTCGGCGGCTTCGAGGAGCTGAACGCCCAGTGCCGCCAGCGGCAACGACAGGCGGATCATCAGCGGCACGCCGGGAATCCGACGCAGTCGGGCGAGGCACGCGGCCGCGAGTCGCGCACCCAGCCCTCCACGGCCAGGATTCGCCCGTCCGTCCTCGTCCCCGCGGTCGGGGGAGTCGGCCCCGTCGTGGCCGCGGCCCTCGGCCGGCTCGCTGAGAGCCTGCGGCGGCGGCTTGGACTTCATCGAGCGCATTCCGCCGCGGGGGGGCGGCGCGCCGAAGGCGTCCACGACGGGCGCGTCGCCAGGCGTGGCGGTTAAGTCGTCATCGGCGTCGGGCGGGGCCGGGGCGCCGGTCAGGTCGTCGTCGAACTCCAGGTCGGGCGATCCTCCCACGGCGGTCGAACCGTCGGGCTCAACCGGGGCGTCGGCGGACGGCGACTGGAGGTCGTCGAGCATGTCGGAGAGCAGGTCCGGTGCGGGGCGCTGCTCAGCCAGTTCATCCAGGGCGGCATCGAGATCGTCCTCGGCGAAGGCGCCGTCGTCGCGGACGCGATGGACGTGCAGATCGTCGTCAATCGGCGCTCTACGCACGCCCCGCACGACGATGTCGGGCTGCGATCCGGTGTCATCGTCCAGTTCCGCGGAAGGCGGCGGACCCGCCGGGCGGCGCCCTGTGCTGAAGGCCGTCGGCGGTTCGTTCAGGTTGACGGATTCGGGTTCACTGAGCCGATCGGCTGCGGCCGCCCTTCCCTGTCCCCCGGTTCCCGCTCGCCCGCCACTCGAATCGCCCTGCCCGCCACCTCTGGTTCCGGCTGCCCCGCCTGATTTCGAGGCCCCGGCGGCCGACGTGCCAAGTTCCGCCTGCGTGGCGCCGGCCAGACTTTCCAACCTGGCGAGTTGCTGTTCGAGGCTCACGGCCGGGACGGATGGGGACGCCAGGAATGCCGCGTCGGATTCGTTGAGGCCCGCTCGCCCCTCCGCTTCACCGATCTCCTGCGAAATCTCGTTGGCGAGATCCGCGGCCGCGGCGAGGAGGCGGTCGAGGTCGTCCTCGGCGTTCTCGCCGAGCGGTGTGTCGTCGATGGGCTGGTTCGGTGGTTCGGGCACGCGGGCGTCCTCAGGGAGTTATCGGTCACGGTTGAGGCGATCTCAAGCCGGCCCCCGAAGGCGGGGATGGGCGCGGTTGGTCGGCCGGTCGACCCGCCTTGCTTGCGTCGGCTGGGTCTCGCACTTAGGCTGAAGACCCTCACGTCGAAGGGACCGGGATGTGATCAGCCCCAACACCACGACCAGCCAGCTTCTGGAGGAGTTGTACGACCGCCGGAATCAGGACGCCTGGCGTGAGTGTGACGCCCGCTACCGGCCGATCATCATCGCATTCGCCAGGAAGCTCGGTCTGGACGAGGCGGACGCCGCGGACGTGGCCCAGGAGACCATGACGCAGTTTCTCGGCGCGTACCAATCGGGGCAATACGACCGCACGCGTGGCCGGCTGCGAAGCTGGATCATCTCCATCGCCAAGTTCCGCGTCGCCGACGTGAAACGCAGCAAGGCCCGGCGGCGGCAGGTGCGCGGGGAGTCGGCGTTCGAGGAAAGCCCGCCGGACGATGCGACGCTGGAAGCGCTGTGGGACGAGGAGGTTCGGCAGGCGGTCGTGCGGCGCAGCCTGGAGGAGTTGCGGAACAACTCGCGCATGGATCCCAAGACGATCCGCGCCTTCGAGATGGTCACGCTGGAGCAGCGCACGGCCGCAGACGCGGCGGCGGAACTGGGCCTGACCACCAACGACGTATACGTTGCCAAGAACCGTGCGATCGAGCGGCTGCGGAAGATCCGCGACATGCTGGGCGCGGCGTACGAGGTGCAATAGCGCATTTGGCGCCGGTTTCCAACCGGCGGTCACGAGTGTGGCACCGGTTTTCAACCGGTGGATTTAGAGTGTGGCACGGGTTTGCAACCGGTGGACCCCCGGATGAATGTCGAAGATCCGCCTGCGGCGGGCCCGGGCTCTGAGAAGATGGCTGACTGCTGCACGCTGGAACAGATCGAGCGGTTCGTCGCCGGGGAGCGGACGGATCCGGCTGTCGCTGCGCACGTCGAGGCTTGTGAATCGTGCCGGGCGAACGCGAAGCGCGTCCGCGACAACAACGCCTTCATGGCCGAGTTCGGCTCGACGGCGACCGGCGAGGCCGCCGCGGCGCCGGCGGCACGGGAAACGGTCGAAGGCTTTGACATCCTCGGCGAGATCCACCGCGGCGGGCAGGGCATTGTCTACAAGGCCATCCAGCGGAAAACGCATCGAACCGTGGCACTGAAGGTGCTTGCGGAGGGGGCGTTCGCCTCGCCGAAGCAACGGCGCCGGTTCGATCGCGAAATCGAACTGGTCGCGCACCTCCAGCATCCGAACATCGTGACGCTCTTCGAGAGCGGCGAAACGCCCGACGGGCGGCAGTACTTCGCCATGGAGCACATCCACGGCGTGCCGCTCGACCGGCACCTGGCCGGGCAGGGGGGGGGCAAGGCGGTCGGCGCGCATCTGAACGACCGGCTGACGCTTTTTCGCAAAATCTGCGCCGGCGTCAGCCACGCCCATCAGCGCGGCGTCACCCATCGCGACCTCAAGCCGGCCAACATCCTCATCGACGCAGAGGGCGAGCCGCACATCGTCGACTTCGGCCTGGCCAAGACGCCGGGGGGGGGTGGCGAGTCGCCCATGACCATGACCGGCGAGTTCATGGGCACGCTGGCGTATGCCGCGCCCGAACAGCTTCGCGGCGACCCGGCGCTGATCGACACGCGTACCGACGTCTACGCCCTCGGCGTGATCCTCTACGAGATGCTCACCGGCGCCCGGCCGCACTCGGCGGAAGGCTCGATGATGGACGTGCTCAAGGCCATTACCGACGTCGATCCGGCCCCGCCCAGCCGCAACGTCGCGTCGCGCCGCCCGGACTCCGGCATCGACCGCGTCCACGAACCGATCAACGACGAAGTCGATACGATCGTGCTCAAGGCGCTGTCCAAGGATCGCGACCGGCGATATCCCACGGCTGATTCGCTCAGTGCCGACGTCGAACGCTACCTGCGCGGCGAGCCGATCGACGCCAAGCGCGACAGCGGCTGGTACGTGCTGTCCAAGAACCTGCGCCGGCATCGCACGCCGGTGGCCGTGGCTTCGGCCGTGCTGGTCATGTCCGTTGCGTCGGCTATCGCCATGTCGGTGATGTATACCCGCGCCGAGCGCGAACGCGTCCGCGCGGATCAGAATGCCGAAAAATCTGCTCGCGTAGCGAGTTTTATGGAGGACATGCTTTCGTTCGGCAGCGCGTTCAAGCTACCCAAGATGTCCTCCGGCAACGTGTCGATCCTGGATGCCGTGGACTACGCCGCGGCTCGCCTCCAGACCGGACTGAAGGACGATCCTCTGGTGCGGGCTTCGCTCCTCGCGACGATTGGCAGCGTATACAACGATCTGGGCAAACCGCAGTCAGCCGCGATGGACTTGAGGGAGGCGCTCGACATCCGGCGTCGCGAACTCGGCCCGGATGATCTCCAGGTCGCCGATGCGCTGCTGCGGCTGGGTCGCATGTATAACACGGAGCAGGACGGCGTCGCGGCCGTGCCGCTGCTGACGGAAGCGCTGGACATCTACGAACGCCACGACGGCACGAATCCATCGACGCTGGCCGACGTGCGGCTGGTGCTGGCGCTGGCCGAGATGAACCGCGAACTGGTCACCACGCCCGATCTGACATTCGACCGGCCCAGACAATTGGTCGAAGAGGCCTTGGCGATTCAGAAGGAGCACCTCGGTGACGCTGATCCGGCGGTGGCCCGCTCCTACACACAGCTTGGCATGATCGACGAGACGCTGGGCGACGTCGACGCGGCTCGCCAGCACTACGAGGCGGCGCTGTCCATTTGCGAGCGTTCGCTGGACGCCGGCAATCTGGAGTTGCTGCAAGCCCGCAACAATGCCGGGCTGATTCGGCTGGCCACCGACGACGTGGACTCCGGCCGCCGCCTGCTCATGCGGTCGCTCTCCGACATCCCCACCATCGTGCGGGATCATCCTTACATAGCCGTGGTCAGAACCAACTTCGCCTACGCATTGATCGGACTCGGCGACTACCCGGATGCCCTGGAGCAACTGGAGCTTGCCCGGTCGATCTGGGATGGCCTGGCCGGCGAGGCGAGTCCCTACGAAGTCGCGACGTATTACAGTCTGGGCGACGTGTACATCGAACTCGGTCGTCTCGCCGACGCCGAATCGAGCCTGGCTCGGGCAGTGGCGTTGAACCGTGCGCTCGGCGGCGCGGTCGAGGTGACCGACGAGCGAATACTCATTCTCCTCGCCGGCGTTCAGCGTAGACTGGGCCGCCTGGTGGAGGCCGCACGGTCCGCGGATGAGGCGCTGAGCCTTGCCGAGTCTCCGGAGGCGTTCGACCCGTTCGACCTGCCCGACGCCCTGCAAGCGCGGGCGGCGGTCGCCCTGGCTCGCGGGCGATCCGCGGACGCCGCGAAGCTGCTGGAGCGTGCGGTCGCCGAATGGGACGAGCTTGAGCCGAACGGCGCGGCTCAGGCGGCCGCGCTGGTCTGGTGGGCGGCCAGCCTGCTGGATGGCGGCCACACCAAGGCGGCCGCACCCGTGCTGGAGCGCGTCAGGGGTCTGATCGACGCCGACGACACGCATGACATCGCGGCTGTGGTCGCGCGGCACGTCGGGCTGTATGAAGAGCTATTGCATGCCCGCGGCGATGCCGAACTGACCGGCCCGCTGGCGGATCTGCGGTTGCCTCAGCCATCGAGTGACGATGAGTAAGCCGTTTCGCACGTGTGGGATCGATCCGGGCCTGGGCGTCACCGGCTATGCCGTGCTGGACGCCACGGACGCCGGCATGGTGGTCGTCGATGCCGGCGTGTGCCGCACGGACGAATCGCTCGACCTGGCGACCCGGCTGTCGCAACTCGAACGCGACGTGTCCGGCCTGCTCGACGAACACGCTCCGGATGTCCTGGCCGTGGAAAAACTCTACGCCCACTACAAGCACCCGCGCACCGCCATCATCATGGGCCATGCCCGCGGCGTCATCCTGTGCGCGGCCGGGCGTCGCGGGATCGAAGTCGCCGAGCTTCCCGCAACGCATGTGAAGAAACACCTGACCGGCAACGGCCACGCCTCCAAGGAAAGTGTGCAGCGGGCGATACAGATTATGCTCGGCCTGAGCGAGCTTCCCGAGCCCGCCGACGTAGCCGACGCCCTCGCGATCGCCCTCTGCGGCGGGGCAGCGCGTTGCGGAGAACGGGTATGAGGAAGAAGGGAGTGAGGGAGTCAGGGAGTGAGGGAGTGAGGGAAGAGCGGCGGGTGGCACACTTCGTTCGGTTGCCCGTAGTTCTTCATTCGTTATTCGCTATTCGCCATTCGCCATTTCTGAAGAAGGGAGTAAGGGAGTCAGGGAGTGAGGGAGTAAGGGAAGAGCGGAGGGGGCGTCGTGACGGCTTGGGTCGCCGCCTCGTCTTTCTTCATTCGTTATTCGCTATTCGCCATTCGACATTCGACCTCCCCCCGGGAGGTCGCCGATGATCGTCCGCCTCGCCGGTACGCTCGTAGAAGTGGCCGAGGAGTCGGTCGTGCTCGACCGCGACGGGCTTGCCTATGAAGTGCTGACGCCCGCCTACATGGTGGGGCGGATGGCCGCGGAGCACGGGCGGCAGATCGTGCTGCATACCTTCGAGGTCTACGAGGGCAGTTCGCAGGGCGGAAACCTGACGCCGCTTCTGATCGGGTTTCTGTCGCCGGAGGACCGCCGTTTTTTCAAACGGTTTATCAGCGTCAAGGGCATCGGTGTTCGCAAAGCGCTCAAGGCCCTGTCCGAACCTCCGCAGCGCGTGGCCGCGTGGATACAGGAGGGCGACGTCAAAGCGCTGGCGAAGCTCAAAGGCATCGGCGCGCGGGCTGCGCAGCAGATCGTCGTGGATCTGAAAGGTAAGCTCAAAGACATCGTTCTGGCGGAAGCGGCGGGGGGGGCGGAGGTCATCGCCGAGTTTACCGCGGCGCAGAAGGACGCCCTGGCGCTGCTGATCGAGTGGGGCGAGAGCCGAGCCGACGCCGAGCGCTGCCTGACCGAAGCCGCACGACAGCACCCGGACATCGAACTGCCCGACGAATGGGTCCGGGCGGCGCTGCGGGTGCGGTCAGGGCTGGGGTGACGGTCGAATGGCGAATAGCGAATGGCGAATAACGAATGAAGACAAGTCAGGTGGCTTCGACTTGCGCTGACGTCCCGCGCAGTTCGATCTGCGGACGAGTGTGACTCCCATGCGAATGACCATCGGCAGGAAGATCGGCCTGGGTTGCATCCTCATCGTAGGGCTGGGGTGTGCCGCCATGGCCGTGGCTTATGGCGGGCTGTTGCAGGTGCGGCGGGAGGTGCGGTATCTGGCGGACGTGCATGAGCCGGTCAAGTCGGCGACGCACGAGATGGAGATCAACGTCAAGGGCGTGGCCTTCGGGACGATGAGCTACCTCAGCGCGCCGACGCCGCTGTTCCGCGACCTGGTGGCCGACAACGAGAGCGACTTCCTGCGGTTCCATGCCGAATACGAGCGGCTGGCGACGACCCCGCGCGAGCGCGAACTGGGCGCCGTCATCGGGGAGCGGTTCAAGGAGTTCCGCGCGGCCGGTGAAGAACTCAAGACGCTGCGCGACGCGCAAGCAAGCGACTTCGACCTTGCCCTGCTCGAAATCGAGCAGATGGACGAGATCATCGACGGGACGCTGCAAACCCGGCTCGACCCGGCGCAGCCGGCGGACGCAGAGAAGCTGGAGGCGCTCAATTCCATCGAGGCCGATCTGGCGGAGGTGGGCATGTCGGTGGCGGCGTACGGGTGGCTGCGTCGCGACGAGGTGGCGCAGCAGCTTTCGCGCAACACCGAGGAGGTGCTCGCCTCGCTCGATCACCTTCAGCCGCGGCGCGCCAGCCGGTGGACCTTCCGGCTGGATTCCTGCGACGCCAAGGTCCGGAGTCTGCCAGGGCTGACGTGGAAGGCGGAGCAGCGGGCCGCGGTGGACGAACTGGAGTCCCGTTTTGGGGCGCTGACGCTGCTGATCGAGCAAGTGCTGAGTACGGAAGAGTCGATCCGCGATAAGACGGTGGCGTTCCTGGCGATGACGGAAGAACTCGATCGCATGCTCGACGAGGACATGCAGCCGCTGGCGGCGGAGCTGGTGCGGCAGCCACGCCGCGCCGCGGACGCCGCGGCCGCACGGGTGCTGGGGCGCGTGCGACTGCTGATCCCCTGCTTTGTCGTGGTCGCGGCGGTGACCGCGCTGGGGCTGACGCGCCGCGTCACGCGGCCGTTGCGATCGCTGGCCCGCGGGGCGGACGAGGTCAGCCGCGGCGATCTGGCCTATCGGCTGGCGTCGACCGGCCGTGACGAGTTTGCCGACCTGGCCGGGTCGTTCAACCGCATGGTGGCACGCCTGCAAGAGACGCTCGTATCGAAAAAAGCGCTCGAAGCCAGCGAGGCGCAGCTTCGCGACAGCCTGGCCACCCTGGAGGAAGAGATGCGCAGCCGCGCCCGCGCCGAAGCGGACCGGACGCGGCTGGAGGAGAGTCTGCGAAAATCGGAACTGCTGTCCGCGATGGGTACGCTGGTGGCGGGCGTTGCGCATCAGGTGCGCAATCCGCTGTTCGCCGTCACGTCGGTGCTCGACGCGATGGAGGCACGGCTGGGTCCGCGGGAAGAGTATGCCCGCTACCTGGGCGTTCTCCGCGAGCAGACCGCGCGGGTGGCGGTGCTGATGAACGAATTGATGGAGTTCGGTGGCGGGGCGAGCGGCGAACTGACGGCCGGCGATGTCGAATCGGTCGTGCGCGAGGCGGTGAGCAGTTGCCGCGGGCGGGCGGAGGCACGCGGCGTCACGATCGACATCGACGTTGACGGCGCGCTTCCGCCGGTGAAGATGGATCGGCCGCGTCTGGTGCGGGCCATGGAAAACCTCATCGACAACGCCGTGCAACATTCGCCCGGCGGACAACCTGTTGCGGTGGCCGCGCGGCTGGTCAGCGACGATGGCGCCGGCGCGTTGGAACTGTGCGTGAAAGATCGCGGACCGGGGTTTCAGTCGGACGAACTGCCGCGGCTGTTCGAGCCGTTCTTTACCCGGCGGCCGGGCGGAACGGGGCTGGGGTTGGCGATCGTGGAACGCATCGTTCAACATCACGGCGGGCGCGTCGTCGCCGCCAACGGCGCGTCCGGCGGGGCGGTGATGACCGTGCGCCTGCCGGTGGAAGCTTCCACGGCCTCGATTCCCGCGCGATCCGCTGACGGAGGAAGCAACGCTTGACCCGATCGTGCCGAGTGCTGCTGGTGGATGACGAGCCGGCCGTGCGGTTCGGCGTGCGCGATTTCCTCGAATCGCACGGCTTCGACGTGTCGGAGGCCGGCGATCGATCGGCGGCGCGCGAGTCGTTCGCGGCCGCGCGTCCCGACGCGGTCGTTCTGGACTACCGCCTGCACGACGGCGATTCGCTGGAACTGCTGGCCTGGTTGAAAGAGACCGACGCGGGCGTGCCGGTGCTGATCCTGACCGGCCACGGCTCGATCGACCTGGCGGTGCGGGCGGTCAAGGAGGGCGCCGATCAGTTTCTGACCAAACCTGTCGATCTGCCCGCCCTGCGCGTGATCCTCGACCGCGAGATCGACAAGTCGCGCACGCGCCGACGCAATCTCGCGCGGCAGCGTCACGACGACCGCGCCGGCGGCATCGACCCGTTCGTCGGAACCAGCGCCGTCATTCAGCGCCTGCGCCGCGAAGCGGAAAGCGTGCTCGATTCGACGAGTTCCGTGCTGATCCGCGGGGAAACGGGGGCGGGCAAGGGCGTGCTGGCGAAATGGCTCCACAGCGGCGGGCCGCGGGCACAGGAGCCGTTCGTCGATCTGAACTGCGCCGGCCTGTCGCGCGATCTGCTCGAAAGCGAACTGTTCGGACATCAGAAGGGGGCGTTCACCGGTGCGATCGCCGCCAAGCAGGGGCTGCTCGAAGTCGGCGACGGCGGCACGGTCTTTCTCGACGAGATCGGCGACCTCGACGTGCAGATTCAGCCCAAGCTCCTGACGGTGCTGGAAGAGAAACGCTTTCGTCGGGTGGGCGAAGTGCAGGATCGACGGGTGGACATCCGGTTGATCGCCGCGACCAATCAGGATCTTGCGGCTCTGGTGCGCGAGAAGCGCTTCCGCGGCGACCTGTACTTTCGCATCAACACGCTGGAACTTGTGGTTCCGCCGTTGCGCGAGCGGCGGGAAGACGTCCCGGCGCTGGCGGAGCGGATTCTGGCGCGACTGACCGACGATCTGGGTCGGCATCCTGTCGGGTTGTCGGCGGAAGCGCTGGACAAGCTGATGCAGTACGGCTGGCCGGGCAACGTGCGCGAGCTGCGCAACGTGCTGGAGCGAGCGCTGCTTGTGAACCGCGCGGGGGCGTTGCAACCTTCCGACCTGCGTTTGGAACGATCCGTCGCTGAGGCCGGCGGCGCAGCGGATCGCGCGATCGAGGTTGGGGATGCTCAGGACGGCGCTGGCGATGGCGACGACGCGAGCTACGATTCGGCGCTGAGCCTGGAAGACGTCCAGCGGCGTCACATCGAGCGCGTCCTGAAGGAGGAAGGCGGGCGCGTCGAGCGCGCGGCCGCCCGACTCGGCATCGCGCGAAGCTCGCTCTATCAGAAGATCAAGCAGTACGGGCTGGGGCCGGGCGAGGGGCGCTGACGCTCTCCGTGCGGCACCGGCGCGCCTGTAGCAGCGGTTATCAACCGGTGGATGTGTGGTGCCCACCCGCCACGCGCGGATCTTCGACTTACAAGCGGTGGACCCCCGCATGAATGCGGGGGCCCTGAGTGTGGCACCAGGCGCACTTGTGGTACGGCCACATGCCGGTCGGATCACCGGTTAAAAACCGGTGCCACATGCGGATCACGGGCAAAGATGCGCAAGATGCCGGGTGCCACACGCTTGGCCGTCCATAATCTGGACCACTTGTCCGCAAACCGGGCGCAGGATTCGGACCTCCTTACTGCTTCACATCCCGAACTCGCGTCCGCGAGGTTGCGGCGGCGGGTCGTGCGCCCGGCACGGTCCTTGCTCAGCGGGGGGCGTTCACCGACGCAGCGGCGTGCGACGCGGGTCGCAAGCGGCGCGGCCCGGACGTAACCCCCACGCTCGGCATGAGGCCGCGTGGATGGGCGGTTGAGCGTGTTTTTCGATGCTTCCTGGAGGTTGACATGGTTCTGCGAAGTCTGTTGACGTGTGTGATGGGTCTGGCGATGGCGTTCGGCGCCCAGGTGCAGGCGGCCGAAGGCGAATGCTCGGGGCGGGAGAAGCTCAAGGTCAAGTGTCGCGAGCGGGACGACGACGGCGGCGTCGTTCAGGTGAGGATCAAGCACGGGGAGCCAAACGCCGACGTCACCGTTCGCATTACGGGCGACGACGGGTATCTGGAGGACATCCCCGTCACGCTGGACGGCAGGGGCAAGGCCAAGATCAAGGTCCGCGTCGACGACGATGACGATTACATGGTCACGATCCTGGAGTGCGACGTGAACAAGCGCGTCGAATGCGACGACTGACGCGCCTAGCCGACAGCAAATTCGCGGGGCGCCGTTCATGGGGGCGGCGCCCCGCGTCGTTTCTATAAGCGCTGTCCAAGCTTGGGCGCCGTCACCATGTTGCGCCGTCGTCCGGCCTGACGGCTGGTCAGAAGCAGCGTTCGATGCGGGCACGCCCGGCGTGGCGCGCGTTGGGAGGCCAGTCAGTCGCCCGTTGGCGCCGGAGCGGCCTTCTGCGCCGGCTTGGCCGGCGGACCGCTCGAGGGTGCGGGAACCTGGAACGTGATGGAACACTCGGGGCAGCGGACGCGCTTGCCGCGCACCTTGTCCGGGACGCTCAGCGTAGCGCGACATCGGAGATTCGGACACATGACAGTGACGGGCATGGGCTGGCATCCTGCGCGGCGAATGATCGTCGCGGATCGTCGTACGGGTATTTCGGCATGACGGCGCTGGAACGTCAGCCCGCGGCCGGGCAGGGGCGGGTTATGGCGCCTTGACCGCTGCGTGCCCGAGCCCCGGCATTCATGCAGCATTCATGCTGGGAGTTTTCGTCGCGAGGCGGGCCCCCCTGAAGGGTGGCGCGCGCCCGGGCCGAACTCCCGCCTTGAAAGGCGGGGCTCTGAGGAATTCCGGTTGAAAGGCGGGGCTCTGAGGAATTGCCACGAAAGGCGGCAGTTCGCCATGAAAGGCGGTGGCAGTTCGCCGCGACGCACGGCGGCGTGTCAGGCGGATTCGCGCCGCCTGCGGTTGCGCGCCCGCAGGAGCGGCTCCTTCCCGCGGGCGACGTCCTCGGTGAGGAGGAAATGCTCGCCGCGATGTTCCGATAAGTCGAAGAGCGGCTGGAGCATGATTTCCTCCAGCACGGCCCGCAGAGCGCGGGCGCCGGTTTCACGCTCCAGCGCGAGTTCGGCGATGGTGTTGAGCGCCTCGGGCGCGAACTCGAGCGTGCATTCTTCAAGCTCGAAGAACTTCTGATACTGCCGCACGAGGGCGTTGCGCGGTTCGGTCAGGATGCGCACCATGGTGGCCGCGTCGAGCGGTGCCAGCGTCGAGATCATCGGCAGGCGGCCGACCAGTTCGGGGATCATGCCGAACTCGACCAGATCCTCCGGGGAGACCTCAGCCAGCAGCTTGCCGGCTTCGATCGGGTCGTCGTGATGCTCGGCCTCGTTGTTGAAGCCGATCGAACCGCGTCCCAGCCGGCGGCGGATGATGTCATCCAGGCCGACAAACGTGCCGCCGCAGATGAACAGGATGTGGGTCGTGTCCATCTGGATGTACTGCTGCTCGGGGT
>CAZYLK010000161.1:0-6099 GCA_964648365.1 uncultured Phycisphaeraceae bacterium
GGTGTGCCGGCGACGAAAGGCGCCGACCGATGATTCCGACCCGGAATCACGGGCAGGATGCCCGTGCCACGCGCGACGCCGCTGCGCGTGACACGTCCGCCCGGACCGTCACGCACCGGGCTTTGGCCGCCGAGACGCGGAGAGCGAGTAGAACACCGGCAGCACCAGCAACGTCAGCAGCGTCGACGTGACGACACAGCCGATCACGACCGTCGCGAGTGGGCGTTGCACCTCGGCGCCGACGCCGGTGTTGAAGGCCATCGGCACGAATCCCAGGCTCGCGACCAGACCCGTCATCAACACCGGTCGAAGCCGCGTCATGGCCGCCTCTCGCACGGCGTCGGCGACGCCGCGGCCCTGATCGAGCAGGTCACGCAAGAACGACACGAACACCATGTCGCCCAGCACCGACACGCCGCACATCGCCACAAACCCCACCCCGGCGGAGACGCTGAACGGCAGGCCGCGCAGGTGGAGCGCCACCACGCCGCCGACCGCCGCCAGCGGAAGCGTCATGAAGATGCGGGCCACGTCGGCGGCGCGGCGATAGGTCAGGTACAGCAGCAGGCATACCAGCAAGAGCGCCAGCGGCACGACGATCATCAGCCGCTGCGCCGCGCGCTCCAGATGCTCGAACTGCCCGCCGTAGCGCACGAAGTACCCGGCCGGCCAGTCGATTTGCGACGCGACGCGCTGCTGCACGTCCGCCACCAGCCCGCCGATGTCCCGCCCGCGGGCGTTGCACTGCACGATGATCCGCCGCTTGCTCCATTCGCGCTGAATCGTTGACGGACCGTCGATAATCCGCACGTCGGCCAGCCGGTAGAGCGGCAGCATCGCCCCGGCCGCGGTGCGGATCGTGAGGTTGGCGACCGCCTCGGGATCGGTGCGATACTCATCCGGCAGTCGCACCGTCAACGGAAAGCGCACCTGTCCCTGCCGCACTTCGCCCACGGGGACGTTGCCGACCGCGGCGACGAAGCCGAGCACCTCTTCGGCCGAGACGCCGTAGCGGGCGAGTTGATCCTGCTTCACGCGGACTTCCAGCATGGGCTGGCCGGTCAACTGCTCGACCGTTACGTCCGCGGCCCCCTCAACATCTTCAAGCAGGCGGGCGACCTGCCCCGCCAGCGATTCGAGCACCTCGAAGTCGTCGCCGAAGATCTTGATGCCCAGATCGCTGCGGACGCCCGCGACCATCTCGTTGACGCGCATCTCGATGGGCTGCGTGAAGATCGACCGCATGGCGGGCATGTTCGACAGTTCCGCCTCCATCCGCGCGACAAGCGTTGCCTGGTCTGACGCCCGCCGCCACTGCGCCCGCGGCGTCAAGGTGATGAACACGTCGGACAATTCCAGCCCCATCGGATCGGTGGCGACCTCGGCGGTGCCGGTGCGCGTCCAGATGTGACGAATCTCGTCGGGGAACTCTTCCAGCAACAGCTTTTCGATCTGCGTGCCATAGCGAACCGACTCATCGACGGACACGCCCGCCAGCCGGACCGTGTTGATCACGACGGCCTCTTCCGACAGGCGCGGGATGAACACCGTCCCCAGTCGCGTCGCCAGCCAGCCGCCTCCGATCAGGGACACAGCCACGCAGGCGATGACGAGGACGCGCGCTCGAAGCACGAAGTTCAGCATCGGTGCGTAGGCTCGTTGTGCAACGCGCACCAGCCACGGGTCGCGCTCGCGCGGCCGCTTCGGCAGCACGAGGCTCGCCAGCACCGGCATCAGCGTCAGCGACAGCACCAGCGATGCTGCCAGGGCGAACACGACCGTCAGCGCCATCGGCCGAAACAGCTTGCCCTCGATGCCTTCCAGCGTGAGGATCGGCAGATAGACAATCATAATGATCAGCTCGCCAAACATCGTCGGCCGGCGTACCTCGATGGCGGCCTCGCGCACCACGTCGAGCCGCTCGCGGCCGGGGGGGGCGTGCGCGAGGCGGCGCATGCCGTTTTCGATCTGGATGACGGAACTGTCGACGATGAGGCCGAAGTCGATCGCGCCCAGGCTCATCAGGCTGCCCGCCACGCCGGCCTGAAGCATCGCCCCGGCCGCGCAAAGCATCGACAGCGGGATCGCCGACGCGACGATCAGCCCGGCCCGCAGGTTGCCCAGGAACATGAACAGCACCGCCACCACCAGGATCGCGCCCTCGAAGAGGTTGGTTCTCACGGTGCCGATGACGTGATCGACCAGTTCGGTGCGGTCGTAGACGGTCGTGACTTCGACATCCTCGGGCAGCGAGGGCAGGACGGTTTCCATGCGCTCCTTGAGCCGCTCGGTCACGACCGCGGGGTTTTCGCCCATGAGCATGAAGCCCAGCCCCAGCACCGCCTCGCCGCGCCCGTCGTAGGTGACCGCCCCGCGCCGTGTTTCGTATCCGTCGATCACGTCGCCGATGTCCCGCACGTACACCGGCCGTCCGTCAGTCGCACGGATGACGACGCTTTCGACCTGCTCGAGCGATTCAATGATCGCGATGCCCTGCACCAGGAGCGACTCGCCCGCCCGGGTGATGACGCCGCCGCCGACGTTGAGGTTGTTGCGCGAGAGGGCGTCGAACACGTCGGTGAGCGTCAGGTCATATTTCAGCAGCCGGGCCGGCTCGACGACGACCTGATACTGCCGCTCCCGCCCCCCCCAACTGTTGACTTCCGCCACGCCGGGGACGCTGCGAAGCTGCGGCTTGATGATCCAGTCCTGAATGGTGCGAAGTTCGGACGGGGTGCGCGTCTGGCTGGTGAGAATATAATGATACACCTCGCCCAGACCCGTGGCGACCGGTCCCATCTGCGGCCGGGGAAGCCCTTCCGGCAGTTCGACCGTATCCAGCCGCTCCATGACAAGCTGGCGGGCGAAGTACACATCGATGCCGTCGCCGAAGATGACGGTGACCTGCGACAGGCCGAACTTCGACAGCGATCGCACTTCCTGCAAGCCCTGCAAGCCGCTGATGGCCTGCTCGACGGGAAAGGTGATCTGCTGCTCGATCTCCAGCGGCCCCAGCGCCGGCGCCACCGTGTTGATCTGCACCTGCACCGGCGTGGTGTCCGGAAACGCGTCGATCGGCAGGCGCGTGGCCGAGTACCCCCCCGCGATCGCCAGCACGAGCGTCAGCGCGATGACCAGAAAGCGGTTTCGCAGGGACCATTCTATGAGGGCGTTGAGCATGGGTTGAAGAAGGGAGTAAGGGAATGAGGGAGTAAGGGAGTAAGGGAAGAAGGGAATCAGGAAACCAAGCCGGCTACGAGAGTACGCGAATGGGCACGATGGAATCAGAAGCAGCAGGAGCGGCCGGGGAGGAATCTACCAGGAGGAAGCCGCATCGCAACGAACAACGCTCGCCGCCTCTTCTCTTCCCTTACTCCCTCACTCCCTTACTCCCTTACTCCCTTCCGCGGCTGCCGCCGCAGCCGCGGACGCCGCCTCACCTCCCGGTCTCGACCTCACAACACCCTGCGCCAATGTTACTCTTCAATATCTCCGTCTTCATAAGAAAACTGCCCGCCGCGGCGACCAATTCTCCTTCGCTCAGGCCCTGAATGATTTCCACGAAGCCGTTCGAGGAACTTCCAAGGACCACCTTTCGCGGCAAGAACGATGACTCCGTTTCGCGCACAAAGACCAACCGGCAGCAGCCGTCGCTCTGCACGGACTCGCCCGCGACGCTGATGACCGCGTCGTCGTCGTGCAGAACGATCCGCGCCGAGCCGAACATCTTCGCCCGCAGCCAGCCGTTCGGATTGGCCAGCGTCGCCCGCACCTGCACCGTTCGCGAGAAGTCGTCCATCTGCGGGCTGATCCAGTCGATGCGGCCGTCGAAGCTCAGACCCAGGCCGTCCGCGACGAATCGCACCGGCTGCCCGAGCCGCACCCCGAGCAGGTCGCGCTCCACCACGTCCGCCAGCAGCCACATCGACGACGTATCCGCCACCGCAAACAGCGCCGCACCCGGCTCGACCGACTCGCCCGCGCTGACCGCAAGCTCGATGACGCGGCCCGCTACCGGCGAGCGAAGCTCGTAGCGCGACAGCGACTCGTCACCATCCGTGCCGATCGCGTCGATCTTGTCATGCGTCAGCCCGAGGATGTGCAGCGATCGTTCCGCGGCGTCCAGCGCCGCCTGCGCCACGACCACGCCGCGCTCCGCCTCGCGCAGCGAGCGATCCACGTCGAAGGCGATCTCCTCGCGCAGCGCGACGAACTCCGCCTCCGCGGCCGCAAGCTCGCTCTGGGCCACGTCGAACTCGCGCTTCGCCGCCAGGTTCTGCTCTCGCAGGGCGTCCGCACGTGCAGCATCCGCACGGGCTAACTGCAACGCGGCGTGCGCCCGCAGCAGCCGCGCCTTGGCTTCGCCTACCGCCGATTCCGACAGCGCCGACAGCACTTCGTCGGGAGGTGAGGCCGGCGTGCAGACCGCCAGCATCCGCTGCGATCCACGATGGATCGTCCGCGCGCGTTCCAGATCGGCCTGGGCAAGATCAACGTCCTGACGCCGGGCGATGTAGGCGCTCTTCGCCTCGCCCAGCGCCGGGCTGTCGATCACGGCCAGCAACCCGCCGGCCGGGAGGTCATCCCCGCGCCCGGCCGCGACTTCCAGCACCACGCCCGCCACGCGCGGCGTGACGCGCGTCCACCTGGTCGCGTCGAACTCGACCTCGGCCGGCACTTCCAGGCTGGCCGACATCCGCCGCCGCGCGGCCGGTTCCACCACGATGCCCGCCTTGCCGACGATACCGGCATCGGCAAACTGAACGCGGACGCCTTCGACCGGGCAGAACGGATCGTTTTCCGCCGTCAGCAGTCGTGGCACGCGGGCGACGGCCAGGTCGCCTGGCGACACATTCGCCGCCGACCTCGCCTGATCGAGCCGCGCCGCCACCCCCGCGGCCGCGGCGACTCCGGTCGCGTTGCCCCCCCCCGGCTTCTGCTGATCCGTCTGCTTTGCACGGTTCGCCGGATCGATCTTCGCCCACTCCGCCGCCGCTTCGGGATGGCAATCCAGGCACTGCGACTCGGGCAGGCCGTGCGTCTCGCACCAGTCCCGCGCCGCAATGAACATCGGGATCAGCGCGCGCGTGCATCGCGTACACACCGACTCCGGCACGCCGTGTCCCCCGCACCAGCCCTTCTCCATGTGCGGCGGCAGGGCGCTTGTGGCCGGGCCGATGGGTTTGTCGCCGGACGACGACGGTGCGTTCGAGGGAACCGACTCGGCCGCGCCGGCCGGCGGCACGGCGGGAAACCCCCGCTGAAACGGATCGGCAGCAGCGACGTACGCCGTGCTGACGGTCGCGAGAAGCACGCCATGTATGATTCTTGCCTTCATAAGACTATTCTCGACATCCCGCACCGCGTTGGGAAAGCGTGAATCGCAGGCGGGGGGTTGAGCTTGTGTCGAAGACACCGGTTGAAAACCGGTGCCACATGGACCACACCGGTTGGAAACCGGTGCCACATCCCCTGGGGAACGAATGACGACGATCGCTGCGATGATCGCAGACGACCGCGGCAGGGATCAGATGCGCAGCGGTCGATCGCTTGCGGGGAAGGGAAGTCCGCCGGATTCGGGTGCGGGGGGGGACTCAGTAAAACTCGTCACCGCGAGCGCGGCGTCGGGAAGACTCATCATAGCAGCGCATGCGCAAGGCGCCTGCACGTACGAGGCGGCGTCGGACGCACCCGCCGGTTTGGCGGCCGCGCCACAGACGGTCAGGCAGGACTCGCACTCACGCTCGCTCGAGCGATGCGGCTGACGCTGAGGCTGGTTGGCGTCAGCGGAGAAGGTCGACAGGTCGCCCACCGCCGCGCTTTCGCAGGCTGAGGCCGTGCAACAGGCGTTCGCATCGGCCGCCGCGGGCGCATCCGGCGCGCCGGCATCATGGCAACAGGCGGTCAGCAGGCCCGCCCGACACAGGTTCGGCACGACGACGAGCGCCCAGACGGCAAGCAAGATGGCACATCGCTGATTCACGGGCACAGGAATGGTAAGCCCGCTGCGCCCGACATTCAACCGCGACGTCCGACAACATGACCGGCCGGGCGTGTGACGCAATCGGCGGGCACGCTCGAACGTGGCACGGCCTTCCA
>CAZYLK010000161.1:6199-14602 GCA_964648365.1 uncultured Phycisphaeraceae bacterium
GCCATGTGTGGCACGGCCTTCCAGGCCGTGATTCGGAAGGCGGCAGGCGCCTGCCTGTCGTGAAGCAGTTTCCCCCCAGGCGGGCCACATATCGAGTCGCAATCACGGTCTGGAAGACCGTGCCACGCGCGCCGCCAACGGCCAGGTAGCCCCGCGGATCGCGTCACGCACCCTGACCGACCCACCGATCGACCGGGCGCCGCCGGGCCGGGAGGAACGCGGATGCGCGTAGCCGCCCTGTGAGCGACGCGACCGACCCGTCAGTACTCCGCCCGAAACCAGTACCAGCCGCCGCGCAGCCGAAAGAGCCGGTAATACGACCCGCCGTAGGGCGACCCGGCTCGGTCGGGGTTCAACGTGAATCCATAGGACGTCAGGTCGGGGCCATCCATCCGGGTGAAGAGCAGAAAGTACACGCCGCCGCTTTCGTCCGTGGTGTATTCCTCCACGCGAAACCAGCCGACGCGCGATCCGCCGAGGGGTGCGCCGCCCTGGCTCGGCACGGCGGCGGTTGCGATGCGCTCGAACACGGATTGCGACGCGATGAACGCGATGCGCCGCGGAATGTAGTAGCGCAGCAGACCCAGCGTGCCGACGAGCATCACCGGCACGAGCAAGGCCCGCATCCACGGCAGCCGGATGCGATGCCGCCGGCCATTGACGACGGCGACGCAGCGCAATCTGAACAGGCGAAGGCCGCGGCCGCGAGAAAATCGCACCGACAGCATGGTCGGCAGCCGCAGCGCCGTAAGTATGCCCGCTCTCCAAAGCGCGATCAGGCCCGCTGCGAACAGGATGAAGAGAATCGGAGACGCCGCGATCGTCAGGAACATCCCGACGTCCACCATCGTATTCAACGCCCCGGATTAATGCTGATCGCCAGGGCAAAAAGACACGCCGCCGCCGTCCCACACGCGATCAGATCCATCGCCGCGTCAAAACGACGGCAAGCAAGCAGCACCAGCAGCAGGACCGCCGACCCGGCGAACGCGGGCAGCACGATGAACGCGGACCAGTCCGCGGCAAAGTACAGCACCGTCACGAGTGCGTCGGGGAAGAAGAACGCGGCCAGCAGCACGAGTACGCCGAGCGCGGCCAATCCGATCAGCACGGCGATGATTCGTTTCATGGCGTAACCAGGCCGGGATTCACCGATCCGGCGTGCGACCCCGCTCCGGCCGCGAGGTTCCTGCCCTGCCGACGCCGGCGGCCGCGCCCCGTTTGCGCGTTCGCTTCCGCGGCTGCTTCGTCGAGCCCTTCGCCGCGTCGCGCAGCGCCCGGTCGATCTTGCCGATCGTCTCCACCGACGGCGTGTGCTTGCCCGTTTCGAGCCGGCA
The DNA here is from genome assembly GCA_964648365.1 of uncultured Phycisphaeraceae bacterium. GTDB lineage: Bacteria > Planctomycetota > Phycisphaerae > UBA1845 > UBA1845 > SURF-32. The sequence continues at coordinate 7,537 of CAZYLK010000161.1, forward strand.
GACCGTCTCCACGCGAATCCCGGCGGCGTCGGCCAACTGGCGTTGCGTCAGCCCGGCCGCGGCCCGTTCGGCGATGATCTTGCGGGCCAGCGACGCGCGGGCGTAGTCCACGGCCGGGTAGTTGCCGTCCGGTCCGATGCTCGGCAACGCGGGCAGCGCTTCCGCCTTCGCGAGCGTCCGCGGCCGGTCATACTCGGCCCGTTCGATGATCACGTAATCCTTGCCGCCGAGCCGGATGCTCTGCATGGCGTCAGTCCTCCCGGATGCTCTGCGTGGCATCTATCCTCGTCGTAGAAGCCGTCGCGGTGGCCGATGCGTTCGACGATGACGGCCAGCGAGACTCCGCTCATCGAGTTATCGGAACCGCGGCATCGCATTCGCCACCCCCAGCGCTACCATGGCGCGACGCCTCGCCGCGTTGGGCCGGATTTTGCTTGAATGGCGTGGGGCGAATCGGCACACTCAACATTCACGCGCGGCCCCGACCGCAGGCGCAAGGCACCACACGCCACAGGAGGCTGTAGACCATGCCAGATTTCAACCGCATTGCAGCAGTCGTTTGCGCCATCGCCGCAGCGGGCGCGGCGCAGGAACAGGAATGGGTCGCACGGTACAACGGCCCCGTCAACGGCACGGACGTGTCGTACGACATGGTCGTTGACAACGACGGCAACGTGTACCTGACCGGTTTCAGCGACGGCGACGGAACGCGCGAGGATTGGCTGACGGTCAAGTATGACCCCGCCGGCAATGAACTCTGGACAGCCCGTCACGATGGCCCGGCGCACGGATCCGACCGGGCTTGGGCGCTAGCGGTTGATGCGTCGTCGAACGTCTACGTTACGGGTGAGACGACCGCCGATGGGCCGGGCTCCGATTATACGACGATCATGTACGACGCTTCCGGAAACGAGCGGTGGATCGCACGATACAATGGCCCCGGAACCGGGGCGGACGTTGCCAGTGACATCGTGGTCTCGCAAGCTGGAGAAGTGTACGTCACGGGAGTGAGTGCAGGGCAAGACACGGGCAGGGACTACGCCACGATCAAATACGACGGGGACGGGAACCAGCTTTGGGTCGCGCGGTACGACTTCTTCGGCCACGAGGATGAAGCCAGGCGCATTGCCTTGGATGGAGCCGGTAACGTGTATGTCACCGGTGCGAGTCGAGGCGATGGAACCGGCTTGGACATCCTGACGATTCGCTATACCGACGCCGGAAGTGAAGTGTGGGCCGGTCGCTACACCGGTGACGGGGAAGCCGACGACGGACCGCACGCTATCGCCACGGCCGGGTCATGGATTTACGTCGTGGGATCGGTGTACGATAGTAAGACCGCTGACGACATGATCCTGCTTCGGTATACAGAAGACGGCAGTATACGAGGGATTGCCAGGTACAACGGGCCGGACAATGGGGCCGACGCGGCGTACGCTTTGGTCGTAGAGCCGGACGGCGACGTTATCATCGCTGGCGACTCTGACAGCGATGCGACCGACGTTGACCAGGCGACGGTCAAGTTTGAGGGTAGCCAGCTTCAACAACTTTGGGCGAGTCGCTTCAACGGCCCCGAGAATCGTGTGGACCGGGCCCGCGCGATAGCCGTTGATTCCTTCGGTAACAGTTACGTTGCCGGGTGGAGTTGGGGGGGGCTTGTCTATTGGGACATTACCACGGTCAGCTATGACCCGCTGGGGGGCGAGCGTTGGTCGGCACGATACGACGGCCCGGCTCGGGACGATGACCAAGCAAACGCGATAGCTCTCGACGGCTCCGGTTCAGTAGTGGTCGCGGGCGCGAGCCGCGGAGGCGAATCCGGTATCGACTACGCCGCCGTCAAATACTCTCAGCCAAGCCGGGAGTGCAGGGGCGATGAAAAACTCCGGCTCGATTGCTTCCGTCGGTGCAGGGATGGCCGATACCACGTCCGGGCGACCGCCAAGACGGCTCTTCCGCCGGGAACGCCACTCACGCTCACGCTCGACGACGCCGAGCCGATCGTCGTGGAGTTGGGCAACCGCGGCAAGGCCAGAGTCAACTGGTTTGACGTAGAGCCGGGCGCGCACTCCGTTGCGATCGTCGAGTGCTCGGTGAGCCGGCAGACGAATTGCTGCCAGTAGTTCGCGGTTGGCGGCAGCCCGCTCAACTGGGCTTGTCGCGCCGTGACGCGGGCGATAAGCGACATGCGCTTGATTGGGTGCCCGGCCGATGCTAGCGTGTGGGGTGCAACGGGCGGACATGGGCGCTGCGGAGGTCGTCGATGCACAGGGTTTGTCTCATCGTGGGCGTCGCTTCATTCGCGACATCGGCGAGTGCCGATGTCATCCGAGTGCCGCAAGATCAGCCGACGATTCAGGCGGGGATCGACGCCGCCGAACCGGGCGATACCGTAATTGTCGCCGATGGCGTGTGGACGGGTGAGGGCAACCGGGGCATTGAACCCGGTCCGATCGATGTAGTCAGCAAGAACGGTCCAGGTTCGTGCATCATCGACTGCGAAGGGGCAGATCGGGGGTTTCGTTTTCCCGAGGGTGCCTCCAGCGAGGCACGAGTATCTGGATTCACTATTATCAACGGCTATCACCAGTTCCGGGGTGGGGGCATCTTTATTGGGGAGACGAACTCGCCAGTTATCGAAGACTGCGTGATTCGTAACTGCGCATCTGGAACTGGCGGGGGCATACAAGCATTTCTGGCGGGGAACCACGGGCCCTTCGTTACAATCAGGAATTGCGTTATTCGCGGCAACCGGGCGACGGGCAACATCTCTGGCGGCGGCGGAATCAACTCCTATAATGGCCAGATCGTGGTAGAAAACTGCTTGATTGTCGGCAACATGGCACCGATCGGCGCGGGCATCACCGACCAAAGGACGTCGTGGTCTGTCGCGCTCATTCGTAGCTGTACGATTATGGGGAACGATTCCGGGGATCGTGACGGCGGATTCGTGCGATTAGGCATCGGAGGTGGTTCGATTAGAAACTCAATCGTCCGCGGCAATTCAGGCGCTCAAGTGTCAAGCGATGAAACGACGGTCGCATTCAGCAATATCGAAGGCGGCTGGCCGGGCGAGGGCAACATTGACAAGAACCCCCGATTCGTCGGCGGTCCGCTGGGGGAGTTCTATCTTTCCAGCAAGAAAACCGGCCACACCAGGAACAGCCCCTGCATCAACGCGGGCGACGGCACCGCGGGGGAACTCGGCTTGCGGAAGTTCACAACGCGTACGGACGGGAAGCGCGACAACAAGGCCGTGGACATGGGATACCACTATCCCAGGCCATAGGCGAAGACCGGCCGTCAGCGCGGCTTGTCGCGACGCAGTGTCTTTCGGCTCTGTTCGTGGAGTGACTCCAAGGCATTGCCCACCGATGAAACGGTGCGGGCCGTGCCCGGCAGCTTTGACGGAACACGCGGAGGCTCGGGCGCAGACTCGCCTGTAGGCGGTGTGTGAAGTTCTCGGCGCCAGAAGCCCCGCAGGTCTTTCCTACCAAAGCGTGACGCCCAGCCCTCCGCGCGATCTCCCGTTCCTTCCGGCGCCGCCATGATCGCCAGCACGCGCGCGGCTTGCCCGACGGTGGCCATGATGAGTCCACTGACCACGGAGACAATCAAGTAAGCGAAGTCATCGTATGAGGCACGAGAAGGAATACTATCCCCGCGTTGGATGAGCAGCCCCACCAGCCCCAGCACGAGCCCGACCACCAGCACCAACAGGCTCAGGAACGCCGCAAACAACCCCAGCACGCGAAGCCAGTATCCGAGTATGAACAGTGTCCCGATTTCCCCGACGACGTCTATCGAATGCGATTCTTGGGAAGCCTCTCGCCGCTGTGCTGACCGCCACTGCTCAGCTTCCGCGCGCGCAGTTTGCCGCTCGGTGAATGCTCGCCATTCGTCGTCCGTCTCGGTGGATCGGGAGACGACGTTGCCGGTCCGCGGGTCGGTGAACTCGGGCGGGGGGACGTCGGGCATGGCGCACGGTCCTTGCAGCGTGAAAGCGTCAGCCGTCGTTCGGGCGCTGCCGACCGTCGCCACCGGAGCCCGTGGACGCCGACGCTGCCTCATCGTCGGCCGGCGCGTGGATGATCGCCCCATCCGGCGGCGGTGGCAACTCCCCGCGACCGCGGGGGCGGTCGCAGCCGGCCCAGAAACATTAATTGGGCGCTTCCGGTCGGTGCTTGTCGCGGGCGAGCCGCGTAGCGGCCGCGCCCGATCGTGAGCGACGCGATAACTCGGCGACATCGGCGGCCGATCAGTCCCGCCGTTCCGAGGCGTATTCTGCGGTGCGAGCGGACGCCCGCCAGCGCCGTCCGTCACCGTGGCGATGCTCGCGGTACGATCGCGACCGGTGGCAACGGGCAACGAAACGACCGGTCAAGCAGCGCGATTGCGCGATGGAGCCAAGCCGGGCGATGAAGCGATAAGCTACACGCGCTTGACTCGCGCGCCCGGCCCGTGCTACTCTGGGGGGCGTAGGGGGCTGTCACGGGATGCCTGGGAGGTAGCGGATGTATAGGCTTGGTCTCATCCCGTCCGTCATCTTATTCGCGGCGTCGGCAGACGCGGATATCATCCGCGTGCCGCAGGACCAGCCGACGATTCAGGCGGGGTTGGATGCAGCACGCGACGGCGACACTGTCTTGGTTGCCGATGGGGTTTACTCCGGCCGCGGCAATCGTAACCTGACATGGAACGCCAAGTCGCTGGTCTTGAAGTCAGAGAATGGACCAGAAAACTGCATCGTGGACGGCAAGAACTATTCCTATCCAGGTGTGTACCTCGGCCGATTCGAGCGACGCAGGCATCCCACGATTGAGGGGTTCACGTTTCGGCGGTTCTTTACTGGGATTGAGTCTCAATTCTCGCGGGATCTCACGATCCGGAGATGCATAGTCACCGACAGCCGCTACATCGGGGTTGCGCTCAAGCAGGGAACGGCGCGGATTGAAAGTTGCCTGATCGTGGGCAACAGAGGCCAAAGAGGAGCGGGCGTTGTCGTAGAATCCTATGGCAATAGCGGGAGGTCCACGACGGATGTAGTAGTTGTCAACACTATTATCCGAGGGAACCTTGCAAACTCCGATGCGAATCAGAGCGGGATCGGGGCTGGCCTGTATTGTACGATGACTGACCTTGGCAACGCAGGTCCAACCGTCACGCTCGCCAATTGTATTGTCTCAGATAATGTGGCAGAACCGCGCTACATGGGGGTAAGCGCAGGTGGCGGAATTGCGTGCAGTACCTTGAGCGCCGTCAGCATTATCAACTCGCTTATCACAAATAACGAAGCGGGGATCGGCGGCGGCATCTACGTCGTCGATGGCGCCAGCGTCGATGTCGTGAACTGCAGCATCGTCGGCAACCGGGCCACCGATGATCGCATCCAGCCGGGGGGAGGCGTCTATGCCTCTGACTTCTACGAGCCTGTCACGACGACGCTGCGCAACTGCATACTGAGCAATAATAAGCCCGATCAAGCGGCGGAAGCCGACGGCGCGATCGTTTCGGTCGGATATTCGAGTATTCGCGGCGGCTGGCCGGGCGAAGGCAACATCGACAAGAATCCGCGATTTGTCGCCGGTCCGCTGGGTGAGTTCTATCTTTCCAGCAAGAAGACCGGTCACACCAGGAATAGCCCATGCATCAACGCGGGTGACGGCACGGCAGGCGAGCTCGGCTTGCGGAAGTTCACAACGCGTACGGACGGGAAGCGCGACAACAAGGCCGTGGACATGGGATACCACTATCCCAGGCCATAGGCGAAGACCGGCCGTCAGCGCGGCTTGTCGCGACGCAGTGTCTTTCGGCTCTGTTCGTGGAGTGACTCCAAGGCATTGCCCACCGATGAAACGGTGCGGGCCGTGCCCGGCAGCTTTGACGGAACACGCGGAGGCTCGGGCGCAGACTCGCCTGTAGGCGGTGTGTGAAGTTCTCGGCGCCAGAAGCCCCGCAGGTCTTTCCTACCAAAGCGTGACGCCCAGCCCTCCGCGCGATCTCCCGTTCCTTCCGGCGCCGCCATGATCGCCAGCACGCGCGCGGCTTGCCCGACGGTGGCCATGATGAGTCCACTGACCACGGAGACAATCAAGTAAGCGAAGTCATCGTATGAGGCACGAGAAGGAATACTATCCCCGCGTTGGATGAGCAGCCCCACCAGCCCCAGCACGAGCCCGACCACCAGCACCAACAGGCTCAGGAACGCCGCAAACAACCCCAGCACGCGAAGCCAGTATCCGAGTATGAACAGTGTCCCGATTTCCCCGACGACGTCTATCGAATGCGATTCTTGGGAAGCCTCTCGCCGCTGTGCTGACCGCCACTGCTCAGCTTCCGCGCGCGCAGTTTGCCGCTCGGTGAATGCTCGCCATTCGTCGTCCGTCTCGGTGGATCGGGAGACGACGTTGCCGGTCCGCGGGTCGGTGAACTCGGGCGGGGGGACGTCGGGCATGGCGCACGGTCCTTGCAGCGTGAAAGCGTCAGCCGTCGTTCGGGCGCTGCCGACCGTCGCCACCGGAGCCCGTGGACGCCGACGCTGCCTCATCGTCGGCCGGCGCGTGGATGATCGCCCCATCCGGCGGCGGTGGCAACTCCCCGCGACCGCGGGGGCGGTCGCAGCCGGCCCAGAACACTTTGGGCGCTTCCGGTCGGTTCTTGTCGCGGCCGGCTCTCGCGGGTAGTCCCCCGGCGGGTCTGACATGGCTTCACCAGCAATCCAACTCAGCTTCGAATGCTCAATCAGCGCATGTGACGACGGCACGTTGGAGGCGGTGTATCTTCAGGTGGCCCAGGGCCAGGCCGAGCGGACCGTCGAGGTCATCCAGGACATCCTCATGGCCGACTACGACGCGGCCGGCCATCTGCTGGGCTTTGAGTTGCTCGCCCCGGTGAGGCTGGCCGACATGCTGCGGGTCGTGGACCCGCCCATCCGGCCGAAGTTCCAACGCTTCGTCGAGAAGGCCGCCCCGCAGAAGCTTGTGACGGCCTGAGCACGGGCGATCTGGCGACCGACGCCAGCGTCACTACCCCTCCGCCTCCAACTCCCGCCGCGCCTCCGCCATCT
>CAZYLK010000162.1:0-14589 GCA_964648365.1 uncultured Phycisphaeraceae bacterium
GTTATTCGTGCGTGGATGCCGTCGGGCTCCTGAGCGAGCAGACGCTGAAGGAGTGGGAGATCGCCGATCATGGTGGCGAGGAAGGGGTCGGGTTGCGCGCCGCGCTGCACGAGGAAGGCGGCCACCTCGGGCCGCTCAGGCCCGGCCCATTGCGCGGCCGTGCTCTCGTGGTCGACGTCGAGCGCGTCGAGTTCAGCGCCATGAGCGAGGAGCAGCGCGGCAATCTGAGGCGATGAGGCGAAGTGGAGGGGGAACTGTCCGTCGCCGCCGCGCTGACGTACCACCTGCTGGTCGCGGCGTAGCATCTCCTGCAACTCGTCATACTTGCCAAGTCGCGCCGCAGCGTGCGGCGTGAGCATCGCGCCGCGCTTCAAGAGGTATTCCGCGGTTTCGGATGTGCAGTCGTCGAGTACGCCGAACCCGCCGGCCCACCAGTCATTCCGCTGGTTGGGGTCCGCGCCGGCGTTTATCAGAAGTTCGATCATCTTGCGGTCGTTGAGGCCGGCAGCACGGACAAGCGGCGTGGCACCGAAACACCGGACGTCGAAGGCACGGACCAGCGTGGGGTCGGCTTGCAGCATCGCTTGGACGCGATCATGCGCGCCGTTGTTGACAGCATCGAAAAAAGCGGCAACGTGGCTTGCTGTGGGAATTCTCATGTCGATCCTCCGGCTGCGGGGGGCGCTAGTGCCATCTGGAACGGCTCAAGGGCGAGGCGATACTTCTCAGGCAGGGGTCGTGCGGTCCAGGTCTGTGCGTCCACACAGACTACAAGCTGACGCGCAGTGGCGGCGAGCTGTGCCGTGGAAACATTCGTCGCTTCGTACACGACCGTAACCTTGCGCGGTTCGAGCGCTGCCACGCCAATCGTAATCTCGACCTCATCGCCAAGCCGCAGCGGCGCGCGGAACGTCGTGTGCCACTCAACCGTAGGCAGCCCGACCCGGTCGCGGGCGATCATCTCGCCCCACGGAAGGCGGAGTCGGTCGCGGAACATCTCTTCGAGAGCGCTCATCAGCAGCGCGATTTGCCGCGGGAAGTAGATGACGCCGACGGGGTCAACGTCCTCGAAGCGGATGACGCGTCGCGTACGAAAGGTCTCGGGCATTCACGGGGCTCCGGCCGGGGTCCACCGTACGACCACGAATCCTACACGATGCAAAGCCGGTTCGTCGCCGACGACCCCGGGCCCGTCTGCCGGCGTAATGGGCGTAGCCGCCCCTGCCCGGGAAAGCGCGCGGTATGGAGAATCCGCTGTAATCCATGGCGTTACTCACAGCCCACCGCCGGTACGGAGCAGTGCCCGACAGCGCGATCGTGCCCGTGGCCGATAACGAAACCGGCGGATTTTGACGGCGGGCGGGGGGTGGCAGCGTCTACTAGGGTGACGATGGCGATGGCACTGGCCGAAGACATTGACCCCGATGTGCCGGTGGTGCAGGCCGTCCAGGCGGGCGATTCGTACGCCCTGGACGAGCTGATTCGTCGCCATGGGGCGTGGGTGCGGAGCTTGATCTACGGCGTTCTGGGCGACCCGCACCTGGTGGACGACGTCTATCAGCAGACGTGGACGTCGTTCTGGGAGAATCGCGGGAGTCTCCGGGATGCGGCGCGATGGAAGGCCTGGCTGTACCGATTGGCGCGCAACGCAGCATTGGATGCGGGGCGAGAGCGAACGCGGTCGCGGCAGACGGTCCAGAGGCTCGCCGAATCCGCCTTGGGCGGGCTGGCGCCGGGGTCCGGCCGGCCGGTTGCTCGGCCCGACCACCAGCTCAGCGACGCGGAGCGGCATGCGGCCGTGGCGACCGCCGTACGAAGCCTGCCGGCGATCTACCGCGAGCCCTTTGTGCTGCGGCATGTCGAGGGGTGGAGTTATCGTGAAATTTCGGAGGCGATGAACCTCCCGGTGGATACGGTGGAGACGCGGCTGGTGCGGGCGCGGAGATTTCTGCGGGAGATGCTGGACGGCAGGATTTAATGATGGAATTGGAACCCCGGATAGAGCGATTGCTGAACCGGCGGCTCGACGGCGAACTGACCGTGGACGAGGAGCTGGAACTGAACAAGGCGTTGATCCGCAGCCCGGAGGCACGGACGTGGCTGGAGATCCAGGCGAAGCAGGGCGAGCTGGTCCGGACCGTGCTGAGGAGCGAAATCGGTGTGGCGCAACCGGCTAAGGTGCACGTGCTCAGCACGGAGCCGGTGGTGGAAGCGTCGGCGGGGCGGCGGTTCGGCTGGTCGGGCGCGTGGAGCGGCCTGCTCGCGGCCTGTCTGCTGCTGACATTCTCGATCTGGCAGCCGACGGTGCGGCGCGCGACGGCGCCGCGGGCGGGTCAGCCCAACATGGCGGGCAACCTGTTGCTGCCGGCGGCGGCGGCGGTGCCGGGGGACGAGTTTCGGGCGCTGCCGGCTCATCTGGCGCTGCCGCAGCGCGCGCAGCAGGCCGTGGATCGCAACTTCGTCGGCGTCTACGACGAAGCGACGCAGCAGTATTACGTGATCGAACTGCGCAACGTGCGCACACAGACGGTCCTCGTCAAAGGGGACATGTAGGAGACCGGGCGATGAACCTGTTGATTTCGACATTGATGGGAATGGGACTGGCGCTGACCGGCGCCGATGTATCGGGCATTCTGGCTCGGGCGGTGTGGAAGTCGCCGCTGGAGACCACATGCCGGCTCGTGTGGACTGCGGGTGCGGAGGCGTCGCCGGCGTGCGTGCGCGTCGGTACGCCGACGGCGTGCGCAACGGCGCGGGCGTGCGCGACGACGACGCCGTGCGCAGTGACGGCCGCGTGGACCCCGGCAGCGCGGGCCGTGGCCTGCGCAACCGTAGGTGGAGTCGTCGCAGACAAGGCGAACAAGGGCTGGCTCGGGGTGCAGCTCAGTCCGCTGCCCGAACCGCTGGCGGTCCAGCTCGAATTGCAGGACGCCGGGATCATGGTGATCAATGTCGCGGAGGGCTCGCCCGCGGCGGCGGCCGGACTGCTGCAGTATGACGTGCTGCTGGAGGTCAACGGCGAAAACATTCCGAATGATTATGCGGGCTTCATCGAGATGATGAGCACGATGAGGCCGGGCGAATCGGTGCGATTCACGCTCATCCGGGGCGGCAAGACGCTGCCGGTCGATATCGTGCTCGGCGAGTGGCCGAAAGATCGCGTGACGTATCAGTATGACGTCGAGCCTTCCAATGTCGTGAAACAGGAGCTGCGCGGCCTGGGCAAGATCATGCGCCGCGACAAGGACGGGTCGTGGATTGTCGAGGATCTGGGCGACCTGGGTAACCTGCAGGCATTGGCGACGACCGATATGCCGGGCTTCCAGCAATTCTTTCACCTGATGGAGTCGGCGACGGACGACAGCGGCAAGTGCCGCATTTCGCGCACTGACGAGCATGGCACGATCGAGATCGAACGGAACGAGCCCGCGGGGTCGATCACGGTGCGGCGGACGACCGAGGTCGCCGGCACGAAGTCCGTCGACGAAAAGGTATACGCCTCGACGGAGGAACTCGAGGCGGCTGATCCGGACGCGGCGAAAATGCTCAGAAACGTGCGAGTCTACCGCTCCGGTGACAAGACGATGCAGTTTGTGATCCCCGACGCAAGCGAGCTCGACGCCGCACAGAAACAGTGGAAGGGGGAATTGGAGAGATCATTGCAGGGCAACCAGGAGGCTTGGCAGAAACTGCACGAGGAGATGAGTCGCGCGTACGGAGAAATGTCACGCGCGTACGGCGACGCATTCGGCAGCGGCGGCGCGCACGCGGAGGCTTGGCCGCAATGGCGCGCCAAGTGGCACGCATTCTCGGGTCCGGCACAGACGCGGTTCGATGTGGACGCGGAAGGCCGCATCATTGTGACCACCCGCCGCGGCGAAACAGAAGTCCGACGGACCTTCCGCAACGAGGCGGACCTGCAGGCGCGCGACGCGGAGTTGTACGAACAGTATGCGGCGACGCTGGAAGGCGCAGCCGCTGAATGATGAGCGGGCCTGATGTGGGCCTTTGGGGCCGGCGGGTTTTGCACGACCCGCCGGCCTCGTTTATTTTCGCGGCTATGTGGGTGCAGAACGTGATACTGGCGTGCGTCGTGCTTGGCGCGGACGGCGGGGCTCGCTCAGGCGAGGTGGCAAGCGAAGTGGAAACTCCTACGGCGCAGCTTCTCGCGCCGTGGCCCCTCGACGACGTGCAGTTCGACGACTGTGTGACGGCGATGGCAGACGCCCTTCGCCAGGCGGACTGGGGCCAGCGCGGCAGCCAGGACGTCATCCTGGCGTGGCCACGCTGGCGAAACGACTCGCTTTTTCCGCTGCCCGATGAACAGGCGATGATCACGGCCGTTGTATCAACCATCAATGCCCGCAGCGGCGCGATGGTGCGCTTCGACATGGAGCCGCGGGCACAACCGGGATCACGCCTACTCGTGACCGAACTGGTGCTCACCGGCCCGGTGCGGAGCGGGCAACGGACAGGGTATGGGCTGGAGCTGCTCGTGCGCGATGCGGAAAAGGGTAACGTCCCGTTGCGGTACGTGTATTCGTTTCGGCTTTCGCCCGCCGCCGCCCGAGTGATTCGCGCAGAAGAGGACGAAATGCCGCTTGGGGAGTCCCTGCAGTCCGAACCGCCGGAACGACTCGACGACGTGGTGCACGATGTCGAGGGAGACATCGAACGGCGGGTGCGGTTTCCGTGGGGCCGCGTCTATTTCCTAGACCGCAAGTCGGCGGAGCGCGTGATGCTGCTCTCGCGCGGAGAGTCGCACGAGGCCGACCAGTACTCCGTATCGCTCGAGGCCATGTCGCAGAAGGGCGACCTGACGATTCGCGTCCGGGCGTACTTCGCGGACGAGGCGGGGCTCGTAGTCGACCGCACCCCCGAGAACGAATATGAGCTGCCCGAGCGCCGGCGCCGTCGCATCACGCTGAGTACGTCCGCAAGCGCCGTGCGCACGGTCATATTGATCGAGCGCGACTGATCGTCCTCAAATCCCTACGTCCGGGTCACTGGGTCCGAGTCGGTAGTCTGCTAATCACCGCAATCGTGTGCTGCGATCGCGCGTTTTCTCCACGCCTCGCCCGCTGGCGAAAAAAGATCGGCTGCGCGGCACGATTTTCTGCCCAATCGTTTGCCCGGGGCCGTTGTGTTTCTTAGGTTTGGTCTGTCCGCGGCGGCGAGAGCCGCGTGGCGGATCAGGCGCTTTCCGGGGGGAAAGAGCGGGGGCGCCGGCGGAAGGCACTCGATGCTTTCCGAAGGGGAAAGGCCGGAGGGGAAATCCAGGGGAAAGAAGCTGCTTTCCGCGGGGGAAATCGGAAGGCACAGAAAGAAGCGCAGAGACTGGAAGGGGTTGCGGGGCAACGGACGCTTCGCAGGCAGTATGTCGCGCCGTGAGAGCGGTGTGATTGGAGTTCCAGGATTCAGGGAGGGACCCTGGTTGGGCAAGAAGTGTTAGGACGGCCCATGGGGGCCCCGGGGTGTAAGTAAAGGAGAGACCATGAAGGCTTTGGCAAAGCGTGCGAAGGAGTTCCTGGTGAGTGAGGCCGGCCCGACCGCGACTGAGTACGCGGTGATGCTGGCGCTGATCATCATTGTGGCGATTATCGCCATTCAGTCGCTGGGCACGACCGTCAAGAGCATGTTCCAGGATCTGTCCGACGAGCTGTCGGGCGTGAACATCGACGCCGGCCTGTAAGGGGCTCGGGGTCCCCGCGGCCGGTTCGACATATTCGAGTCGGCCGCGACGGGCGGACTGATGCGATCCGACGGGTGGGCCTCGCCGAAATCCGGCGAGGCCCCACCCTGTCTGGACGCCCAGACGCCGATGACGCGCAGCGCAGCGAACCCGAACCGACGACGGGTCGCGGGGCATGCAGGGCGAACGGGGCCGGGGAGCCGGTGGGAGGACCGGTTCTGCGGGGGACAAAGACGCACAAGGCACAGGAACGGGCGAAGTCGAGGGAGAGCCGAAATCATGCATCTGGAATACTGGCCGCTGACATGTCTGATTCTGATCCCGGCGACTCTGTACGCCAGTTGGATCGACTATGCGCAGCGACGCGTGCCGAACTGGCTGAACGCCGCCATTGCCCTGGTTGGGTTTGCGGCACAGTTCGCCTTTTTCGGCGTCGACGGGCTCAAGGCCGGCGGACTGGGACTGCTCGCCGGCTTCGGACTGCTCATCGGTCCGTGGCTGATCCACGGTATGGGCGCGGGGGACGTCAAGCTGATGGCGGCCATTGGCGTCTGGTTCGGGCCGCTGATGACGTTCGTCGCGTTCAGCACCGGTGCCGTATTGGGCGGCATCATCGCACTGATCATGATCCTTTCAACTGGCCGGCTGTGGTGCGCGTACGCCAACGCGCAGACGATCCTCAGAAAGTTCACGAACCGCAGGATGCTGTTCGGCGAATTCGGATCGGCGCACAGCTTCGGCGAGACGTCGCAGCTGTTGCCGTACGGCGTGCCGCTGACGATCGGGTCGATCGGCGTGCTGCTGGGACAAACCTTTAGCTGGTGGGCGCTGTAATGAAAAAGATTCTGATGCGAATCGGTCGGAGAGGTGAAAACGGGCGGCGCCGCGCCGCCGCCGTGGTCGAAATGGCGGTCGTTACGCCGCTGCTGCTGACCCTCGTTTTCGGCATCATCGAGTTCGGCTGGACAATGATGGTCCGCGAGACGATGGTCAACGCGGCACGCGAGGGCTGCCGCACGGCCGTGCTGCGCTATCAGAACAACACGCAGCTCGAAACGGCCGTGCGGAACCGGGTCAACCGCACGCTGGAAACCATCAATTTGGCGCTCGACGATGACGTCGACATCGAGTTCGAGCACGCCGCCAATCCGCCGCTGGCGCCCAACGACATGGAGACGGTCACGCTCTCGCTGCCGCTCTCCCGAATCTCCCTGCTCGGAGATTTCTTCGGACTGGGCGACAACACGATGCAAACGACCTGCACGATGCGCAAGGAACAGTAATCCGTATCTGACGGCTTTTTCAAAACAGAGAGGTCAACGAACACAGGGGGTACTGAACATGATCAAGACCAAAGCGATTCTGCCGCTGGCGGTGGGGCTGGGTGTGGGCCTGGTCGCCGTCAAAATGGGCGTGGACGTGGTGAAAAAGGCGCAGGCCTCCGGTGGCGGAGACAGCGCCATGGTTGTCGTCGTCAAACAGGACATTCAGTTGGGGACGGCACTGACCGCCGAAATGCTCAAACTGGCCGAAGTGCCCAAGGCGCTGATCCCCGCCGGCTCGTTCCGCGAAATGGAAAAGGCGGTGGGACGGGTCATCAGCCGCTCGCTCATTCCGGGCATGTGCGTCTCCGAAGCGCTGCTCGCGCCGCCGGGCACGCCTCCGGGCCTCACGATGAAGATCCCCGACGGAATGCGCGCCGTCGCCGTTGAAGTCGACGAGTTCTCCAGCGTCGCCGGGTTCATCACGCCGGAGGCGCGCGTCGACGTCGTCGCCCTGCTCAAGTCGAGTTCGCGCGGCTGCAAGGACACGATCTCGCGCACGATTCTGCAGGATGTCGAAGTGGCGGCCGTGGGGCAGGAGATGACCGATGCTTCGAGCACCGGTGCGAACGTCACGCGCTCGGTGACGCTGATCGTGACCCCGAAGGACGCGGCGCTGCTGCATCTGGCTGCGACGAAGGGCAAGATCCGCCTGGCCCTGCGCAATACCTATGACAGCAAGAAGGGCAAGGCGGGCTTCGCGTCGGAGAACGCGCTCGTGTCGGGCGAGGAAATGGACGCGAACCGCTCACAGCCGAGCGGAATGGGCAATTGGTTCGCCCAGGTCAGTTCGGGTTTTGTTCAGGGATTGGCGAGCCGCCCGGCCGCGTATGCCGCCATAGCGCCCGAGCCGCCCAAGCCCTGGACCGTGACCGTCATGTGCGGAAACAGGACTGAAACCTACGATTTCGCCGGCCCCGATTCGACCCAGCGCGTTTCGTCTCTGGGGTTCGAACCGAAGCCCCATAAAGTTAACGCCGCACCCGATTCGGGTCGATATTCCAGTGGATCGCAGGGGCTGCTCGGTCTGAACGACGAGCCGCCTCTGCCGTCGGATTCGCCGACGGACACGGATTTCGACATGCCCATTGAGTAAGAGTGAGAGGTTCTCATGGACGGGACCGGACGAAACGGATTTCGCGGTGTGGTGGCCCTGACATTGTGGGTTTGCATGATCTCGGCAAGTCCGGCGTGGGCGTCCGACCAGGACCCTGCGTCGGACTTCATTGCGCAGGTGCGCAATGTCGAACGGTCGACCCAGATGATCGAGGTCTCGATCGGCAAGAGCCTGCTCGTGGACATGAACAAGCCCATTGACCGGGCGGCCGTGTCCTCGGATGAGGTCGCCGCCGTCGCCGTGCTCTCCCCGATGCAACTGATGATCACCGGGAAGGCGTTCGGGGCAACGCAGCTCATCCTCTGGACGAAGGAAGGCGAACAGCTCCTCTTCGACATCCTGGTGCGCATCGAGATCCCGCAACTGATCGCCGCGATCAACAGTGTCGCGCCAAATGCAAACGTCGAAGCCAAGGTGATCCAGGAGTCGATCCTGCTGCTCGGCACCGTCCCCGATGCCGAGACAGCCGCCCGCATCGTCGAGATAGCCGGCATCTTCAGCCAGTCCATCATCAACCACATGCGCGTGGCTGGCGAACAGCAGGTTCTGCTTCGCTGTACCGTAGCCGAAGTCAGCAAGAACGCGCTGCGTCAGCTCGGCGTTAACGGCTTCTTGGCCGGCGACGACTTCCGCGACGCCTTCTTCGTCAACAACATCGCGGGAATCAACCCGACCAACATCGGCCCCGTTGTGGACGCGGGACCGGTGAACGTGCAGAACACGATTCCCTTCACCATGCCGCGGAGCGGCATTCCGATCGGCGGTGCGACGACGTTCTCCGTCGGGTTCCCGCGCGTCCAAATGCAGCTCTTCATTCAGGCGTTGCGCGAAAACTCGCTCCTCCGCGTACTCGCCGAGCCGAACCTCGTGGCCATCAGCGGGCAGACCGCGTCGTTCCTGGCGGGTGGAGAGTTTCCCGTGCCGGTTCCGCAGGACCAGAACACGATCACGATCGAGTATCGTGAATTCGGCGTGCGGCTAAACTTTACGCCATCCGTGCTCGGCCGCCAGCTCATCCGTCTGCGCGTGGCGCCAGAGGTCAGCGAACTCGATTTCTCGACCGCAGTGCAGTTCAGCGGCTTCGTCATCCCCGGTCTGACGCAGCGCCGTGCCGAGACGACGGTCGAGATGACCGGTGGCCAGACGCTGGCGATTGCCGGCCTGCTCAGTGAACAGGTCCGCGCGGCCAACTCGGCGCTGCCCGGGCTCGGCGACCTGCCCGTACTGGGCGCGCTGTTCCGCTCGGTGGAATTCGAGCGGCGTACCTCGGAACTGGTCATTCTCGTCACACCGGAAGTGATCGCCGGGCTCGGTCCCGACCAGGTCCCGCCGGTGCCGGGCGAACTCGACCTCGAGCCGAACGACTGGGAGCTGTTTGGTCTGGGAATGCTCGAAGGCCAGCCGGTGACGTCCACGGCGGAACCGGAAGATTCACTGAGAACCGAATTCCCGGTCAAGCGCACCGGCGCCCGGCCGGTGAATATGGGACTGCGTGGCGCCTGGGGACAGGGCACCCAGAGCGAGACGAATTAGTCCATTCCCGGCAGATAATTACCGACATCGAAGCGGACGATCGTGCCGGTCGGGCGGATCGTCCGCTTCCGTATGTTTTCCCCTCTGCATAAGCAACTCTCCGACGTTTTAGGTCGATGAAGCGAGATGACATTGCGTCCGCGACGGCGGAGCAATCGTCTGGATAACGGCAGGCCGCCGCGCGCGATGTCCGCGCCCGCGGCCCGCGAAGGATCGGACCTTGCCCTCGACCGGCGGCACGGGCGGGCAGGCGGGAGTTACGCATGCAGCGGTCAGTCCGCATAGTCGTGTTGAATCTCGACGAACAGTTCGCCACGGACCTGCGCCGGGAGCTGCTGCAGATCTCCGGCGTGAAGATCGTCGCTGAACTCAACGAACCGGGCATGCTGGCACACGCAGTTCAGCAGTTCAATCCGGACCTTGTGTTTGCCAATCTCGATCCGCATCCCGAGGAGGTGCTCAGCGGCGTCGAGGTGCTGCTATCGAGCGAGGATCGCCGGCCCGTCATCGCCCTGGCCGAAACCAGCGAAGACGGAACGCTCGTGCTTCGCGCGATGCGCGCAGGTGTGCGCGAATTCCTCACGCGCCCCGTCAATCCGAGCGAGCTGGAAGAGGCCATCGAAAAAATCGGACGGTCACTCGGTGAACGCGCGCGCCAGGGCCGACTGATCACTGTAATGGGCAGCGCCGGCGGCGTCGGTGCCACCACGCTTGCCACGAATCTGGCGGTCGAACTCGGCGACCTCGAACGCGGGTCCGAACGTGACCGGCGCGTGGCGCTCGTCGACCTGGACTTTCGTTTCGGGCAGGTGGCGCTGTCGCTCGACCTCAATCCGAGCTTTACCATCGCCGACCTCTGTGCGACGCATCAGCACCTCGACCCACAGATGATCCAAAAGGCCGTGCAGCACCACGATTGCGGCATCGACGTACTCGCCCGGCCGAACAGCTTCGAGCAGGCGGACGTCATCACGGCCGCAAGCGCCGCTGCGGTGCTCAACGCACTACAGGAAAACTACAGCTACGTCGTGGTTGACGGACCGGGGCGGTTTGATCCCTCCGCGCGGGCCGTACTCGATATCGCCGACGTGAATTTCCTCGTGATTCAGTTGATGGTGGCTTCGATCCGCAACACCGGTCGCATCCTCGAGGCCATCTCCATGGGCGGCTACAACCTCTCGCGCGTGCACCTCGTCTGCAATCGCGTCAACAAGGAAGAGGGGCTGATGACGGTCGAGAACGTCGAAGCCACGCTCAATCGCCGTGTATTCGCCTGCGTGCCGCAGGACTGGAAGGCGGTGAGCGATTCCCAGAACATGGGCGAACCACTCATGGCCAACAACGCCAAGAGCCGCGTGCGCACGGCCATCCGCGAGCTGGCGGAGCGAATCCACGATCCGGAGTCGATGGAGCGGCGCGCGCAGGAAGGAAAGAAGGGAACCAGCCTGTTGCGAAAGCTGGTCGGAGCGTCGAGGTAGGTCGGCGCCCAGGCGGCTAAGAGTCGACGTCGCGCGGGCGGTATATCACCAGGCACCCCCATCGGGGTAGGGGACAAACGTGTTCGGAAAGATTAAGACACCGGGCGGTGGCGGTGGAGGCGACGGGGGACAGGCTGCGCCGGCGACCCTGCCGCGCCCCGCGGCGATGCCGGGCAAGCCGGGCGTCCCGGCGCGCCCCGGGGTGCCGACCGCGCCGAAAGAAAACGCCAAGGCGATCGACGAGCGCATGCGCACGATGAACGAGCTGAAAACGCGGATTCACCGCAAGCTCGTGGAAAAACTCGATCTGCCGCGATTGACGGGCGATGACGCGACGATTCGGGAACAGGTGCGCGAAGTGATCGTCGAGCTGACGGAGCGCGAAGACGCACTGCTCAACACAAGCGACCGCCAGCGACTGGTAAACGAGATCCTCGACGAGACGTTCGGGCTTGGCCCACTCGAGGTGCTGCTCTCGGACCCGTCAATCTCGGACATCCTGGTCAACGGCCCGTCGACGGTCTACGTCGAGCGCGGCGGCCGCCTGGCACGGACCGACGTGCGCTTCCGCGACAACGCGCATCTAATGCACGTCATCGACAAGATCGTCAGCTCCGTCGGCCGGCGCTGCGACGAAACGAGTCCGATGGTTGACGCTCGCCTCAAGGACGGCTCGCGCGTCAACGCCATCATCCCCCCGCTGGCGATCGACGGGCCCAGCCTGTCCATCCGGCGCTTCGGCAAGGACCCCGTCACGTGGGCGGACTACGAAAAATGGAGATCCTGTCCGCGCGAGATCGCAGAGTTCCTCCAGTGCTGCGTCAAAGCGGCGCTCAACATCCTCATCGTCGGCGGTACGGGTTCGGGCAAAACCACCCTGCTCAACAACCTCTCGACGTTCATTCCCGAGGACGATCGCATCGTGACCATCGAGGACGCGGCCGAGCTGCAACTGCGGCAGCCCCACGTCGTGCGCCTCGAGTCGCGCCCGCCGAACATCGAGGGCCGCGGGCGCATCACCATTCGAGACCTGCTCATCAACAGCCTGCGCATGCGCCCCGACCGCATCGTCGTCGGCGAGTGCCGCGGCGCAGAAACGCTCGACATGATTCAGGCCATGAACACCGGCCACGACGGATCGCTGACCACGATTCACGCCAACAGCACCCGCGACGCACTTCAGCGCGTGGAGACGATGGTCATGATGGCGGGGTACGAACTGCCGCTGCGCGCCATCCGCCAGCAGTTCGCCTCGGCCGTGCAGCTCATCGTCCAGGCGCAGCGCCTCACCGGCGGCCCGCGCAAAATTACCACCGTAACGGAAGTGGTCGGCATGGAGGGCGACATGGTGACGATGCAGGACCTGTTCACGTTCGAGCAGCTTGGCGTTACCCAGGAGGGGCGGGCGTTCGGGCATTTCATGTCGTGTGGGTTGCGGCCCTCGTTCATGGACCGCCTCGAGTCGGCCGGCGCCAAGCCCGATACGTCCGTGTTCGAGAAGCGCATCCTGATGAAGGACTACCCGAATGAGAAGTAGCCAAAGTACCGCGACAGTCCGGGGTCTGGTCGCGTCGTTCGTCGTACGGAAGAGCCGCGGGAGAGTATCATGAGTCTCGAAACGCTCTATCTGGCATCGAGTCTGGAAGCCGCGATGTTCATCCTCCTGCCCTTGCTCGGCGGAGTGATGGTCGCCTATGGCATCTTCCAGGTCGTGCTCGACCTGCGCAAGAGCGAGCGCAGCAAGATCATGGACCGCCTCCAGGGACGCAGCGGCAACAGGCGCCGCCAGGAGCTGGCCCGGGCACAGATCGTCAAGAGCCTCGACGCGGACCAGGGCAACGCCCTCGAGATGGCCATCCGCCGCATCCGGCTCGTGCCCAAGCTGCAGCGGACGCTGGACCAGGCCAACATCGCCTGGTCCGCCTCACGCGTACTGCTTTATCTCACCGGTGCCAGCATCCTCCTGCTCGTCGGCGCGATTGTCCTCGGCCAGGGAGTCCTGCTCGGGCTGGCCTGCGCCGCCGGTGTCTTCTTCCTGCCGCTGATGTACTTCTCCTTCAAGCGCAAACGCCGCATGAACAAGCTGGTGATGCAGTTGCCCGACGTGTTTGAACTGCTGGGTCAGGCGCTGCGCGCCGGCCACTCTCTGGCGGGCGGCATCGGCCAGATTGCCGAACAGGTACCCGACCCGGCCGGTACCGAGTTCGGACGCGTCTTCCACGAACAGAACCTCGGCATCAAGATCGAAGACGCCCTGACCAATATGTCAACCCGCGTCGACATGCTCGACGTGAAGTTTTTCGTCACGGCCGTGCTCATCGCCCGACAGACCGGCGGCGACCTCGGTGAAGTGCTGGACAAGATCGGCTCGGTTATCCGCGAACGGATCGAGCTGTTCGGGCAGGTCAAGGCGCTGACCGCCGAGGGCCGTATGTCGGGCTGGGTGCTGCTGGCGCTTCCGGTCGTTGTCTTCATCGCCGAAATGACGCTCAACCCCGAGTACGCCGGCGTCCTCCTGACGGAGCCGATCGGCAAGGTGCTGCTCTTCGTCGCCGCGGCGATGCAGCTCATGGGTCTGGCCATGATCCGGATGATCGTCAATATCAAGGTTTGAGGTCGGCGGCAAGGAGCCGCATCGATAGCGGGGGTTGCAACATGGAAATGCTGGCTGTCGCGGGATTGATCGCGGTGAGCATCGCGCTCGTCGTATACGCAATGCTCCCTGCTTCGGACAAGGAGCAGGAAAAGGTCATCGAGCGCATGTCCGGAAAGCGGCGTTCGCCCGATACGACATCTTCGCAGTCGGCTGACCCGGCCAAGCGACTCTTCGAGAAGGTCGCGCCGATTGCGATGAAGCCGGTCATGCCCAAGTCCGACGAGCAGATGTCGATGCTGCGCGTGCGTCTCTCGAACGCTGGCTTCCGCGGCGAGAACGCCACGACGCTCTTCCTCGGCAGCAAAACCATCTTCGGCATCGGCCTCGTCGTGCTCATCGCCGCCTGGCTGCTCAGCAAGGGCTCGCCCCTCGCCACGGCACTTGGCTGGGCCGGCGTCGCCGGCGGCGTCGGCTTCATGCTGCCCAATGCATGGCTCTGGCTGGCCATCCGGCAGCGCGGCGAGACCATCCGCAATGGTCTGCCCGATGCGATGGACCTCATGGTCATCTCCGTCGAGGCGGGCCTCGGCATGGATGCAGCCATCCAGCGCGTCGGCGATGAAATGCGACTCGTCCATCCCGTGCTGAGCGAGGACATGCAGCTCATCACCCTCGACGCGCAGATGGGCCGGCCGCGCGGCGAAGCCCTCTCCAACTTCGCCACGCGCTCCGGCGTCGCTGAGATCCGCTCCCTCGTCGCCACCGTGACGCAGGCTGAGAAATTCGGCACCAGCATTGCCAAGGCGCTGCGCAACCAGGCGGACGACCTGCGTACCAAACGCCGCCAGCGG
>CAZYLK010000163.1:0-14416 GCA_964648365.1 uncultured Phycisphaeraceae bacterium
GGAAAATAAAGGCGATTCGTGAAGAAAAGACAGCCGCATAGTGAACGGCGTTGGGAGGCACGGAGGGAAGAAGGGGGAAGAGCGGGACGTGATGGCCGGGGTGGCTCAGCTTCCGGGCGGCGGTTTCCAGGCTGGGTTTACCAGGCCGGTCAGGACGTGGTCGTGCCAGTGGCCGCGGATCAGCAGGTAGTCGCGGGCGAAGCCTTCGACGACGAAGCCGAGCCGGCGCAGCACGGCGCCGCTGCGCTCGTTGGTCGGGATGTAGCCGGCCATGACTCGATGCAGGTTGAACTCGCGGAAGGCGTAGTCGATCGCGACGCGCAACGATTCGGTCATCAGGCCGCGGCCCTGCTCCGCCGCATCGAGCGCATAGCCCAGGTAACATGCCTGGAGCGGGCCACGCACGATCTCGCTGAAACTGATCGATCCAACGACGCGATCGTCGCCCGGCCGTTGAAACAGGTAGAGCCGGATCGCCCGGCCGGCGTCGAAATCCGCGGCCGATGCCGCGATCTGCTTCTGCCAGTGCTCCACCGTATAATACGAATCCGCCCGCGCCGGACTGGTCGGTTCCAGGTGGACGCGGTTTCGCCGATAGTAATCGACGACCTGCTCGGCGTCGGCGTCGTCCAGCAGGCGCATGATCACGCGCGAGGTATCGAGGCGAGGTCGCTGAAGCGTCGGAGCGGGTTCAGACATGATGAACGTCAGCGTACCCGCAGCGCCCCGCCGGTCGCAACGCCGCGCTATGCGCCGGGCACCATCGGAACATGGGATCAGGATGACCCTACTCGGGCGCTCCACGACCCTGAGACCGACCTCCAGGACGATAGCAGCACGCCGCACGCAGCCTGTTTCCCCCATCCTGCGGGCGGTTCCTGTGGAGCGGTCAACCGGGCTACGTCGATACTGGAGCCAGGCGGCGGGGCGCCAGGACGTTTTTCGGAAGCGGGGATCTGGCGGCTTGCGGGATCAGACAACGGAGGCAAAGCGGATGACGCGCAGAGTGCTGGCGGCGGGCATGATCGGTTTCCTTACCTCGACACAGGCCGCCGTGGGCGACGACCTGCGCGTGCCGCAGGACTACCCGACGATCCAGCAGGCGATCAACGCGGCCCGGCGCGGCGATACGGTGCTGGTCGATCAGGGAACGTACCTCGAAGCCGTTAACATGATGGGCAAGGCCATCACGTTGCGAAGCGTGCATGGTCGCGATGCGACCACGCTCCGCCCTGCCCAGCCCGGGCTGGGCATCATCCGCGGCTACATGGAGGGGCCGCGGACTCGCATTGACGGATTCACGATCGCGGCCCCCGGACCCGGCGGTGCCAGTGCGGTAGACCTGTTTCAATCGAGGCTGACGATGGCGAATTGCCGCGTCACAGAATGCAGGGATAGCTATCGAACGGTGAGGGTCATCGAGGGAAGCCCGACCTTTACTGGCTGCGAAATCCTGGAGAACAACTACAGCGGTCTTTACGTCGAGCGCGGATCGATCACCGTGATCGACTGCACGATTGCCGACAATGCCGGTTCGACGGGCGGCGGCGTGTGGGTCAACGAGGGGGCGCTCTTCATGCAAAACTCCCGGCTCCTGCGCAACCGCCAGGGCGGCTGGGGCGGCGGCGCGGTCTACCTCAACAAGTCGCCCGCGACCATTGTCGGATGTTCGTTCGTTGGAAACGAGTCTGAGGGCGGGGTCCGATACGGCGGCGGCGCCATCGCCATCGACCACACTACCGTTGTGATCGACGGTTGCGAGTTCGAGGACAATTGGGACGCCATGGCCGGCGGAGCGATACACAGCGCCGCCAGCTTCGTCACGGTTAGGAACTCCCGCTTCAGCGGAAACGCTACGGATGGCGCAGGCGGCGCGGCCGCCTTGTTCTATCAGCCCGTGACGTTTGATAACTGCCTCTTCGAGAACAATTCCACCCTGTACGAACCAGGCGGCGCGATCTCGGTCTGGGCGTCGCGCCCGGTGTTCAATCACTGCACCTTCACGGGCAATGATGCCCCGAGCGGACCTGCGATTGCGGAGTTTCCGCTTCGCAACCGGCAACCTTCACTGACCATTACCAACTCGATCATCCGCGACGGCGACAGCCCGATCTACTGGGAAGACCCCGGCCGGTTAATCGACATCACCCATACCAACGTCCAGGGCGGCTGGCGCGGCGACGGCAATTTCGACGCCGATCCGCTCTTCGTCGACGGCCCGCTCGGCCCGCATTACCTCAGCCAGGTCGCGGCCGGACAACGGCAGGACAGCCCCTGCGTGGATGCCGGCAGCGGGCCGAGCGGCGACTACCTGGCCGGCAAGCGCTCGACACGGACGGATGAGCAGCTTGACGACGGCGTCGTAGACATCGGCTATCACTATCGTCCGAGCCGCGGTGAGATACGCTGTGAACAGGTCAAGGGTCTGACGGCGCGATGCCGGACCGGGCGCGAAGGGTCGGTGCTCGTGGCCAGGCTGCGCTCGATGCTGCCGCTTGGAACGCCGATCACCGTCGTCCTCGACGGCGGCGAGCGGTTGTCCGGCGCCACGGATGCGCGGGGCCGGGCGCGGGTGCGTTTTGCCGACCCGTCCGCGGGCAAGCACGAGGCCTGCGTCGAGGGCTGCGACGGTCGTTGCGCGGCCGCGTATTGCCCGTGACGGCCTGCTAGGAAGCGCGTCGCACGACGCTCGAAAGCCAGGCCATTGCGTGGTTCTTTGCCTGCGGTTTCAGGCCATCACGCCTTCAACTCCGCAGTCGCCCGCCGGGCGTCTTCGATCATCGCGGTGATCTCATCGACGCGCGACTGCGGCGCTACCGTGCGCGGCGCGTCCACGGGTGTGGATGACCGTGCCAACCCGGCGGTTGTCGCTCGGGACGTCGGAGCCTCCTGCATCGAGCGGCCGGGAGCGCTTGCGCGCTGGCCGTCGCCGCCGGGGCGGGGTGTGTTCCAATCACCCGGCTTGACGCTGCGCCGCAGCGACTCGGCCGTGCGCTCGACCGACGCGGTCGGATGGGTTGCGCCGATGCCGGGCGTGCGGGCGAGCGTCTGGTCGAGCCGCGACTGTGCCCGCACGGCTTCTTCGACCCACTGCTGCAGCGTCGCGGCTGTGCGGTCGGTTTCGGTCAGAAGCTGACGCAGGCGCTCATCGGCCCCGGTGGCAATGCGGGAAAACTCCGTCGTTTTCTCGTTGGCTTCCAGCGTGGTCTTCGACAAAGCCGTAAAGACCTTGCGCACCGCGCGGCAGACGTTTTCAAGCTGCGTCGCCTGGTTGCGGGCCTCCTCGACGATCGACGTGGGGCCGCCCATCGCGTGGGTGACCTCCGACTGAAGCGAGCGCACGTCCTTCTGCGTCGCGGTCATCCGCGCCGCCAGTTCCTCCGCCTGGGTCATGAACTCGCGCAGCATCCTGTCGGCCGCGTCCATGGACATGTCGCGCTCGTCGATGCGGCGCAGCAGGTCGTCGGCACGCGTGACCAGACTCGATCCTTCGTTGAATCGACGTTCGAGTTCGGCAACCATCGACTCGTTAAACCGTTGCGAATCCGCCATGGACGCGATCACGTCTCGTCCGCCCTGACAGAGTTGGGACATACGATCGACGACGGTCGACGCCTCGGCGCGAGCCTCCTGCTGAGCCTTCAGCACGCGGCTTGCCTCCTCGCACTGCGACTCCAGCGTTTCCGCGGCGTGGCGCGCCTCGTGCGCGGCGCCGGTGGCACGCTCGGCGGCCTCGCCGGCGCCCTCGATGGCGTCCTTCAGCGATTTCGACATCCCCTGAGCCGTGCGCAGCACGCCGATCGTGGCCTTAAGCCGCTCGGCGATCTCCAGCGCCTCTCGCCGCTGGGCGCTGAGCGACTCGCGCGACGTGACGGCCGTCTCGTTTTCCTTATGAAGCGTCGCTACGGCCTCCTTCGCCTTTGCAACTGTGCTCTGGAGCGACCGTTCGAGCGGTTCGACGGCCTCGCCCGTCAGGATCATCTGATCCGTGCGCGTCTTGGTGGAATTGCCGACTTCCCATGCATCCGCGATGAGTTTCTCGATCTGTTCGCGTGCCTGCCCGACGCGCGCGTCGATCGCGGCCGCGGATTCGCGGGCACGCCGGTCAATCGTCGCGGTGCAGTCTTGCAGTCGTTTGCCGAGCGCCGTGTCAACGTCCGTGGCTTCGCGGGTTCGCGTTTCGAGCGTCGCCGCCACGGACTCACATCGGGCCGACTGTTCCTGCTGGATCGCGGCCAGCCGCTGCACCTGCCGGGCGTGTTGGTCGAGCTTCTCGACGTTCGGTTCTGCGCGCCCGAGCGCGTGTTCGAGCCGCGCCAGCGTCTCGGCCGCGTGCTCGTGCGCGTTGCGGAGTTGCGTCTGCTGCTCGCCTGCGGACTCCGCCAGTTTCTTCACGGTGGCGAAGGCGTGTTCGACCTGCGCGACGACCTGTCGGTTAGCCTCCGCCTGGGCGCAGACGCGCTCGATGGTCACGCGATGTTCGCCGATGCGCTGGTCCGCCTCGGTGGCCGCGATGCGCAGTTGATCCGCCTGCCGAATGGCCACGTCGCGGGCGGCCTCCACGCGGTTGACCAGCGGTTCGAGCGTTTCGACCAGGGCGGCCAGTTCCTCGCGCCGCGCCGCCGAGAGTTCGACGGCCCGGGTCGACTCGGCCATCAGGCCGCGGAGCCGGTCGCCGGCCTCGCGCACGGCGTGCGTCGCTGCCTGCCCGGCCTCCCGCTCTGCTGCGAGTTCCCGCCGGGCAGAGTCCGCCTCCGCAGAGAGCCGGGTTACCGAGTCGGTGAGTTCATGACGACAGGCGTTCGCTTCTTCCGTCGCGGCGCGAAGCGTCGCGACCAGTTGGTCGGCGTGCTCGGCGGAGCCGGTGTGCGCCTCGACGACGGCGTGCAGCCGTGCCTCGATGTCCTCGGCGCGGGTGAGCGATTCGGCCGCGGCCTGCGACGCGGCCTGCGTCTTTTCCAGCAGCGAGTGCGCCTTGCGCGTGGAATCTGACAGGGTGCGGGTCACGTCCGACGCGGCCGCCACGTGCGAGCCGAGCGCCTCCAGCTTCTGATTGGCCTGGCCCACCTCCACCGTGAGCGCCTCGCGCATTTGCCGCGCGTCGCCGATCAGATCGTGCAGCAAATCGCATCGCTCGAGTTCCCGCGCCGCCGCGGCCAGGCTGGATTCCAGCCCGCCCGTCAGCGACTCGAACCGGCGCTGCAACTCGGCGAGGCGTTCATCCACGGTCCGCCGCGCCGCGACTGCCGCGCGGCAGGATTCGTCGGTCTGCTGCCGTTCGGCCTGCATCGCTTCGAGCAGGCGCTCGGTCTGATCCGATACCGTGCGGATTTCGTCGAGCTGCTCGACCGTGTGCTGCATCTGTTCGGTGGCCGTGCGGATGCCGTCGAAGCGCCGCGTGATGTCCTCGAACCGGCAGTCCACGCCGTCGAATCGCTCGATGATCTCGTCGCACTGTCCGCGGGCGGCGTCGATCCGGTCGAGCGTCCGTCCCAGCGCGGCCACTTCGCGCTTGGCGTCGTCGATGCGCTCGCAGGCCGACCCGATGTTGATCAGGCAGTTGGCGACGGTGTGGTGGATGGATTCTGCGCAGCCCACGGATTCCCGGATTTCGGCGACCGTGGCATCGCCGCGTCGCGTGGCCGCGTCCACGTCGGCGCCGATTTTGTCGGCGCGCGACCGACACTCGTCCAGCTTCCACTCGATCGACTTGGCGCGGTCGGCGCCGCTCTCGACGGTTTCCTTCAGCGAGGCACAGATCGTCGCCGCTCGTGCCTGATCCGTGTTCACGGCGTCGGTCATGTCGTCCACGATCGCCTTGGCGTCGCTGAGGCGCGCGGTCAGTTCGTCCGTCGTGGAGGCGACGGCCTGTCGCTGCGCCTCAAGGCGGAGCACCCGTTCATCCAGGTCGTCGACCGACTGGCTTTGCGCACGAAGCTCGTCGCTGTCGGCCTCCAGCCGCCGGCGCAGCTCGGACGATTTGTGTTCGGCCGTGTCGAGCAGCGACGTGGCTGTGCGGGCCTGCTCGGCGAGCGTCGTCGCCCTGTCGAGCAGTTCCGCATGGGACCGTTCGAAGGTAGCCACCGCCGTCACGGCATCCGTCAGCCGCTGCGCCTGTTCGGCCACTTCGGTACGGCAGCATTCGACCGCCTCGCGGGCGGTCTGGGTTGCGCCGCCAAGCTGTTCGATCACCTCTTCGCCCGCGGTCAGTGCGGTCATCAGGTGCGCGATCCGCTGCTGGGCGTTCTCGCCGGATTCAAGCAGCTTCTGCGCGAACGCGCCGAGGCGGCCCTCGATCTGGGCTGCCCGCCGGCAGGCCTCGTCGAGTTCCTCGATGCGTTCCGTCACCGGCGTCGCCTCCGCCAGGCGTTCCGCCAGGCGGTTTTCCAGTTCGGCGATGCGCCGTTCGTAGCGTTCCGTCAGCGCGTTCAATCGCTGATCGAACTGCTCGACGGATTCGTCGATGTCAAGGGTCTTTTGCTCAAGCGTCTCGAGTGCGCCGTAGGCCCGCTCGACCTTGCCGTCGATGCGCCGCTCGATCTGTTCGCGATCCTCGCCCCAGCGGTCGCGCAGCGCGTGACAGGATTCCGCGTGTTGTATCGTGCGTTCCAGCCGCTCGATCACTGCCTCAGCGCTGCCCATCAGCAGTTCCGTCGACCGGGCGGATGACTCCTGGCGGCGCAGGTGGGCGGCGCCGCGGCCCAACATTTCCTCGACCTGCCGCGCCAGCAGTTCGCCGCGATGCACGACGTCAGCGCCAGGGAAGGACGTCGGTGCGCCGGCGACGCTGACCGCCACGTCTTCAAGCGAGGACTCGTGCGAATCCAGCACGGCGGCGGAACGCGGGGCGCGATGGGCGGAACCGGGCGCCTGGCGCGAGTCGCCCGCGCCGACCGTCGCGTGCGACGGCGCCGCCGTTGTCTCGCCGGCGTGACCCTCGTCCGCCGTCATGTTGGCACAGGCTTCGTCGAGGATGGCCTTCGTGACAGTCTTTTCCCCGGAACCGTAAGCATGAACGAGCGCCGCGTCGCAGATTCGATTGACCAGACGCGGGTTGCCGCCGCTGCGACGGTGGATCGGCTCGATAGCCTCGGCGACGAACACGGCCTCGGGTTCGGGACATCCCGCCCGACCCAACCGCCCGCTGACGTACGCCTGCGTATCTTCGAGCGTCATGGCGGTCAGCGTGCGTACGCCGACGGCGCGCTGGCGGAACGATTCAAGCCCGCTCTGCTGAAGCAGCTTCTGCGTCCGCGGCTGGCCGACGAGGAATAGCTGAATCAGCCGGTCGCCGTGCGCTTCGGATTCCGTCAGCATGGCGAGGCTGCGAACGTCTGACTCCATAAGACGCTCGGCCTGGTCTACGATGAGGATGACGGCCCCGCGGCTGCCGGTGACTCGGGCCAGGACGCGCTGAATCCGACCCACCATGCGCGTGCGGCTGCGCGTCTGACCGCGGGCGGCGTCCAGCTTCTTGGCGATCGTCGCCAGCAGGTCGAAGCGCGCACCGGTGACGCAAGTCACGCTGACCACGCTATGTGTCGGGGCGAGCCGGCGCTCCAGCGTTCGGGCGAGGATGGACTTCCCCAGCCCGGCCTCGGCAACGACCAGCGAGACCCCAGTGCCATGCTGCGCATCGTAGTCCATGGCCGCCAGGACTTCGTCGTGCGTCGAGGTAGGGCAGAAGAGTTCCGGATCCGGCTGGTCGTCGAAGGGGCGGCGCTTCAGTCCGAAGAAGTTGCAATACATGTCAAACCTCGATCAAGGACGCTCTGGTGCCGCGATCGGCCGGGCGGCGACTTTCGTCGTGACCGGCGGCACGGCCGCGCGGTGCAAGCTGTCGCGTCTTCCTGCGGCGCGATCGCCGTGTCGCGCGCCCGACCCGTCGCGCGGTCCGGGTTCGCGCGCAGTGCGGGACGACGAACCGCGGCGCGGGCACGTTTCTGAACGAATTATCGGGTAGTCTGCCCCAGTGCTGGAATTATCGGCCACGTTCGCCCCTCCCCGCGGCCCGTGCGACGGGGAAACCCTTGCGTTTTTCGGCGCGAATCGTAGCATACTCATCCCTAGCAAGGGTTTATCCGATGATTCGATGACGCCTCGGCGCCTGACTTCGCGCCGGGCATGACGAAGGCCCCTGATGAGAGATTCCATGCCGGACGATCGCCCTTCGACATCGCCGATTCTGCCGACCGTCAACCCGCCGACGCCCGCGGCCCGACTGACGGACGCACTGCCCCACCCCGCGCTGACAGCGTATCTGATGGTCACCTCCCGCGCCGCCCGCCAACTCAAGAAAAAGCAGGCCCCCCAGCCCGTTCGCACGGCCCAGGATTGACGGCCGTCGCTTCGTAGATCTTCTCTCATCGCTCCGCCCGCCATCGCTCGCGTCGCGCGCGTGCCACGGGCATCTTGCCGGTGATTGCGACTCGGCACTTAGCCTGCCTGCAGGGAAACTGCGTCACGACAGGCCAGCCGCCTGCCGCCCTCCGAATCACGGCTTGGAAGGCCGCGCCACGTTCGAGCGTGCATGCCGATTCTCTCGCGCATCCCTTCGTGACCCTCCGATCCCTCCGCCGGGCTTCACAGTGCCGCGTGGTCGGGTACACTCCCAGAAGACGTTCACAGTCTCAGGCGCCGCGCCGGTACGGGGATCAGTCGGATGAAGATCAGGGTATCGAGATATATAGCGACCGCCGCGCCGCCCGTTCGTCGCGTCGCCGCCTCGCCCGACGTCACAGACGTTGAACGGGAGCAACTCGAGGCGCCAATCCTGGGCCACACCGATCGTCAGCGATTCCTGTCGCGACTCGGACAGAATCCCACATATGCAAGCCGGCGACTCTCCACCGGCCGTATCGCGCTGACGCGACTCATGGCGGCCGGGTCTGAAGCGGGCCAACTCTATTCGGTCACAGTTCTGGTAAGCGCGGCGGACTGGTCCGGCCCGTTGCAGGCGGACGGGTGGCCACTGCTCAAGATCGGCGGGCTGTGGCAGGTCGCGACCGGCACCGTCCCGTCGGTCAACGTGCGCGTCGATTCGCTGGAACACCCGATTGCGGACGCGGATCAGCGCGCCCGGGTGCTGGCCATGATCGCGCGCATCGAGCGTTCATGGGAAGATCGGGCTGAGCGGATCGTCGTCAGGGAGGATGAACTCCCGACCACCGAAGTGCGGATGACGGCGATGTTGCTTCCCCGTGCCGTCAGAGAGCGCTTCGACTACGCCGTGCGGTCACTGAACCCGGACTGTCCGGTTCGATTGAACTGTCTTTATAAAGCCCTCACGACCGGCGGCGCCAGGGCCGCGCGGCCGCGCGACCGCAGTGACGACAGCGTCCCGGCGCCTTACACCGATGCGCTTTCGTACTTCTGGAAGCCCGAGGGGCCGCCGCCGTGGGCCTTCGCCGCGAACCGTGAGGAGTTCGGCGGTACGGAGGCAACGACGCCGGCGCCTCCGCGCCCCCCGGCCGCGGCGAGGACGGCGCCAGCGGAAACCGGCGGCAGCCGTCGCCGCGGTGTCCTGACCGCAGCGCTTGCCGTGCTGATGGTCGGCGTCGGCGTTGGAGGCTGGGTGATCTACCGTCACTCCGCGCGTCGCGCCGCGGTCGTAGCGCGGCTGACCGAGATTGACAGGCGAGCGGAAGCACTGATGCGTGACCATCCCGGCGGAACGCGGCTTCCCTGCGATGACCGCGCCCGGCGAGAACTTGTTGCCGAGGCGGCGACGCTGCTGGCCGAGTCGGAAAAACTGCTGCCTGCTGTCGGAACGGACTCGGCCGGCTCCAAGGCCGAATCCCTGCGGACCTGGCTGGCCGACGCCCGCACCGCCGCCACCGACTCCGCACGCATCGCCGCGACGCTGTCCAACTTCGAGCAGTTCATCCAACGCGAAGGCGAACTTACGGCCGCGTCGGCGTACCCGTCGGAACACGCGATCGCCACCCTCGACGCCTGGGCCGGGCAACTGGAGGAAGCCGATGCGATCGCCCGGAAGCTCGATGACTGCCACGCCGAAGCCGCGGCCGCGGCGCTGGAACTTGTGCGGGCGCGACCCAAAGTGCTGCCGGCGATCGTGGCGTCCTGCGAGGCGGAGTTGCAGCGGCTGCGGGCCTTCTTCGACCGCGTCCCGACGACGCGTCTGGATAACGATACGACGCCGCTGGTTCCGGCTGAACAGGAGCGGCTGGATGCGATAACGGATCGGATGGGTCAAGTACCGGCCAGCGTGCGAACGGCCCGCCTGCCGTCGCTCAGGGGGGAGCTTGAGTCGCTGCAGAAGCTCGCAGGGGAGCGGGCGAAGGCGGTCGGCGGCCTTCGACAGCGCTTCGACGCCGATTATTCCCGCGCGAAGCGCCTGGCCGATCAGTATGCGCTGCATCTTCATCCCACCGCCGTCGCCGGCCTGAAGCCGAAGTGGGACGGCGCCGTCGAGGCCCTGCAGCACGCCCGCGCCGCCCATGAGATCTGGAAGGACCACGAAGCCTGCGGCAAGCTCAATGACATGATCTTCCGCTGGCGCGGCAGCGCCGCTCGACT
Source organism: uncultured Phycisphaeraceae bacterium (assembly GCA_964648365.1). Taxonomy (GTDB): domain Bacteria; phylum Planctomycetota; class Phycisphaerae; order UBA1845; family UBA1845; genus SURF-32. The sequence goes on from CAZYLK010000163.1 coordinate 10,540, forward strand.
CGTCTTCAGCCGCTTCGAGGAACTCGTCGAGCAGGCGCAGCGCGCCTACGCGGTCGAAGCCGGCGGCAAAGGGCCCGCCCCGAACGGCACGGCCGCCAAGCGCATCGCGGAGGCGCTGGCGCTGTACGACGATTTCCGCGAGGCGATCCGCCAGTACGACCGCTTCGGCGCCCTGCACGACATGGCGGCCGACCTCTCCGCGCGCATTCACGGCCGGAAGCGGGAAGCGGAGAACGAGGAGGAAGAGTCGCCGCGAGCGGCAGCACAGAATCTTGTGCTTGACTGAAGACTCGATCTGGGGTATAAGCCCAGTCGGTGCGATGCCCCTCGGGATACCGGCGAGTGACGCGCGAACGGGACACCATGACGTCTTCGTGCAGGACTCTTCCGCGAGGCCACGATTGCGGCTGGACCTTCGTGGCCGGGCTGACAGGGACGGTGATCCAAACGGACGAGCGGCAGGACAACGACCCGGAAGACGATCCGAGTCATTACATGATGCCGGACGTGCATGGGGGGAACGTGGCGTCGCTGTATCAGCCGCTGGACCTGGAGGAGCCGCGGGAGCCGATGTTCCAGCAGTTCGAGGCGTTCGGGAATGCCATGACGGCGCGAACGTCGGCCGCGACCGGTTCCTACGGCTGGCGGGGGCAGGAGGGCAGCGAATCGGAGTTTATCGACAGCGGCGAAGGCAACGCCGCCGCCCAGTCCTCGCCCAACCTCGTCTACATGCAGGCCCGCCACTACGACCCCACCATCGGCCGCTTCCTCCAGGCCGACCCGCTCAAGATGAGCAGTTTCACCACCCAGGGGCTGAACCGGTATATCTATTGTAATAATGATCCGGTGAATTGCAGTGACCCGTCGGGCTTGATGCCCTGGTCGGATGGGGTTGCATTATTGGGATACGGTTTGATGTTCGCGGCTGGCGCCTTCCTGGCGCTGATGGGTCCAGCGACCTTCTTTACCGGGTTGGCACTGATGGCGGGAGCGGTAGCCGGAGTTCTTGATATTCTGGCAGCGAACACGGCGGATTGCAGCTTGGCAGCGGACCTACTTCGGGCGCGGAATGCATTCGCTGCGATCGCATTGGCAGCATTGGCACTGCAAGTGGCCGTCGCAACGTTCGTTACGGGAGGAGTTGCCGCGGGTCTAACCGCCGGATGGGCAAAAGCTGCTGGGATACTACGAGCTACGGGATCCCTCGGGGGTGGTCTTGCCACCTGGGTGAGGTTCCAGTTTTGACCGGCGACAGACAATCCAAACGATTACGGCCGCCGCTACTTGCGGAGGCAGGACATGTAGTTGTGCTCTTGGCTCTGCTGTTGCCGCTGTTGTTTGAAGCCCCATCCGAATGGAAATATGTGGGAGCTACACTGGCGTCGGTGCTTGCTTTCGCGCTCACAGTGCGGTCAATCGGTAGATTCAGAGAATGGATGCGTCTCCGGCGTGAGCTTCGAGTATATCAATACAGGCTGTGCGATAGCTGTTGGTATCCGTTGCCCGGATTGGACAGGAATGGGAAGTGTCCGGAGTGCGGGCGGCCTTACGATGTTGACGCGCTTCGTAACACCTGGGTTGATCGCGGGTACTAATTGTCAGTCTGACCCGACCCGCGGCTTCGACGAGTGTGAGGCCCGCCGACCCTCGGCCGGGCGACTCGGGGGCGCCCGGCTGCCGTGCGGGGCCGGCTCGGAGAAGCTCCGCGGCCGGTCCGGTCTCACAGGAATGTCCGCCAGCCCTTGCTGACGGCAGGCACGGCGGTTGCCACCGGCCGGGGGCTGCTTGGTCTTGCGTCGGCAGCGGCCCTCTGAGCGAGCCGCGTGGCTTCAGCCCGTGCGGACCCGCCGTTGGCGAGCCGGCGTCGATCCCGACGCCCGCTCGCCCCGGTGATGCAACCGAAGTGCGCCATCGCAGGATACGGCGCTTGGGATTTCCGGCCGCACCGAAGGCGCACGTCCGCGCGGGCTGAAGCCACGCGGCTCGCCGGGTTCTATTGTCCCGGCGGCGGATTTCAGTGCGATTGTATCCCGGTGGCCGCGCGCGGTATGATCATGACGATGGCAGTCGTTTCAAGCCCATCATTACGTGGACCTCGCCCGCGACCGGGCGGTCGCATGACGCGGCGCGGCTGCCTGCGCGGCAGCGGAAGTTTCGTCTCGCTGTATCGGCCAAAGGGCATGGCATCGCTGTATCAGCCGATGGACCTGGAAGATCCGCGGGAGCCGATGTTCCAGCAGTTCGAGGCGTTCGGCAACGCGATGACCGCGTTCACCACGGCCGCGACGGGCTCCTACGGCTGGCGGGGGCAGGAGGGCAGTGAGTCGGAGTTCGTCGACACTCCCGAAGCCTCCACGCCCGCTCAGACATCGCCCAACCTCATTCTCATGCAGGCCCGCCACTACGACCCCACCATCGGCCGCTTCCTCCAGGCCGACCCGCTCAAGATGAGCAGTTTCACGACGCAGGGGCTGAACCGGTATATCTATTGCAATAATGATCCGGTGAATCGCAGTGACCCGTCTGGTTTGTGCTACCAGGACTACCTTACTCCAGCTTTTCTTGCGGTAGGTCAGCTGGCCGCACTGGTGGGGGCCGTCCTTGCGATGATGGCGGCGTGGGCTATCGGCTGGGCTGCCGGCGATGCAATCGGGTGCTGGCTCTCCAATAACGTACAGCTTGGTTCACTAGGTGACCTCTTCATGGCGTTGGGCGGAATATTGGCTGGCGCCGGGATTGGTCTTCTATTATCCGGACCGGTCGGCTGGGCATTATTCCTCGCAATTGCTGCGTTGGCCATTGGGATATACTTTCTCGCTGGAGGCCTTTATGAGAATATCGTTGCTGGGCGCGAGATCGCGGCTAAATTGCCCGGAGGCGTGTGGGCCGACGCGGAGGCAACGTCAAGAGATGTTCTAATCCAGGTTCGTAAGTACTTTTCGATAGTTCGAGCGCGTGCGAGCTTCCTGGCATGACACCCCTGATTGCCCCGAGTAGGCGGTGTCCAGCGCGCTTCTGTCCTCGCTGCCGATATTCGCGTCGGGGACTGCCGCTAAACAGCAGGTGTCCAGAGTGCGGTTTTGATGTGATTGACGACGTTCCTATGTTCATATATGAGCGCCGGACGCTGATCGTTGCAATAAGTATTGGTTGGATCGTGGCGTGCGCACCGTTCGTGGTGATCAGACCCAGCGCGACTGGGCTAGGCGTAATTCTTGGCAGTTACTCTGTCCTTTGGGGCGTAACCTGCTGCCTAGCGAGCCGCTTTATCGGAGAGCGTGTCTGGGCGTTCTCCATGACTGGAATCGTGTATATACGTAACGGCCGGATACGTCGCGTCATTCACTGGCATCATTGCTCGGCGATTCAGTTGGGGAGGTGGGCCACGTGGGCCGTGCGAATTCGCGAGCACGCTGGCGGGAGTAGTTGGATAGCGCTGGGCCGTAGGCGACTAGCCCGGGAGTTCTGCTCCGTCGCTTCGAATCTGCGGAGGCAGTTTGCGGGTTCTGCGTTGTCCGGGAATGCCTGACACAGGTATCGGTGCCTCGTTGGAACTGACCGCGCATGCATGGATTGGAAGCCCAAGTTAGTTGCCTGATGTTCCGGGCGGACCCGCGGCTTCGACGAGTGTGAGACAATGACATGATCTTCAACTGGCGCGGCAGCGCCGCTCGACTCGTGTTCAGCCGCTTCGAGGAGCTGGTGGAGCAGGCCGAACGCGGCTACCGCGTCGAGGCGGGTGGAAAGGGACCGGCGCCGGACGGCACGGCCGCCAAGAGAATCGCGGAAGCGCTGGAACTCTACGACGACTTCCGCGAGGCAATCCGCCAGTACGACCGCTTCGGCGCACTGCATGACATGGCGGCCGACCTCTCCG
>CAZYLK010000164.1:0-14320 GCA_964648365.1 uncultured Phycisphaeraceae bacterium
CTTCGGCGTGACGTAGCAGAGCATCGCGGTGCCGTACCATCCGATCATGGCCGCGCCGATGGCGCTGGTGATGTGATCGTAGCCGGGGGCGATGTCGGTGGTCAGCGGCCCGAGCGTATAGAACGGCGCCTCGGCGCAGGTCGCCAACTGACGGTCCATGTTTTCCTTGATCATGTGCATCGGCACATGCCCCGGTCCCTCGATCATGACCTGCACGTCGTGCTTCCATGCGATCTGCGTCAGTTCGCCCAGCGTGTCGAGTTCGGCAAATTGGGCCTCATCGTTGGCGTCCGCGATGCTGCCCGGCCGCAGGCCGTCGCCGAGCGAGAAGGCGACGTCGTACGCCTTCATGATTTCGCAGATCTCTTCGAAGTTCGTGTAGAGGAAGTTCTCCTTGTGATGGGCGAGGCACCACTTCGCATGGATCGATCCGCCGCGCGAGACGATGCCCGTCACACGCTTTGCGGTGAGCGGCACGTAGCGCAGCAGCACGCCCGCATGGATCGTGAAGTAATCGACGCCCTGCTCGGCCTGCTCGATGAGCGTGTCGCGGAAAATGTCCCAGGTCAGTTCCTCGGCCGCGCCGTCGACTTTTTCGAGCGCCTGGTAGATCGGCACCGTACCAATCGGCACGGGCGAATTGCGCAGGATCCACTCGCGGGTTTCGTGGATGTTCTTGCCGGTGGACAGGTCCATGACCGTGTCCCCCCCCCAGCGCGTCGCCCAGATCATCTTCTCGACCTCTTCCTCGATCGAACTGGAGACGGCCGAGTTGCCGATGTTGGCGTTGATCTTCACCAGGAAGTTGCGGCCGATGATCATCGGCTCGGTTTCGGGGTGGTTGATGTTGGCAGGGATAATGGCCCGCCCGCGTGCGACCTCGTCACGGACGAACTCGGGCGTGATACGCCGCGGAATTGCGGCCCCGAAGGACTCGCCGGCATGCTGGCGGCGAACGAAGTCGGCGTACTCGGCGGTCGCCCCGTCGCCGCCGTCGAGCATCTCGTCGATCCGCTGGTTCTCGCGAATCGCGATGAACTCCATTTCCGGCGTGATGATGCCGCGGCGGGCGTAGTGCATCTGGCTGACGTTCCCGCCGGGTTTCGCACGCAGGATCGGCCGGCGGCTGGCGTCCGGGAAGGGCTCGACCGTCAGCTTGCCGCTGTCGCGGTAGCCGTTGTCCTCGGGCTTCACCGCGCGGCCGGGCACGACCTCCACGTCGCCGCGCGCCTTGATCCACTTCAAGCGCAGCGGCGGCAGTCCACGGCGCACGTCGACAGCCACGTCCGGATCGGTGTAGGGGCCGGACGTGTCGTACACGTAGATGGGCGGATTGGGTGTCACCTCACCGGCGACGGGTAGCGCCGTGCCGCGGTCATCCGCCGCCGGCTGGGCGTGATCGGAAGCGGGCGGGGATCGATGAGCGCCCCGCGCCCGCGTCGGCGTCAGCGTGATCTCGCGCATCGGCACGCGTACATCGGGATGGATCGCGCCGCTCACGTAAACCTTGCGCGAGGCTCCGAACGGCTTGGAGACGGCGCCAAGAATGTCGGCCTTGCCCGCGCCGGCGCCGTTGCTCGCAATACCCGCAGCGTCTCGACCGTCGCCGAGTAATTGCCGATTGTCTGCACCGATCGAATCAAGTCCCGGATGGGTCATGTCCAACTCCGTAGAGCATGTCAGTCACGCCGCAGGGCTCAGTCTAATCTGTGGCACCGGTTTTCAACCGGTGTCTTGTGTGGCACCGGTTTTCAACCGGTGTCTTCGCCCTGAATGGGCGGCAGACCGCAGCCACAGACGAGATGCGCAACTGTGGAAGGAGGTGTCAAAGCCCGCGCGCCGGCGACGCGCCGGCACGGATGGGTGCGGCGTGGCGTCGCTTCCCTACGCAGGCTTCAGCGCCGCGGCCGGTCCGCGTCGCCCTCCTGATCAGGTTCCAAGGCTCATCTCTCAGCCCGCCAACCCGGCGGGCACACCTAGCGACGATCCTCTCTTAGCGCGGCGCCCGGCTTTCGTCAAGCGCCGGCGCAGATGCCCGCTCTACGCCACCTGCCGCCGCGCAATCCGCACAGACCGCGTACACCTGGAGTCGGTGGCTCGGTCGGGAGAACCCATGTCGAGCCGCGATCCGGTCGCGCAGCGCAATCACCTCGGCTGCGTCGAACTCGACGATCCGGTGGCACTTGCGGCAGACGATGTGGTCGTGCGGCGGCTCGCCCCAGACCCGCTCGTAATACGCCTGCTTCACGTCAAAGCGGACTTCCTTGATAATCCCGCAGTCGACCAGCAGGTGAAGCGTGCGATAGACCGTCGCCTTGCCGACGTTGTGGCTGTGCTCCCGCAGGTGGCACAGGAGTTGTTCCGCCTCGAAGTGGGTGCGGAATTGCAGCACCGCGTCCAGGATCTCGCGCCGGGTGCGGGTGCTGCGGATGCCGTTCTCGTCGAGGTAGCGGCCGAAGGCGGCATGGATCTCGGGGGGGGAGAGGTTGGACTTGGACGTGGGCATCGGGCGATGGGCCTTAATCTCGCAAGCAGGTTAGGGGCGGGGGGTTGGGAAGTCGAATGGGTGGATTTTGCCTACCGGCTCCGCCCGGCTCAAACTGCGCAGTCACCCAGGCAGGCCGGCTTGATACGCCCCCCGAGTCCCGCGACACTGCCGTCATGTTGACTCGCCTCCGCGTTCGAAACTTCAAACGCTTCGACGACGTCGACGTCGAACTCGGCGACGCCGTGGTGCTGATCGGGCCGAACAACTCCGGCAAGACGACGGCGCTTCAGGCGCTGGCGCTGTGGGACATCGGCGTGCGGCGGTGGAACGAGAAGCGGAAGGGCAAGACATCCCCAAAGAAGCGTCCGGGCGTTACGATCAACCGGCGCGACCTCATCTCCATCCCTGTGCCTGACGCCAACCTGCTCTGGCGAGATCTGCACGTTCGCGACGTCGAGCAGGTGTGGGACGCTGAGCACAAGCGGAAGTCCCCGAAGACGGAAAACGTCCGGATCGACGTGACGGTGGATGGCGTGACCGACGACAGGGCGTGGACCTGCGGACTCGAGTTCGACTACGCGAATGAGGAGTCCTTCTACTGCCGGCCGCTGCGGACCGGCAGCAGCGCCGATTCGCTACGGATGGAAGTTCCCCCTGAGGCAGAAGGCGTCCGCGTCGCGTTCCTTCCGCCGATGTCAGGCCTTGCCGCCGTGGAGCCGAAGTGGGAGCCCGGGCGAATCAACGTGTTGCTGGGCGAAGGGCAGACCGCCCAAGTGCTGCGAAACCTCTGCTTTCAGCTTTATTCGCAGTCGGAATCGATGTTCCACTGGGACGCGCTGCGCGGACATATCGAGCGTCTGTTCGGCGCCCAACTGCTCCCTCCGAAGTACATCTCCGAGCGCGGCGAAATCACGATGGCCTATCAGGAGCACGGCGGCAAGTCGCTGGACCTTTCATCCTCCGGCCGCGGCCTGCAGCAGACGCTGCTGTTGCTGGCGCATCTGTACGCGAATCCGCGCAGTGTGCTTCTGCTCGACGAACCGGATGCGCATCTGGAGATCCTGCGCCAGCGGCAGATTTACAAGTTGCTGACTGAGATCGCTCGCTCGCAGGGATCCCAGATCGTTGCCGCCAGTCATTCGGAAGTGGTCCTCAATGAGGCTGCTGGTCGCGACATCGTGATCGCGTTCGTCGGTTCCCCGCATCGCGTGGACGATCGCGGCTTTCAGGCGAGCAAAGCGTTGAAGGAAATCGGCTTCGATCAATACTATCAGGCCGAGCAGACGGGTTGGGTGCTTTATCTCGAAGGCGCAACCGACCTGTCGATCCTGCAAGCGTTCGCCCGGACGCTGGATCACCCGGCCGCGGCCGTGTTGGAGCGGCCCTTCGTCCACTACGTCGGGAATCAACCCGGCGCGGTTCGGCAGCATTTTCACGGCCTGCGGGAAGCGAAACGCGACCTCGTGGGCGTCGCGCTCTTTGACCGGCTCGACCGCCAACCCGACAACCTCGGCGCGGAGTGCCTGACCTGGCAGCGCCGCGAGATCGAGAACTACCTGTGTATGCCCGTCGTGCTGACGGCGTACGCGCGACATGACCTCGACGACGACCTGTTCGGCCACGCCGAATCCCGAAATCGGGTGGCGGTCATGGAGAGCCTCATTTCGGACCAGGTTCCTCCCGCGGCGCTGCGCGACGTGGGGCACGCCTTCTGGCGAAATACGAAAGCGACTGACGAATTCCTCGATCCGCTCTTCGTCGCCTACTTCGAGCGACTCGGTCTGCCGAACTTGATGCGAAAGCGGGACTACCACCAGTTGGCATCGCTCGTGCCCCCCGACCAGCTCGATTCAGAGGTAGGTGAGAAGCTGGACGCGATCGTCGCGGTGGCGAAGCGGGCTACGCCACGATCCGAATAACCGTCAACGTTGTGCAGGTCTTCGGCGATTGTTGAAGATGCGTGCAGTGCCGAGTCAGCCGCCCCCCGCCTACTCGCACGCCACCCCCACGCCGGCCGCAACGGCGCTGCGGACGAGCTCGTCCAGCACCGCATCGCGCGCCGGCTCGTTCGATTCGTCCACGATGGGCGTGCTCAGCACGTAGCTGGCCTGCACGGTGCGCTGCGTACTTGCACGGGTGCAGCAGTCGGCCGACACGATGTCGCCCAGGTCGGCGCTGCCGCAGTCGCCGCTGGGTGAGCCGGTGCTCAGCGGTGACCAGCGGATCGACAGCCCGAGGAACCGGTCCGGGTTGACGCCGTCGGCGCGAACGTAGCGGCATTCGCCGTGGTAATCGCTGAACTGGAAGAACGTATCCAGCACCATCTGACGCAACGCGGGGACGTGATCGCCGCTGACGTTGACGATGAAGCCGGCCGGGCAGACGCCGACGTCGGCCGCGCCCGGCGGTTCCTCGCAGTCGGGGTCCGTCTCCGGGCAGGGGAACTCGTCCGAGTCGCAGCGGCCGTCGTCGGCGCAACAGACGTCCAGGCGGTCGCAGAAGTGCAGGTTGGTGCAGTCGGAATCGGTTTGCTCCGGGCAGCGGGCCAGGTCACAGACTCCGTCGCCGTCGCAGCACAGGTCGAAGTTCTCGCAGAATTCGACGTCGCCGCAGTCCGGGTCGGCCGGGTCGATGGGGCACTCGGCGTTGCAGATGCCGTCGTCGGAGCAGTCCGGCGGCTCGGGTTGCTCGTCGACGTCGCGAGCGCCACAGTCGGCGCAGTCCGTGCCGAGTTCGCACGACGAAAAGTCGGAACCCGGTCCGCCGTCGTCACAATCGCCGTCGAACGCGAATTCGCAGGTGTTGTCGCAGCCTTCATCGAAAAACGGATCGAGTTCCGGCGAGACCGGCGCGCCGCCAAGCGCTTCGCAGATCGCGCTTTCGACGGTGCGGCCGTCCGTGATGATCCGAGTTCCTTCCTCGACGATCGTCACGCCCAGGCACAACAGATCCGGCAGCGAGGCTTTCTTGATCAGTTTCCCGGCCGACCAGCCGTTCTTGGCCAGTGCGCACAGCGCATTCACGCCCAGCGTCAGATGAGCGATCACGACCGGTTCGAACTCGGGGCCGGGTGGCCCGCCGGGCAGTACATCCGATCCGCGCAGCCCTTCCAGGAAGCCGTTGGCGGCCAGGCAGGCGCCGTCCAGCGTTCGGGTCGGCGCGGTCGACGTGACGGCCTCCCACACCGCGCAGGTCGCGTCGATGGTGTTCACGATGCTGCCGATCCCGGGGCAGTTGAACTCCTGCATCGTCACGGCGGATTTCAACGAGTCCGCGGCCGTGCCTGCAGCGCCCGCGGCCGGGTCAAACGCGCGCCTTGCCGACGTGCTGGACGCATCAGAAACGGCACGAGCAGCCACCGACTCCGCGGCCCGGGGCAGTGTGATCGCGCCGGTGTTGTAATCCGGGTTCGGCGTCGGATGCAGGGTCGACGCGGCATCGTCGACGCTGACGCTGCCTTCGGCGCTGATCTGGTAGACCAGCGTGCTGGCGGGCGACGTGCCCTGAAGCGTGAGCGTAACGCGCAGGCCGCCTGCTTCGAGCACGGCATACTCGGCCGAGTCGCCGGTGGGGATCGTGACGCGGACGTCTCCGGCCTCCGTGAACTCTTCGGCGAGGATCAATTCATCGGCGACGCTCTCCAGCACGGCGCCGGTGATCCGCAGCGATCCGTCGGAGAATCGCGTGCCCAGGACGTAGAGTGCGTTCCGGCTATCTTCGAGAACGATGCCGTAGAGGGCGCCTTCGGGGCCGAAGAGACGCGGATCGCTGGGGATCGAGCGGATGTCGATCTCCTCCAGTGCGGCGTCGGTCTCGATCTTGTCCGCGACGGTCTGGCCTTGCTGTTGCGCAGAGGTCGAGCCGGGGCCGTTGCCGATCGACGCCGGATCGCACGCACCCAGCAGCGCCAGCAGCGCGGCGCCGCCGATGCACAAGACGACGGGCGAACAGTATCTCATCGCGCAGTTCCTCCGAGCCTTATAGCTCCCCGCCCTCCGTGCGTTCGTGCCTGCCTTGCTCGCGTGACGCTGCCTCGTACGGCAGACGCGAAACGCCACACTCCCGGCTTGAAAGCGCTTGAAAGCCGGGGCTCGGGGTATGCGTCCCGCCGTGCCTTCGTGCCTCCGTGCCTTCTTCCTACAGCATCACCAGCGTGATCACGATGAAGATGGGCACGAGGATACCGACGCTGTAGAGCATGTAACCGAAGAAGCTCGGCATCTTCACGCCGGACTGCTCGGCGATGCTCTTGACCATGAAGTTCGGGCCGTTGCCGATGTAGGTCATCGCGCCCATGAACACGGCGCCCAGCGAGATGGCGACCAGCCAGGTCTGGCGGATCACCGTGCCGTCCAGCAGTTCCACCACGTTCGGCGTGCCGTGCGGGGTCATGGTGTCGGCCGTCTCGAAGAACACCACGTACGTCGGCGCGTTATCCAGGAAGCTCGAGAGCGCTCCGGTAAACCAGAAGAAGTGCCACGGTTCCTTGATGATCTGCGAGAGCGTGTCGCCGCTGGCCCGCAGGATCTCGATCGGCACCTGCATGCAGATGAAGATGCCGATGAACAGCGCCGCCACCTCGATGATGGCGTGGTAATTGAACTGGTTGTCGAGCCGCACCCACTTGGGCGTGACGATCAGCGAGGCGCCCACGAGGGCCAGCATGGCCAGTTCGCGCACCATCGGCGGCACGATCGGCCCGCTGCCCAGAAACGGTTTGCCCGGCTTGATCACCGCGACACACAGCACGACGGCGAACAGGAAGAGGAAGTTGATCTTGCCGTTGAGCTGCAGCGGCTCCCGGATCAGTTCGTCCGAGACGATGTCGATCTTCTCTTCCTTGCGGTAGGCGATCGTGTCCCAGATGAAATACGTTACGAGCAGCACGGCCGTGCAGATCAGCCACTCCGGCCACAGCGCCAGCGTCCACCAGAACGGAACGCCGCGCAGATAGCCCAGAAAGAGCGGCGGGTCGCCGATCGGCAGCAGGCAGCCGCCGATGTTGCTGACCAGGAAGATAAAGAAGATCACGGTGTGCGTGACGTGCTTGCGCTCCCGGTTGGTCTGCAAGAGCGGGCGGATCAGCAACATGCTGGCGCCGGTGGTGCCGACGAAGCTCGCCAGCAGCGCGCCGACACCCAGAAAGGCCGTGTTGGTGCCGGGATGCGCGGGCAAATCGCCCTTCAGACAGATGCCGCCACTGATGACGTACAGCGAGAACAGCAGCATCATGAAGGGGATGTACTCGTGAAAGACGGCGTGCGTGAGAACGCCGCGAACGGCCGTCAGACCCCCGGTAACGGCATAGTACAACAGCGTCATCGCGCCGAATGCGAGCGCCACGCCGAGGCGGTTCTTGTTGCTCTCCCACCAGTGTGAGGTGGCCGGGATCAGCGGCAGCAGGGCGATGCTCAGCAGGATGCCCACAAAGGGCGCAATCATGAACATCGGCGGGTGCCCGCCGTGCCCGTCCCCGTGCCCGCCCCCGCCGTCGGTGGCGTGGGTCATCGAATCAAGGATGATCAACCCGAGCGCAACGACGCCCAGCACGACAGCCCAGCGATTGAAGCCGCGCGCGGGCGCGGCATGTTCGTGCGACATCTGAAGTCCGATTTCCATGCGAGCCGACTCCCGAATGAACGAGGGTCATTCGAGATCGGACCAGCTTCCAACCCGCGCGCTGCCAGGGGACGTCACTACCGTTCGAGCCGTGCGCCGCGAGGCCGGGCGACGGTTCGAGCCGCCCTGCAATTCTGCCGCGCTGCCGGCCGGCGTGCGACCGGGATACCAGACCCCCGACAGGCACGAGGTCGTTGGTCCGACCTCAGACCGTCCGTGGGCTATCGGCAGCGACGCGTCCCCGGTGCGACCGCGCGTCCGATCATCAAACCGGACGCGGTCGCCGCGCGGGTCGCGAATGGTGCCGTGCGGAACCACAAAAATCCAGCGGGCGCCGTCGGCGGGCAGCGGCCGGTCCGCCCGGGCCCGCGGCGCGATCCCGACGACACGGATCCACGGCCCGTCACCGCGGGAAGCGAACTCGACGCACCGCCTTGGGGGAGCGGCGTCAATTGGTCCCACTCCCGACGCGCGGGCTGAAGACCACGGTAGATCCTCCGGACCGCCCCTATTATCAGCTTATAGGGGCGCTCGGTCGGGGGGCGTCACAATGGGTGGTCCAAGCCGTGGTCAGGCGCCTGCAACGTCCAGAAAAAGCGGTTGCTTTTTACTGGCCAGACTCCCTCCTGGAGCGGTATGATGCGGGCGGCAAGTACACAGCGCGGCCGAGGCAAGGGAGATCCCCGGCTGCGCTCGCGGTTTGTCGCGCATGATCTGCCATGCGCGCAGCCGCGATCGGGATTCGCAGGGATGCTTTTGTTCGGATGCGTGTCCGCGGCGGCGGGGTGGAGGAATCCGCCTCGGCCGGGGGCCGGTGCGGTCGTTCGCGTGTCGGGGGACCATTACCCCGGGAGCGCCGTTCGCGTGTCCGCGAGCGGTTACCGCGGACGCATGGTCCGTATCTCCGCGCGGGATGACTGCGGAAGCGTCGTCCGCATGTTCGCGCGCGATGACGGCGGAAGCGTCGTCCGCATGTTCGCGCGCGATGACCGCGGAAGCATCGCGCGCATGTCGGCCCGCGAATGACCGCGGAAGCATCGTTCGCATGTCCGCGCACGATCGACGCGGACGCATCGTGCGGGAATCTCGTATGGCTGACATGGTGTCAATCCAGGAGCGAGCGGACTGGTCACGCGGCGACGCCCGCTGCATGGAGTGCGGGAAGACCGCTCCCCGCCGCAGCCCGGGCGACTGCGACGACTGCGGCGCGGAGACGGCCTGGACCACGCCGGAATGGTGGATGCACCGTTACCGGACGGCCAAGCGGCGGTTCGTTGGCGTCGGAGCGCTCGCTATGATCCTGCTGGCCGTGAACGTCACCGCGTTCGCGCTCAGCCGGGGGTGGCCGTTGTGGATCATCCCGGCCGCCGTGGGTGCCGTGGCGGTGGGGTACTTCGGCGTCGGGGGCCTCTGGCTGCGCGGGCAGTATCAGGGGCGGCATGTGCGGTACTTCGGGCGGGGGATGTCGGGGGGGAAGTAGGCCGGTCGCGCGGCGGTTGCGGGAGGCACGCGAGCGTGCGCGAGTTCTGCCGCGCCGGAGGACGGCGGGCCGATAGCTGCTCAGCGGCGGTGCGTGGTCGTCCGATAATCGGCTTTGTCGTCTTGGCCCGTAATGCCTTGTCAATTGGCATGTTAGGTGGAGGGCGCCGGGCTGGATTTGAGGAAAACGAGTGGGGAGACCGATATCCCGCGCGAAAGAAGAATGGGTCATTGACTCGATGAGGCGAAGTTGCTAGCATGGCCACAGCTTGGGGCTGTCTTTTCTCGACGAGGAATGAGAGACCCGTCGTGCCGAGTGGGAAAGTGGTCGTCTTGCGTAACGCACCGATTCAACTCACCTGCCTCTGCGCCTCCGTGATGTCGTCCGTCACCACTGTGGCCCGGGCTGATCTGGTCTTGTCACGCGGATCGGCGGACGCGCCACAGGCGATGCTCGGCAGTCGTCTGATATCAGGCACTGCGGAAGGGGCAGGTGTCGGATGGGCCAGGGTTGACTTGGGGCGGCTTGCGTCTCCATTCGAACTGGGACTCGGTTCACCGTTCACAGCGGAGTCGATCACGGCAGGTGCCCCCCGGCGCGACTCGGGTGCCACCGAACTGCCGCGCGCGGTGTTTTCCCGATCCAGAGTCGGCTCGGGTAGCATCGCGCTGGCGCTTTCGGCTGTGCTCGGTATGGGTGGACTTGCGGCATGCCGTTACCCGAAGCTGGCTGTGGCAGGGGACGGGATATCTCTTGATTCTTTGCATCGATCATTCGGCAATGGGTTTGAGCCCCTTGGCGAGTTGTTGCTGCCAGAGGCCCGACCCCGATCGTTGCCGATGAGTGCCGGTGTCAGATCAGTAACCGCCGAGGCAGCGCTTCGAGCGGAGTGGATTGCTTCTGCCCACGGGTCGCGGGCGCCACCGCCGACCGTCAATCAACTAGATCGGTTCATTGTGCGATTCTATGATTATCTTGATTGACGAGAGCGATAGCTCCTTGGGAGAGTTTCAAATGACGAAGCAGATTTTTTCCGGCGTGGGTTTAGTGTTGGTCTTGGCGTTGCCCGTCTTGGGACAGATTCAGACGCTCACGGATGGGAATTCCACCGTTAAGATTGACCCGAACAACTCGGCTGGCAATTTCCAGTGGCAAGTGAACGGCCCGAACGGGACGTTTGATCACCTTTCGCGTCAGTGGTTCTGGTATCGGATCGGGAACTCTCCGGAGGCATCGATCGACACCATCGACGCGACCCCGCTGATCGAGACGTTAGGAACCAATTTCGTTCGGCTCACGTACACCCTGCCCGGCGTGATCGAGTTCCGCATCTCGTTCGAGTTGGCGGGCGGGGCCAATGGCCAGTTCGAGTCGTCGCTTACCGAGGGCATTAAGGTCACGAACTTGTCTAACAGCTCGGTTGACCTAAACGTGTTCCAGTACGCGGACTTTGACCTGTTCGCAACCCCTAACGACGACAACGGCCAGTTCACGAGTGCTTCGCGCATCGAACAAACCGACACGACCAGCGGTAACGGGATTGCGGAGACGGTCGCGACTGGCGGGTCTGACATTGTGGGCCGAGAAGTTCAGCTTGTCGGAGGTGGTGGCGATATTCTCTCGCGCCTGACGGACGGTGCTGCGACCAATCTCGGGAACGTCAACGGCCCCGTGACGGGGAACGTCGCGTGGTCGTTCCAGTGGGCGAAGCAGCTGGGATCGGGCCAGAGCCTGACATTCTCTAAAGACAAGAAGCTGATGGTTCCGGCGCCGGGTGCAGCGATTCTCGGCTTGCTGGGTGTGGGTCTGGCGCTGTGCCGGCGTGGCCGCCGCCACGCGGATTGACACTGCTGGCGCGTTGGTAAGGTGATTCGTCGCGGGATGCCATTCCCGTTCCGGACAGGAGGTGCGAGAATGCTATTGGGAATGCGGTGTCGCTCGGCCGCCGAGATTATGTGTGGCGTTGCCATCTTAGCCGGGCTGAATCAGCTGGAGGGTGCCCATGCTCAGGTGTTTTCTATCACCGACGGCAATGCTAAGGTCACCATCGATCCGGATTCGTCGGCCGGGCTCTTCGACTGGACGGTCGACGGCGTCGATCAAGTCGGCACGGATTGGTATTGGTTTCGCACTGATCAGGCGGGCGAGGCGTCAGTCGACACGATCGGCGTGCCCGTCGTCGAGACGCCGTTTCCAGGGTTTGCCCGGATTACCTACGCGGGCGGGGGCATTGACGTGCGGCTGTCGTACGAGGTGTTGGGCGGTGCACCGGGATCGGGCGAGTCGAGCCTGAGCCAGTCGCTCCGGATACAGAACACCAGTCAGGCGAGCTACACGCTCAACTTCTTCCGGCTCGCGGACTACAATGTCGGCGGGACACCTGGCGGCGACTCCGGACAGATTCAAGATGGCATTCGGGTGCTTCAGTCGGATGGCGGCTCGCCGTTCTCTGTCGAGAGTCTGATGGGGAGCCAACCGCAGCGTTTCCAGTTTGACGTCGCCAACGTCCTCCTGGGCGAGCTGACGGACGGGAATCCAACGACGCTCAGCAACCAAGCTGGTCCGCTTGCGGGCGATGTTGCAGCCGGGTTTCAGTACACTCGCACCTTAGCACCTGGACAGGTTCTTGCCTTCAGTACGGATTCTCGTGTCACGATCCCGGAGCCCACGACGCTCTGCGTGCTGCTCGTAGCGGCGGGGTCGCTGGCGTTGGTTCGCCGTCGAGGCACAAACTGAGCGTCGTTGCTAAGTATTAATTGGATGCTACGGGGCCGGTTGGCGGATTCCAGCCGGCCCCTTTCCATTGATGAGCGCGTCTCGACTGAAGCTGCGCGCCCATTCACTGGCCTCTGGTGGCGGGCGCGATGAGCAGCCCACGAGGCAGGTTCCTCAGCGCGGCGGCGAAGTACGCCAGAATCCGTGCAATCGCATGCAGCGACGCATAGCGCTGATCCGGAGGCGGTCGTCTGGCGCTCCTGTCGTTGGGTGATGGCGCAAACTTTTGGAACGGACGTGCTGGCTCTGGGGTTCTGTTGTCTGGTCACCAGTTCGAAGACGCCACGGTGGGGTGGCGGAACGTCTCGTCCGCAACGAGAGCGGTGCTGGCGAGGACGGCAGGCGGGACTGAAAGCGTACTTCCTGTCTGCCGTCGCTCCGACGTGACGCGGCGATCTGGCGGGCTGTCTGCTTGCGTCGTGTAACGCGATTCGTCCGGTAGCCTGCGTCTGCTATCCTGTTCTGGATGGAGCGATTGACGGGGGAAGCAACGCAGTGGCCGGCCATTGTGGGGCGGGGGTTGGCGCTGCGCACTGCGGGTGGGCGGGTGCTGCTGCGGGACGGCTCATTCGATGTTGCTGCCGGGTCGCTGACGCTGCTTGTGGGGCATAGCGGTTCGGGCAAGTCCACTCTTTTGAAGTTGGTGATCGGTGCCGATGAGCGGGGGCTTGAGGGGGTACTCGCGGAGGGTGTTATTCGCATTTGCGCCGGTGGCGCTGCGGACGCCGCGCGACGTTTCTGTGACTTCGCGGGTTCTGGCGGCGACGCCGTCGCCGCCTTGGGCTCGATTGATGGCGGCGATGCTTCTGGTAGTCGCGGTCGCGGTCGCGGCCGGGCTGCGCAAGGCGTGGTCAGGGCTCAGGCGGGTAGCCTGGCTATCGTCTTTCAGGATCTGGCGCTGTTCGATGAGTTGACGCCGGTCGAGAACGTGCAGTTCGCGATCGATCATGCGCCGCTGCGGGCGTCGGGTGAGCGGTTTGACGCCTCGCCCGTCCGGTACCGGGAGCGCGGTCGTGGCGGGAACCGTGACTCGCGCGGTGGACGCGCAGCGACGGGCGGTTCAGGCGAGAGCACGCGCGACACGGGCGGTTCGGGCGAAGGCACGCGCGACACGGACGGTTTGGGCGGCCGAGTACCCACCGCGGGCGGCTCGGACGATCCTCGTCGCGTGCCGACCGACGTGAATGACGGCGGGCGGGCTGCAGACGGCTCGGACGACCTTGGATGCGCGCCAATCGATGTGCCGGGCGGCGCGCGCGCTTCAAACGGGACGGGCGACCGGGGCCGCGCTGCGGGCGATGTGCACCACGGCGAGCGCGCTGCGAACAAACGCGCGCTCTCGGCGGGCGATCATCTTCGGCGGGTAGGCATTCCTGTCGGCTCGCGAATGAACACTCTCAGCGGGGGCGAGCGGCAGCGGGTGGCGGTGGCTCGGACGCTGGCTACGGATGCGCCGATTCTGCTGTTTGACGAGCCGACGACGGGGCTGGATCCGCTGCGGGCTCGTGAGATGGCGGCGTTGATCGTTGAGACTCAGCGCGACGCCGGGCGGACGGTTGTCGTTGTGACTCACGACTATTCGCCTTTTCTGCCGTACGCGCCGCGGCTGCTGTTGCTGGATTCTGAGATCGCCAAAATCCGAGAGGTGACGCCGGCGGAGTTGGAGGCGTATTTCGCTCGGTCGGCGGCGGAGCGTCCGACGGACGGAGCCGTGCGACTGGAGAAGTCGGACTTCGCGCGGGCTGGGGCGAGTGACGTGCCCGATGGTGATTCAGACGATGCCGCCGAATCCGCGCGGGCTGAAGCCCGCGGCTCGCTGGGAGTGGAGTCCCGCGACGGCGGGAAAACCGCGGCGGCTGGGGTGAGCGAGTCGCATGGGGGTGGTTCTGGCGATGCCGGGGGGTCCGCGCGGGCTGAAGCCCGCGGCTCGCTGGGAGTGGAGTCCCGCGACGGCGGGA
>CAZYLK010000165.1:0-1279 GCA_964648365.1 uncultured Phycisphaeraceae bacterium
CCTATCGCGGCAGCGGGAGGTCATCGCGACCATCCCGTGCGAGGACATCGGCGTGGTCGTCGTCGATCACCCGGCCGTGACCTACACGCACGGAAGCGACTGGAGATTCCCCTTTCGTGTACCTCAGCGGCTACCGGTGCATGTGGGTGCTGACGATGTTCGATCTGCCGGTGGACACGTCGGCGGCGCGGCGGAACTACGCGCAGTTCCGCAAGAAGCTCTTGCAGGACGGGTTCAGCCGGCTACAATATTCGGTCTATGTTCGCCACTGCGCCAGCGAGGAAAACGCCGTCGTTCACATCACCCGCGTCGAACAGGCGGTGCCGCCTGACGGCGAGGTTCGCGTGCTCGTCTTCACGGACAAACAGTTCGAGCGGATGCGCGTTTTCTGGGGAAAACGGCGCAAACCGGCCCGCCCCGCCCCCCAACAGCTCGAGTTTTTCTGACGCCGCTGCGCTGCAACTCCTTGCGGCTACTTGGCTTGTGAGGCGGCGAGTGTAATCGACCTCAGCCTGGGAGCAATCCGCAACTGCTCCAGTCGTCGCCGACCAATCCTTGGCAGTGTAATCGACCTCAGCCTGGGAGCAATCCGCAACAGAATCGAGTCGTTCCGCGACCGGTCCGCCAGTGTAATCGACCTCAGCCTGGGAGCAATCCGCAACAGTCCACCTGATACACCGCCAGCGGCGCCGAGTGTAATCGACCTCAGCCTGGGAGCAATCCGCAACGACGAGGGGCTGGTCGTCGTCGATCCGATCAGTGTAATCGACCTCAGCCTGGGAGCAATCCGCAACAGATCCATGTCGCGACAGTCGCGCCTGTCCAGTGTAATCGACCTCAGCCTGGGAGCAATCCGCAACAGAAGCGAGGCGCGGCATGACGTGCATCCAAGTGTAATCGACCTCAGCCTGGGAGCAATCCGCAACTTCAGGTCCACGATCAGCGGTCCGCCGCTCAGTGTAATCGACCTCAGCCTGGGAGCAATCCGCAACAACGGGATCGGGATCGTATCACCGGCTGGAAGTGTAATCGACCTCAGCCTGGGAGCAATCCGCAACTGCCCTGGCCGTGGATGCACTCCTGCCCGTAGTGTAATCGACCTCAGCCTGGGAGCAATCCGCAACTCACGATCTCCCCGCCGGACCTGATCGGATAGTGTAATCGACCTCAGCCTGGGAGCAATCCGCAACTGACTGACGTCGGCGTCATTGGTGATCGAAGTGTAATCGACCTCAGCCTGGGAGCAATCCGCAAAGGCGCGGTCCCTCGCCCTCCCCCC
>CAZYLK010000165.1:1289-4380 GCA_964648365.1 uncultured Phycisphaeraceae bacterium
GTGGGCGCTTTTGGGGCTCAAGTTGTAACCCCCCCCCCCCTGGGGGCAACCCCCGCGCGCCCGGTCCCCCCCCCCCCCCCCCCCCCCCCCCCCCGCGCCCGCCAAGCCAACGCACTGATCCCCCTTCACGGGTTGCTCCTGCGCGATCAGTCTTCTGGCGTGGTCGAAGTTGGTCTGCCCGACGGCAGCGTGGCGGACTGCGGCGGCAGTTGCAGCGCCGCACCGCCCGAACGTGGCAAAAGCGCGAATTCCCGGCTAGAACATAGGGATGCGGCTCGATGAGCCTCTTCGAGACGCAACCCGGACGAATGCGTTCCGCGCGGCGCGTGTTCTGAGCCATACTCTGAAACCGGGATACTGCCCAGACGATGTCTAAACTGAACCGACGCATGGATGGCGTCACCGCCGCGGCGTTGAATCGCGCAGCATCGGGCTGCGCGCTTATCGTCGCGATGGCGGCGTGCTTTTCACCGGGCGTACAAGCCCAGGACGCCGCGGACGATCCTGCCGCCTTCCTGCGGCCGCTGCCGACGACGCACGAGCAGCGGCAGGACGTGCGTGCGCGGGTCGAGGCGCGGATCGCGGCGCTGACGCCGACGGTGCAGCCGGCGGAGGGCGCCGGCGAGGCGCAGCTCGACGCCCACAAAGCACGGCTGGAGGCGTGGCGGGCGCTGCTGGCGGAACTCGATCGGGCTGACGCGCTGGCCGCACAGATCGCGCGATTGTCCGATCCGGAGGAAGCGGCCCGCGTCGCCCGCGAGATCGCGGATGTCGAGGCGCGGACGCGGTCGATCCAGGCTGCGCCCAGCCCGTGGACCGTGACCGACGAACTCGTCGCGGCCGCGGCGGAACTCGTCACCACGGCCGAGGCGCGGGTCAAGGCGCTGTCCACGCAGGTGGCCGAGTATCAGACGCTGCTGGGCGGCGGCTTCGACGAGCAGCGGCAGGCGTTGCAGGCTCAGCGCAAGGATATCGAGTCGCGCGCGGCTCAGCTTCGCAGCCCGTCCATCACCGCGCCCTCGACAACGCCGAATTCGACCCAGCCGCAGCCGGGCGCAACCCCGTCCGTTTCACCGCCGTCGGAACCGTCGTCACAGGGGAATGGTCAGCCATCCGGAAGCCAGAAGTCCGACGGTCCGCCGCCGGCGGAGCAGCCGCCGACCAATCCGCCGGCGGGTCAACAGCCGAGCCCGCCGCCGGCCGCGACACCACCGCCCCCCCCGGCGCCGCTGACGCCCGCGATGATCGCCGTCCAGCGCGAACGGCTCCAGGTCGCGATCGCCCGCATCGACCTGGCCGTGCAGAACCTCCAGGCCGAGCAGCAGCGCGTCGATCTGGCGATCCAGCGCGATCAGCGGCTGCTGGCGGTGTGGAAGGAGCGGCTCACCGTCGCCGGTGAGCGGGCGACGCGGCTGCGGAACCGCCACGGCAAGCTCAAGATCCAGGAGATCGAACGGGCGCTGGCGCAGACCACCGACCCCGTCGAGCAGGCGCGCTTGCAGCTACGCCTGTTCGCCACCCGCGCCCGCTTCAAGTATTTCGACCTTCCGCCGGCGGGCGCGCAGCCCGGCAAGCTCCCCGCGCCCGCGCCGCGAGAGTCGCTGGAAGCGGAGATCACCGGCTCGACTTCGAGGTGGACGGGCGTAAAGAGCGGGCTGGAACTGTATCGGTCAGAAACGCTGCGGAGGCTGCGGGTGGCACTGCGCGCCGAGCGCAACGACTGGCAGGCGCGCGTCGATACGCTCAGCCGCGGCCGGGCGGCGACCGAAGCCGAAATCTTGCGCATCGAGGGCATCCGTCAGCGCGGCCAGGCGCGCTTCGACGAACTCGCCGCTGCGCTGACGGCACTGGCCGGAGAGCGCTCAACCGGCGCGGAGGAGCTGGCCGCCATCGAAGCCACCACGGCCGCCGAGCGCCGGCAGCTTCGCGAAGCGGCACAGCAGGTCGTCGAACGGCTGCGCGAGACCGCCGATCGCGCCGGCCAGAACCTCGAACTGATCGGCGAGCATCAGAAGTTCCTCGCGACCGTCGATCAGGCGATGCGATGGCAGCGCCTGACCAGCCGCAACGCCGGCATCCTGTTGGTCGACTGGCCCGGCGCCTGGGCGGAGCTGCGCGGCGTCTGGGGGGGGCTGGTCGGGGAGCCACCCTCGACAGACGCGGCCACGGCTGATCTGGATCTTGAAGGCGACTCGGCCGGCACGCCGGTACGGCGGCGCGTGTACGACCTGCGCAGCCGGTGGTCTGCGGCGCTGGGCGCCGTCGGCGGAGGGCAGTGGACGTGGGTGGCGCTGAGCCTGGCGGCGGCCGTGGCGCTGGGGTGGGGCGTGTTGTGGCTGGCGCGGCGGCGCGGCGTGTCGCTCGCGCAGCGCATCGCGGAAGACTGGCAGCGGGCCCGCGAAAGCGAAGAGGTGGGCGCGATGTACGGCGTCAGCGCCCGCGTGGATCTGTGCCTGTGGAACATGATCGGCGATCTGGGCATCCCGCTGCTGGCGGCGGGCGTGCTCGCGGCCGCGGCGTGGCAGCTTACGGCTGAGCCGTCCATACATCGGTCGGTTCTCGTGTTGCTCGGCGTCATGGTCGGCGCGGCCGTGGTCGTCCGGCTGATTCATCACCTGTTCGAGGCGCACAGCCCGCCGCACCGGGTCATCCCGTGCAGCGACGAGGTGGCCGGGCATTATCGACAGTGGCTGGCGGCGCTGGTGATCTTCACGGCCGTGATGCTTCCCGTGCCGTTGTTGCTCTATCTCGAAGCGACCGGGGCCATCCTGCGAGAGGCGTTCGTCGGCGCGCTCAAGACGGGCGTACTCGTGATGCTGCTGGTGTTCATGTTTCCGCGACGGCGGGTGCTGGGTGAACTGAGCCGCGAAAAGGCCCGCTGGACGAGCATGTTGGCGTTCGTGCTGTATCCGCTGGCGCAGACGATGGTGCTGGCGCTGCTGGTGCTGGAACTGGCGGGCTTCGGCGTGCTGGTCTCCTACGTGGCGCTGGGCGTGCTGGCGTCGGTGGTGCTGCTGTTGCTGCTGACGGTGGTAACGGGCTACGTCAACGACGCGATCGAGCATCGATTCGTCGTGGCGGCGGGGGGAGA
>CAZYLK010000165.1:4480-14295 GCA_964648365.1 uncultured Phycisphaeraceae bacterium
GGCGCCGATGACGTCCCGCGGGCGAGCTATTTCGTCTCGCTGCTGCGGGCGCTGGTGAACCTGGCCGCGATCCTGGCGGTGGGGGCGGGGCTGATCTTCGTGTGGGATGTTCCGCTCGACCACGAATGGCTCAACACCCGCTCGATCGGCCTGGGTTTGCTGGTGATTCTGCTGGCGGTCATCGGCGAGCGCGTCAGCTTTGCCGCGCTGCTGACGCTGCGGCGCAGCGGCCGTTTGCCGGAAAGCACCACCCGCCTGTTTCATCGCTGGGCGCGCACGCTGATCGTCATCGTGGCCGGCCTGGTCTTGATCGCGATTGCCGGCTGGAAGGTCGAAAGCCTGTGGACGTTTTTCACCACGCTACTGGCCATGATCGCCATCGGCTTCGTGGCCGTGTGGAGCATCCTGAGCAACCTGCTGGCCACGCTGATCATCCTCATCTGGAAGCCCTTCAACGTCGGCGACGAGGTCGAACTGCTGCCCGAAGGTCTGGTCGGCGAAGTGGTGGACATCAACTTCATGTACACCATCCTGGAAAACGCCGACGGCGGCCGCACGGCCGTCCCCAACAGCCTCTTCGCCCAGAAGTTCATCAAACGAAAACGCATCCAGAGAGGCCCCGTCCGAACCCTCGCCGAGCAGCTTGAAGCACCGGAGGCGATCAAGCCGGAGAAGGCGTAATTAGGGCACCGGCTTCGGGCCTGTGACGTGCAGGGCAGCTTGCGGCGCCGGTTTGCAGCCGGTGAATCGTTCCGCGTCATCCGCTATTCGTCGTTCGCCATTTCCTCCTCCGCCGCCGGCTCCATAATGCCGTCGAAGAAGGCGCTGCCGATGCGAAGAAGCGTGGCGCCGAACTCGATCGCGTGCTCGAAGTCGTTCGTCATGCCGATGGACAGTTCGATGAAGTCGTCGCCGCCGATGCCTTCGTGGCGGATTTCGTGAAAAAGATCGCGCGTTCGCTCGAAGACGCCGCGGATCTCGGCGACGTCGTCGGTCAGTGGACCCATCGCCATCAGGCCGCAGAGGCGGACGCGCTTGAGCGTCGCGATCATCTCGGCCAGGTGGACGGCCGCGGCCACCGCCACGCCGTGCTTGTTCGCTTCGCCGGCGACGTTGACTTCCAGCAGCACGTCGGTCGTGACGCCCGCCTCCATCGACTGCGCGTTGATCTCCTCCGCCAGCCGCAGCGTGTCCACCGAGTGAATGACGCCGGCCCACTTCAGCAGCGGCTTGACCTTGTTGCGCTGAAGATGGCCGACCTGATGCCAGCGCGGCAGGTCGTCGAGGGTCAGCGAGGTGGCGGGGTTGTCGCGCTGACGTTCCACCCACTCCCGCAGCGCGGCCGCCCGGCGGCAGAGTTCCTGTGGGCGACTCTCGCCCAGATCGCGGCAGCCGAGCTCCACCAGCGCGCGGATCACATCCAGGGCAACGTACTTGGTGACGACGACGACGTGAACCTGGTCGCGCGGGCGCCCGGCCCGGTCGCAGGCGGCGTGGACCCGGTCCATCACGCGGTCAAGGTTGGCTCTGAGCTTGTGCTTCATGTTCGGTTCCATCCGATAAGAAGCGGCAGCGACTCCTTAAGGCTGCGACGGGAGGACGAGGTTCGCATCATCCCGGACCACCGGTTGAAAACCGGTGCCACACCGGACCGCCGGTTGAAAACCGGTGCCACATGCGGGCTCAATCTGTCAGTCCGGCCTCCGCAGCATGGGCGCGAAGCTCCGCGTACAGGGCATCCAGCGCGTCCGGCACCACGCGGACCTTGCCGAGCACCGCCATGTAATTCGTATCGCCGTTCCACCGCGGCACGACGTGGGCATGCACGTGATCCGGCAGGCCCGCGCCGGCACACAAACCGAGATTATAACCAACGTTGAATCCCTGGGCGTTGACCGTCCGCTTCAGCAGCGCGACCGCCCGGCGAATCAGCTCCGACATCTGCCCGTACGTCTCGTCCGGCAGGTCCGCCAGCGCGCCGACGTGCGCGACCGGGGCGACCATCAGGTGGCCATTCGTGTACGGGAAGCGGTTCATGACCACCAGGCACTCCGGCCCGCGCCACACCACGTGATTGGCGGCATCGTCCTGGGGCGTCGCCGCGTACCGGCAGAGGAAGCAGCCCGATTCGGCCGCTTCGGCGGTCAGCGAACGGATGTAATCCATCCGCCAGGGCGCCCACAGGTTGCTGTTGAACTCGCTCATGCCACGTCGCCGCCGCGGCCGGTCGGCGCCACGGTGTCGCAATCTCGACTGAACCGCCGATAAGTGTACTGGCCCGCCGCGGGCCGGACAACCGCGGTCGGATCGAGGATTGGACGCTCCGTCGCGGGCGCGGCAACTGCAAGCCACCGCCAACGGTGCGCGCGAGTCCATTCGGCAAAGGCCGTTCAACTTGGGGTCACGTCGGGCGAACGCGGAACGCTCGAAAACGGTGACTGACGCGACCGAGTGGTTCGCGGCGGTTGCTGATCTGGTATGCTAAGAACAACCGAATGAACCCCGTCCTGACACTCCACCGCATCGGCCCGATCAAGCGCGCACAGATCGCGTTTGGTGATCTGACCGTTCTTGTTGGGCCGCAGGCCAGCGGAAAGAGCATTCTGCTGCAGTGGCTCAAGCTGATTCTCGACACGGGGCAAGTGCAGGACCAGGTGTCGCGGTACGGCATGGACTGGGGTCGCGACGAAAGTCGGTTCCTCGATCTCTACTTCGGCGAAGGGATGCACGGCATCTGGCGCAGCGGCGAAAGCAGCGTGCGATGGAATCGACAGACCTGGGATCTTACGAAGCACATCGCCCGCCGGGCCCGCAAGAAGGACGAGGCGGTCGTACTGATTCCAGCCCAGCGCGTACTGACGCTGCGTGATGGTTGGCCATTGCCATTCGGCGCCTACTCCGCGGGCGATCCGTTCTCGGTGCGGTGGTTCAGCGAGAAGCTCCGCCTCCAGATGGAGCGCGAATTCCGAGCGACCGACGCCATTTTCCCGAAAACGAATCGACTGAAACGAGAGTACCGAGAGATGCTCGAGGCGGCGGTCTTCGGCCGATTTCAACTCTCGGTGGACACTGTGAAGTCGCAGAAACGGCTTGTGCTGAGCAAGCCGAACTCACGCAGTCGGGAACGCCTGCCTTTCATGGTCTGGTCGGCAGGACAGCGGGAATTCGTACCGCTCCTGCTCGGTCTGTACTCGCTCATGCCGCCTGCCCAGGCGTCGCGGCGCGGCGCTGTCGAGTGGGTCATCATCGAGGAACCCGAGATGGGCATGCACCCAAGGGCTGTCACCACCGTGCTCTTGCTCGTCCTGGAACTCCTCTACCGTGGATATCGCGTCTGCATCGCAACGCACTCGCCGCAGGTGCTCGATCTCGTCTGGGCGCTTCAAAGCCTGGCGAGAGCAGGAGCCGCGCCGCGCCGTGTTCTCGAACTTTTCCTGGCGCCGCAGACGCCCGCGCTGATCCGGGTAGCGAGTCGGGCGCTCAAGAAGTCATTCAAGGTGTACTTCTTCCAGGACGGGCGCTGCGTTCATGACATTACCCAACTCAATCCCCTGGCGACAAGCGAAGAGGAGTCGAGTTGGGGAGGGATGCTCGACTTCACCGAGCGCGTCAATGAGGCCGTCGCAGCGGCGAACTCCAACGGTAAAGGCGACCAGTCACCATGAGCCTCAAGCGCGACGTCGAACGCACCAAGGGGCTTGAAGATGGCTGGCAGCCCGGCTTGCAGGCCCTTCGCGCCGACCGCGCCCGGGTCAGCGCCAGCTCTACCCGCGCATTGACCGGGAGCGTGGACGTGGACCGTGCGCTGCGCCGGCGCTTCCGCCACGCATCCCGTTGGGATTACGTCGTTGGTTGGAAACGACCGAAGGATGTGGAGTTCCTTCACTGGATTGAGGTCCACCCCGCCGGCGGGTCTCGCATGATCGGCGAAGTGGCCGCCAAGCTCGCGTGGTTACGCGAATGGCTGAATGGCGAGGGACGCCCGCTACGAGACTACAATCGCAGGTTTGTGTGGATAGCCTCCGGACGCTCGGGCTTTCGTGCGGGGTCACCACAATCGAAGCGCATCGCGAGTCTGGGGTTGGTCTTTTCCGGTAACCACTACGCCCTGGGAGACGTCGATTGAAACGCGCCATCAGTTTCCTGGGCACCCCGTTCGCCCTGACGATCGTCGTCACCGGATGCACCGTCGGTGGCGGTGACGGTGACAACCGCCCCGACAACGCCAACGACAATTCACTCACCTCGCCCGATCCCGACGTGCCACCCATCACGGACGGCAACTGGTACCGGCCGCCGGTCGATGCGACATGGCATTGGCAGCTTCAGCCGGGCGACGGCGACACGCTCAACACGGGATACGACGTCGACGTGTACGACATCGACCTGTTCGACGCCCCGGACGAGGTGATCGAGGCGCTTCACGCCGACGGGCGCGCGGTCATCTGCTACTTCTCTGCCGGGACGTACGAGGATTTTCGCGACGATGCCGGCGCGTTCGACGCCGAGGCGCTGGGCGACCCGCTGGGCGACTTCCCCGACGAGAAGTGGCTCGACATCCGCACGGCCAACGTCCGCGAGATCATGCTGGCCCGGCTGGACATCGCGGCCGCGCGCGGCTGCGACGGGGTGGAGCCGGACAACATGGACGGCTACGCAAATGACAGCGGGTTCGACCTGACGGAGCAGGATCAGCTCGCCTACAACCGCTTCATCGCCAACGCCGCCCACCAGCGCGGGCTGGCAGTGGGGCTGAAGAACGATCTCGACCAGATCGTGCCGCTCGTCGATTACTACGACTTCAGCGTCAACGAGCAGTGCTTCGAGTATGACGAATGCGACGCGCTCCAACCCTTCATCGAGGCGGGCAAGCCCGTATTCAA
Organism: uncultured Phycisphaeraceae bacterium; assembly: GCA_964648365.1. Taxonomy (GTDB): domain Bacteria; phylum Planctomycetota; class Phycisphaerae; order UBA1845; family UBA1845; genus SURF-32. The sequence goes on from CAZYLK010000165.1 coordinate 9,364, forward strand.
TGCCGAGTACGCGTCGGAGTACGTCGAAAGCGCCGCGGCACGGGCGGCGCTATGCGAACGGGCCGTCGATCTCGGATTGCACACGCTGATCCTGCCGATCGACCTCGACGACAGCTTCCGATTCAGTTGTGATTGATCGAGTGTGTCGTCTACAGGCGGCAGCCAAGATTCCCCGAGCCACACTGGCAAGATGCCAGTGCCACACAACCCGATGGCCGCAGCCGATCCCCTCTTAATTCGTTATTCGCTATTCGCTATTCGCCATTCGCCATTCCCTCAAAACCCCTCCGGCTTCGTGAAGTCTGCGATGAAGACCTGCGCCTGCGTGAGGTTGCCGCGCTTCGAGGTCCACATGAGCTTCTTGCCGTCCGGGGAGAAGACCGGCAGCCCGTCAAACTGGCGATCGAACGTCACCCGCGTCGTCTGCTTGCCGTCGGCAGACAGCATGTACAGGTCGTAGTTCGGCGGCCCTTCGCCATGCACGGCCTGCGTGTAGATCATCGACTTCCCGTCCGGATACCAGAACGGGCACCAGTGCAGCAGGTCGCCGCTGGTCAGGCAGCGTTCGTTGTAGCCGTCCACCGTATTGACGTAGACCTGCATATTGCCGTCGCCTTTGCGATCGGAGCGATACACGATCTCCTTCCCGTTCGGGCTGAAGAACGGACCACCGTCGTAGCCGGGGACGCGGGTCACGCGACGGGCGTTCTTGCCGTCGGCGTCGCAGATGTAAATCTCCTGGTCGCCGTCATCGCGCATCGACGTGAAGACGATCGACTTGCCGTCGGGCGAGTAGCTGCCCTCGGCGTCGTACCCGTCGGCGTCCGTCAGCCGACGCAGCGCCTTGGTGGCGAACGTGTACTCGTAGAGGTCCATGCCGGGGAAGAAAGACCAGTTGTAGTTGCGCTTGCCTGCTTTCTCCTCGGCGGCCTTCTTGATCTCCTCCGGCGTCACGGCCGGGCGCTGATCGTGATGGTTGGCGGCAAACAGCAGCTTCGTTCCGTCGGGATGAAAATAGGCGCACGTCGTCGCCCCTTCGCCGGTCGAGACCATCTCCAGCCCGGTCCCGTCCACGTTCATGACGTAAATCTGGTACTCGGTCTGGCCGTGCGGCACCGCCTGAAAGCAGATGCGCTTCCCGTCAGGCGAGAAGTAGGCCTCTCCGGACTTTTCCAGCCCCATGTCGGCGAAGGTGATCTGGCGGATGTTCGCCAGGAAGCCTTCTTCACCCTTGGCCGGGGTAAGCGTATCACCGGCGAGCACGGCCGGGGCGAGGGCGAGCAACACCACCAGAGCGGTCGAGAGTCCGCGCGTCGAACCCATGTTGTGATCCATCCGAAGTTACTCCAGATTATTGACGAACGGCCCGATTGGCGCGTTCTTTTCGGTCAAATGGCCCGGAAATCACGGACCCGCACGCCGGCCGGGCGGGCCATCGGAGAGGCTAGCACGCCCACGGTGGGTCGGCAATCCGTCACAGGACGACCGCAGTCCCCCGCAGTCCCCCGCCCCGCAACCGTGCGCAGGCGGCACGCGGCGTCTGGACACACCAGCCTCGAACGACGTGAAAAGACGTAGCAATACTCGTGCCAGAAAGGGCGCGTTCTCAGCTCGACGGTCACTCAGATGGCTTTGGACCCGGCGCCGATCCGCGGCCGCCCTGTTTTCGCGCGGCGTGCTGCCATTGCTGCGATTCCTCCGGCGTCATGGGGCGGAAGGTGTCAGCGATGAACTCCCGGTCGAATTCGGCGGACACCTCGTCGAGTTCCGCGTCCGTCCGTTCTTCAACCGGCTTGGTTCCCGTCTGCTGGTCGGCTCTGGTACGCATGTCGATCGACTCCCGGTGGTCATTCGTCCGGCCAGCCCTCGCCGCCGATCAGCTTCACGAACCTGCAGCCCAGGCCCGGGGTTTCGTGGAACGTCCGGCCGCGGCGGCGGACTCGGACGAGACGCTGGGCGGCGTGTTCTCCGACCGGAGCGACCAGCACGCCGCCGTCGGCCAGTTGCCCGAGGAGGGTCTGCGGCACGGTGGGCGCCCCCGCGGTAACGATGATGCGGTCGAAGGGCGACTCCTCCGGCCAGCCCAGACTGCCGTCGCCGACGCGGGTCTCGACATTGACGATACCCAGCGACTTGAGCGTTGAGGCAGCCGCCCTGGCCAGGCCCGACAGGCGCTCGATCGTATACACGCGTCGGGCCAGTCGCGCCAGCACGGCCGTCTGATACCCGGTGCCGGTGCCAACCTCAAGGACGCGGTCATCGGGCTTTACGGCAAGCTCGGCGGTCATCAGCGCCACGATGTACGGCTGACTGATGGTCTGCCCCTCGCCCACGCCCAGCGCGCCATCTTCGTAAGCCTGTACCCGCATCGATGCCGGCACGAAGCGTTCGCGCGGCAGGTCCGCCATGACACCCAACACGCGCTCATCCCGAATGCCGCGGGCGCGAAGCTGTTCTTCGACCATGCGAACGCGCTGTCGCCGGCCCCACGCTTCGTCGACGAGAATGTCAGGTTCATCGAACATGTCAGACCGCGGGCCGCCCTGAGCCGTACGACATTATAGCGCCGACGTCGCGCTGGCAGCGTCGCGCCTCGCGACGCAGCAGACGACGGGCACGTCCTGGCCATCGGCCCACGCCGGCGAGGGTGAGCCTTCGCGCGGGCTGAAGCCGCGCGGCTCGCGTCCGAAGTCACGGCTCCCCGGCGTAACTGGCCTTGATCAGCCTGGTGCCACTGCTCTTGAGCAGTGCGTCGACAAGTTCATCACCCGTCGAGGGATAAACGCCTCCGCGCTCCGCCGTTCATCTGCCGAGTCCGCGTCCCACACCAGGAATCATGGCTCAACCGATTCGCTTCACTGCTCAAGAGCAGTGGCACGAAGCGGGTCGCCTACGAATCGCCGGCTGCGCTCGCTTTGATCAGCAGTTGAAGCTCGTCAAGCTGCTCCTGACCCACCGAGGCCGGCGCGCCGGTCAGCGGGCACGTGGCGCGGGCGGTCTTCGGGAAGGCCACCACGTCGCGCAGCGACGCCTGCCCGGTCAGGAGCATCGTCCAGCGGTCGAAGCCGAAGGCGATGCCGCCGTGCGGCGGGGCGCCGTAGCGCAGGGCGTCCATCAGGAACTCGAATCGAAGCTGCGCCTCCTCCTCGCTGATGCCCAGCATCTTGAACACGCGCGACTGCACGTCGCGGCGGTGGATTCGGATGCTGCCGCCGGCCATTTCCGTGCCGTTGAGCACCAGGTCGTATGCCTTGCTGCGCACGCGGCCGGGGTCGGACTCCAGGTATTGCAGATCCTCGTCGTTGGGCGCGGTGAACGGGTGGTGCGTGCTGAACCAGCGGTTCATGTCCTCGTCCCAGACGAAGAGCGGAAAGTCCATCACCCACAGCAGATCCCAGCGGTTCGGCGGGATGACGTTGAGGATGTCGGCCAGCCTCATGCGGATGTGGTTCAAGTACTTGCAGACGTGCGAGAACTTGCCGGGCATGAAGAAGATCGTGTCGCCGATCTCCGCGCCCACCTTCGCACATAGCTCGCCGCAGAGCGGTTGCACGAACTTGGCGATTCCGGTTGAGAACTCGGGGCCGCTGTCGCCTTTGATGACTTTCGTGATCGGCAGGCCGGCGCCGCCGATGCCCTTGATCTCCTCGGTCAGGCCGTCGGTGATCTTGCGCGTCAGATCCCCGCCCTTGGCGACGATGCACTTAACCACGCCGCCGGCCGCCAGGGCTTCTGAAAACACGCGGAAGTCGCACTTCTTTGCGATGTCCGTGACGTCCTGCAGCTCCATGCCGAACCGCGTGTCCGGCCGGTCGATGCCGAAGCGGTTCATCGCCTCCTCTTCGCTCATCCGCGGGAAGGGCGTCGGCACGTCCAGGCCCAGCGCCGCCTTGAAGATGCGCTGCACGCACCCCTCGACGACCTGCATCACGTCCTCCATCTGAACGAAGGACATCTCCATGTCGAGTTGCGTGAACTCCGGCTGGCGGTCGGCGCGCAGGTCTTCATCGCGGAAGCAGCGGACGATCTGGGCGTAGCGGTCGAAGCCGGCGATCATGAAAAGCTGCTTAAAGATCTGCGGCGACTGGGGCAGGGCGTAAAACGTACCGCGCCGCACGCGTGACGGCACCAGGTAGTCGCGCGCGCCTTCCGGCGTCGACTTGGTCAGAAACGGCGTTTCGATCTCAAGGAAGCCCTGCTCGGCGAAGTAGTCGCGGATGGTCTTGCCGATGGTGTGCCTCATCCGAAACACCTTCTGCATGACCGGCCGGCGCAGGTCGATGTAGCGGTACTTCAGGCGCAGGTCTTCATTCGCGTCGATGTCGTCGGCCACCTCGAACGGCGGCGTGTCCGCCTTGCTGAGCAGGTCGCACTGCCGCCCGAGCACTTCGATCTCCCCGGTGGGGATCTTCGGATTGACGTTCTCCCCCCGCGGGCTGACCTCGCCGGCCACCGCAATGACGTCCTCGGTGCGCAGGTCGCGGGCAATCTTGTGGGCGGTCGGATCGGTCTCCGGGTTGAAGCGGATCTGCGTGATGCCCGTGTAGTCGCGCAGATCGATGAAGACCATGCCGCCGTGATCGCGGTACTTTTGCACCCAGCCGGCCAGGAGGACTTTCTCACCCGCGTTATTCAGTCGAAGCTGGCCGCACTTGTGCGTCCGCTTGTTGTAGGCAATCGCCACCGCTTGATTCTCCGCTGCCATGACAGTCAAAGCGTCACCTTGTACGGCCGCGGGCAGCGCTTGGCAACGGGCGGCGGTATCGCGGCCGTTCGGGGGTGCGTGACGCAATCCGCGGCGCTATCGAGCCGTGGGCGGCGCGCGTGGCACGGGCATCTTGCCCGTGATGGCGACTCGGTATTTGGCCCGCTTGGTGGGAAACCGCTTCACAACCGCCAGGCGCCTGCCGCGCTCCGAATCACGGCCTGGAA
>CAZYLK010000166.1:0-14209 GCA_964648365.1 uncultured Phycisphaeraceae bacterium
AAGGCCGTGCCACGTTTGAGCGTGCGCGCCAGGTCTGTCACGCGCCCGACATTTCAAGCCCGCCGATCACGCGAATCGCGCGTCAGCCGCGGGCGCCGCCCCCCCAGTCTCGCCAGCAGAGGCTCAGCAGGGCGAACAGCAGGTCCGCGTGCTCGCCCCGGCGGGCGAGGTGGTCGTCCAGCACCCGGGCAGCCGCGGCCGCGTCGATGCCATCGAAGCGCGAGAGCGCCGCCGGCGTGACCGTGTCCCGGTACATCGGCTGCAAGGGCCCGCGCACGTACTCGCCGAAGGGAACTTCAAAACCCTTCTTGGGCCGATCGAGCACTTCGTCGGGCAGGATGCCGCGGTAGGCATCGACCAGCACGCGCTTGCGCTGGCCGCGATCGAGCTTCCAGGCGGCTGGCACGCCAAACGCCGCGGCCGCGACCTGCGGATCGAGGAACGGCACCCTCGCCTCCAGCGAACAGGACATGCTGGCCAGATCAACCTTGTGCAACATGTCCGACGGCAGGCCGTAGCGCGTGTCGAACGCGAGGATCGCCTGAAGCGGGTCGGATGCGAACGGCGCGGAGAGCTCGCCGGCAACACGCAGCAGTTCGTCGTCGAACTGCGGGCCGCGGTGCCGATCAACAAGAACGGCCTCGGCCTCCGGCGCCATGATGCGCGACCAGGCGAGATGCCGAACGAACGGCGGCTGATCGACGGCGCGAATCAGCTTGCGGAACTGCCTGACGCGATCGGCCGCGGCCGATGACTTCGATGCTCCCAGGCGCGTCGCGATCGGCTCGATCAGGCGGCGACGCAGCAGACGTGGAAGCCGGGCATACGCCGCGGCGCTGCCCTGAGCCGCGTAGCGGTAGTAGCCGCCGAAGAGTTCATCGCCGGCATCGCCGCTGAGCGCAACGGTGACGTGCCGGCGGGCGAAACGCGAGACGAGCGTCGTCGGGATGATCGAGCTGTCGCCCACCGGCTCACCGAGGTGATCGAGAATGCCCGGCACGGCGTCGATGATCTCCGCGGTTGTCACTTTGTGCTCGTGATGGTCGGTGGCGAACCGGTCCGCGACGAGTCGCGCGTAACCGCATTCGTCGTAGGCCTGCTGGTCCGCGTGACCGATCGCAAACGTCTTGAGCCGCCCCCCCACCACTTCGCTGAGATGGGCCACGACGATCGACGAATCCAGCCCGCCGGACAGAAACGCCCCGATCGGCACGTCGGAGATCTTGCGCGCGGTGACGGAAGCGCGGAGCGATTCGCGGATGCGCCGGGTCGCGTGGGCATAGGAAGTCGCGGACGCGCCGGCCGTTAGCGGGTTGACATATTCCGCCGGCTCGTTGCACCGCTGGGCATCGAAGCTGGCCGCGCAGCACGGCGGCAGGCGCCGCACGGCGGCATGGATCGAACGCGGCGCGGCGATGTATCCGTAACGCAGGTGCTGCGTGACCGCGTCTCCATCCACGGTCCGATCCCACTCGGGAAAACATCGAAGCGTGCGGATCTCGCTGGCGAAGCAGAACCCGCCGTCGAACGACGCCGTCACGAGCGGCTTGATGCCGAAGCGGTCGCGGGCCAGGAACCCCCTGCGCTGACTGCGATCGAAAAACGCGAGCGCGAACATCCCATTGAGCCGCGGGAGCGCGTCCACCCCCCAACGAATGCACGCATGGAGCAGGACTTCTGTATCCGAGTGACCCCGGAAGCTCGCCCCCCCCGACTTCAACTCCGTGCGAAGTTCGTCGCCATTGTAGATCTCGCCGTTGTACACCAGGACGTACCGGCCGGTCGGATCCTGCATCGGCTGGCGCCCGGCGGGCGACAGATCCTGCACCGCCAGCCGCACCGCCGCCAGCCCGATCGCAAATCCGTCCGCCGCGTCCTGCCACACCCCATGATCATCGGGGCCGCGGTGAGCCATCGCCCGGCAGGCAGCGTCCAACGCCGCCCGGTCGGTCGGCCGCCCGTCGTATCGGATGATGCCCGCGATGCCACACATGACGGAGGGGGGAAGGGAGTCAGGGAGTGAGGGAGTGAGGGAGTAAGGGAAGACGGGGAAACATCAGGCCTCTCATGGCGACGCAACCTCGAACGAAGGTCCGACACTCCACTCTACGACGGCTCCTGGCGCAAGTTCGTGCGGCCATATTCCATGCCGTGGCTGGCAGCCACACCCAGACTGGCCGTTGGAAATCGAGAAAGAGAAAACGGAGGAATACGGAAGCCGGGCAAGCGTGAACAGGAGGCACGATTCTCCGGCGCTTCTTCTCATACGCCCTCGTTCCCGCATTCCTTCCGCCCGTCCGGACGATTCACGGCGCGGGTGAGGCCATCGTCATGGGCGGCAGCGCCTGCCGCGCGATCAGATAGTCCGCCACCTGGCGATTCGACGGATCGAGCCGATAGGCTGTCTGGTAGTGCGCAATGGCGGCGGGATCGTTGCCGCGCCGCTCCAGGAAGTCGGCAAAGGCGACGTGCGCCGCCACGTTCCGCGGTTCCATCGCGACCGCCTGGCGGAAGACGCGCAGGGCCGCGTCGTGGTCGCCGCGCTCCTCATACTCCTGAGCCAGCCACACCTGCTGCTCGGCGGAAGGTCCGACGTTGTCCGCGGACCACCGTGTCTGCGACAGCGCCGCCTCGTAAGCGCCCCGCAATTCCAAAGTGGTGTTCATGCCTTTCATGCCCGCCCGGTGGCCCGGTTGGGCGTGAACGACGCGATCGTAGTATCCCACCGCCCGGTCGATCTCGCGCAGCGCCGCTGCGGGGTGGCCGTCTTCAAACTGCCGCCGAGCCAGCGCCACGGAGCACTCCGCCATGTCGAAAACGTTATCCACGCGGTTTGCCTGTTTCTGGTCGGCGTGCTCAAAATAGGTTCGGGCCAGCGCGAAGTGCGACTGCTGCATCGCGCTTTGCCCCTCGCGCCTCAACTGGTAATAGCTTGGTCCGCAACCGAGCGCCAGCAGAGCCGGCGCGCTCGCCAGAATCCACGTCAACGTGCGTGCCGGCCGGGCACGACGACCGGATCGTTTCGTCGTCAGCATCGTTTCACCTCGTCTTCGCCGCGTGCGGCAGGTACGATGATCTCTCGATGGCGGGATCGTACCAGAATTCACCGGCCGCAACAGACGCCGCGCCAAAGCGCCGATTCGTCGTCCTCCACCACCAACTGTCGGAGGGCGAACATTGGGATCTGATGCTCGAATACGAGGGCGTCCTGCTGACGTGGCAACTGCCGTCGCCGCCTGCAAGTCGCGCCGCGCTGCCGATACCGGCGCGGCGGATTGCGGACCACCGCCTGGTGTACCTGGACTATCAAGGGCCCGTCGGCGGCGATCGCGGCAGCGTTGCTCGGTACGACACGGGCCCGCTCGTCGTTCTGTCGATGGCGGAGTCCGTCCTCCGGATCCGGCTGGAGGGGAAGCGTCTGTCCGGCGGGTTCGAACTGCGCAGGACAGCGGCCGACGACAGGTGGACGCTCGACGCCGACCGGGGCTCGCCCACGCCTGAACGGGATGCGCCGGCGCGTCACGGGCGCACTCCAACCGGGCACAACCGGCCGCGACCTGGGCCGGGCGACCGGTCCGATCCATCGCACTGAGCGGACGGGCCTTGCGGGCGTCTGCATCAACCGCGGGACTCGACGCACTGTCGCAGTGCCGCGATCTCTTTGCGCAGCTCCGTAAGCTCCAGGACAAGCGCCTCGGCGAGATGGAACCGCACGGCACGCTCTGCCATGTCGCTGCTCTCGGCCAGTCGGGCGCGAGCGAGCGCGAGACACTCGCTGGACGTCCCGGTTGCCGCGGTTTCGGGTGCTCCAAAGGTCATGGCGGACCCTTTCGAAAGAGGGGGCTGGATAGGTTGCATCAGAGTATACGCCCCCGATGCGAAAAACACCACGCCCGGCTTGAGCGGGCTGCGCGGGGTAAGCGAAGCGGCAGCCGCCGATCGCTTGTCCTCGACGCGGATGCGATCAGGAACCGAATCGACATGAAACGCCGCACGGCCGACTCAAGCGTTGACACCGACAGAACCCACACAGATGACCCAATCTCCCGGCGTTCCGGCCGTGTCGCCGGCGCCTGGCGTGATTTTTGCGGACCGGGTCAACCAAGGTCTCGCGCGGCATCCACACTGCCCCCGCCCCGTGGCAACGAGAGGGGGAGACGCTGCCGTGTACAGAAAGCATAGCTGCCTATTGAAGCTGGCTTTGATGGTGGGCCTGATCGCCGCTGGGGGGTGTGCCGCGCCGCCATCCGCTTTGTCGTGGCGGTCGATGCCGAGCTATGCCGGATCCATTTTCGGGCCGGCCGGCCTGACGCCGGAATCGGAATGGCAGTCCCGTCGCCCGTGGCCGATCGCGGTCTCCCCTGAGTCACGCGAGTTCCGCCAGTACTCGGTTTACTTCCGCGATTCCCTGCGTCCGGACGGCCGCTGGAACGATGACGTCTACCGTCGGGTCGAGGACCACCGATACGGATTCTCGGACGTCCCGCGTTGAGCCGACCCACCTGCCCCCTGCCCTCGACGAGGAAAACACAACCGACTTGCGGCAGGCAACTCGTTGCATTAGGATAACTTATGGAATACGAAACAGACTGCCCGCGCCGGCCGGCACGGCGGTTTTGTGTCTCGACCGGTCGATCAGTCGGCAGGGTAGCTACCCCAATCGGCTGGGACGACGTTTGCCCGACAGACCCAGCAGTTCGAGGAATTCGGATGGCCACCGTCACGAAGAAAGAGCTGATCGATCGAATCGCGGAGCAGGTCGGATGCAAGCGCGTCGTCGCCAAGAAGACGATTCAGTTGTTCCTGGACCACATCATCGACGAACTCGGCCGCGGCAATCGAATCGAGTTTCGTGACTTCGGCGTGTTCGAGACGCGGCTTCGCGCCGCCCGCACCGCACAGAATCCCAAGACGATGGAAAAGGTGCCGGTCCCGCCGCGGCGTACGGTGAAGTTCAAGGTCGGCCGCATGATGAAGGCCAAGATGGATGAGACGGGCGTCATCGTCGACGAAGCGACGGGCCTGCCGCTTGAGTCATCGGTCTCCGGGAACAACAACCCCCCCGCCGGCGCCGGCCTGGGTCGCACCCGACGCGATCTGACGCCGCGCTGAGTTCGTGCAGCGCCGCGCCGACGGTCGGGTCGCCCGTTCGCCCGGCTGGCAAGCCGGTCTTGAGCCGGCCGCGCGTCGCACGCCAGATTGAGCCGTCCGGCCTCGTCCGATGCAGCCTGCGTCGCCTGGGCCGGCCCCCCCCCAAACCGAAGGCCACGTCAGTTCGCCGATTCTGATTCGTCCGACGCGCTCTCTTCGCCTTCCTCGGCGGATTCCTTGCCGGTCTTCTCGCGTACGACCCAGACCTTGACTTCCGCCGAGATGTCGTCGAGCAGCTTGACCGTCACGCTGACCGTATCGAGGTGGCGAATCGACTCCGCGAGCAGCACCTGCTCCGGCCGAACCTCGTGGCCTTCTGCGTTGAGTGCTTCGGCAATCTCTCGCCGGCCGACGGAGCCGTACAGCACGCCGTCTTCGTTCGCCGCCGCTGCGATCGTGACTTCCACCTGGGCGAGTTTCTCCGCCTTGGAACGCAGCGAGGCGATCATCTGCCGCCGGCGCTCCTCCGCCTTCGCCCGCTCCTCGGCCAGGGCGCGCATGTTGGAGTCCGTCGGTTCGGTCGCAAGGTTGTTCGGCACCAGGTAGTTGCGGGCGTAGCCGCGACTGACGTTGACAACGTCTCCGACGATGCCGAGATGACTGATATCCTTCTTGAGCAGCACTTTCATATCGATGTATCCTTTTCACGCGGCGCCGCGAAGGCCGCCGCTGAACCGCCGGTGAAGCCCGGGCCCCGTCGGCAGTCAGACGCTTGAGTACAATCCCCGGCAGAGTTGAGCAGCCTCAGAACGGCACGTCCGCATCACTGGGCGGCGGCGGTCCGGAGTCATCGCCATAGTCCGGCGCGCTGTGGCTCGACGAGCCGTAACCGGCGTTGGCGGCGGGCGCCGCGGCAGCCCGGCCCGCACCCGCGGATGCGGGCACGCCGTAGTCGCCGGCATCGGCCGGACGACCGCCGCCGCCCTGGCCGCCGACGAACTGAAAGTTGTCGACCATCACGCGGTGACGACTGCGCTTCTGACCCTCCGGCGTCGTCCACTGGTCGTAGCGAAGCCGCCCCTCGATCAGCGCCTGCCGGCCCTTGGCCATGTATTGCTGGAAGATCTCGGCCCCGCGTCCGAAGATCGAGGCGTCGACGAAACAGACCTCCTCGCGCTTGTTGCCATCCCGATCGCGCCACGAGTGATTCACCGCCAATCCAAACTCGCAGACGTTGACCCCGGAGGGCGTCTGGTTGAGTTGCGGATCGCGCGTCAAGTTCCCAAGAAGGATGACTTTGTTGTAGTTCGCCATCGTCTCGTCCTCTCTGCCGGGTGATACTTCCGCTAGCCGCGATCGCGGCCGTAACCGGAATCGGCGCCGACCGGCTCCCGATCCTCCGCGTCATCGGCGTCCGGGCGGCTTCCCGCCTCCGCCATCCGCGCCTCCTCCTCGGCCACGCGCCGAGCGGTTTCTTCCGCGGCGGCCCGCGACTGGGCGAAGTCCTCTTCGGTCAGGTAGTCCGCCCGCAGAACCAGCAGCCGGAGAATGTTCTCCGACAGGCGGGCGTCACGCTCCATGCCGGCGATGCTCTCGCCCGGCGCCCGGAAGTGCGCCAGGACGTAGACCCCGCGCTTGCGGCCCTTGATGCGATAGGCCAGACGCCGATCATCCCACTTTCGGGCGACGACTTCGGTCGCCGACGCCCGCTGCATGATGCGATTCAACTCAGCGTCCACGTTGGAATACTTCGCCGCGAACGTCGGGTCGAAGATGAACATGGCTTCATATTGGTTCAACACACACCTCCGATGATCTCCGGCCGCTACTTCACCCGCATCTGCGCGGCGTCGAGGACCGGGATCCGCAAATCACTGGTTCGCCACGCTCCGGCCGCGCGTCATTCCGCGCCGGGCGGGCCTCCGTTGTATTCGTTCATGGCGGCGTCCACGCCGCGATCCATCCAACACTCCACCGCATCCGCCGCGCGACGCACGGCCGCGTCGACCACGCTTCGCTCGCCCGCGTCGAAGGGGCTGAGCACGTACACCGCCGACGCACCGACCGGCTCGCCCACCCCGACGCGAAGGCGGGCGAAGTCCTGGCTGCCCAGCACGTCGACGATGTCCTGCAGGCCGTTGTGGCCTCCCGCCGAGCCGCGATGCCGAATGCGCAGCCGACCCACCGGCAGCGCCGTGTCATCGCTGACGACCAGCAGGTCGCTCAGCTCCAGCTTGTAGAACCGCCCGGCGGCCAGCACGGCCCGCCCGCTGCGATTCATGAACGTCGTCGGCTTCAGCAGCACGACGTCGCCCGCCTGGTGAACGCCTTTGCCGAACCAGCCGTGGAACTTCTCCACGCCCATCACGGCGCCGACTCGTCGTGCCACCTCATCGACCACCTCGAACCCGACGTTGTGCCGCGTGCCTTCGTAACGCTTGCCGGGATTTCCAAGACCGACGACGAGTTTCACACAACCGGATCCCGCGTGAGCTTCAACGTGCCACATCAGCCCACGACGGGGCCGCTATTCCTGGGGCTCCTCCGCACGAACGCGGCCGATACGCTCCGGCTCGGCCGTCGCGCCCTCCTCGGCCGGCTCTTCCGCAGCCTCCTCAGCCAGCACCCGCACGGTCGCGACGCGCTCCTCCGGGTCCGTGATCAGCGTCACGCCCGCCGGCAGAGCAACGTCCCGAGCGTACAACACGTCGCCGACGCCGAGGTTCGTGACCAGCGGATGCAGCGTATCCGGGATGGCCAGCGCAAGGCACTCGACTTCCAGTTCACTGAGCGACTGTTCCAGCACGCCGCCCTCCGACACCCCGCGCGGAACGCCGCGCAGCTCCAGCGCCACGCTGACCGTCACGCGTTCATCCAGATCGACGCGCATCAGATCGACGTGCAGCGGGCGGATGCCGAGGTGATCGTACTGCACCTCGCGGATCAGATAACGGACGGTCTTGCCGTCGCGATCCAGCGCCAGGGTGCGCTGACCGTGCAGCATTTCCACTTCGAGGTCGTGCCGATCCACCGAGAGCGATTCCGGATCCTCGCCGTGACCGTAAATGACCACCGGCACGCGACCGGCCGCCCGCAGCTTGCGACTGGCGTGCGTACCCGTGCCCGTCCGGGGCTCGTACTTCAGAACTGCCTGTTCCATGACGTTTCCAACTCCCACGCAGCGCGTCAGAAAAGTGCGCTGACGGACCGATGCTCGTGAATTCTCTGAATCGCTTCGCCCAGCATCGGCGCCACCGTCAGAACCTTCAGGTTCGGCAGCGCATCCTGGGCCGCGTTTTCCAACGGAATCGTGTCGGTGACCACCACCTGCTTGAACCCCGCCTCGGATATCCGGCGGACGGCGGAGCCGGCAAAGACGGCGTGCGTTGCACCGACGTAAATCTCATTGGCGCCGAACTGCCGCAGCAGGTGTGCCGCCTCGCACATCGTGCCCGCAGTCGTGATCATGTCGTCGAACATCATCACGTTGCGGCCCTTGACGTTGCCCACAACACGGCGGGCCTGCGTCGCCTCACCCGAGATGCGGCGCTTGTCGATCACGGCCAGTTCCGCGCCCAGGCGAGAGGCGAAATCACTGCCGAATTTGATGTTGCCCACGTCGGGCGACGCCAGCACCGAGTTCTCCGTGCCCAGCGTCTGAAAGTGCTTCGCCAGCACCGGCGCGGCCGTCAGGTGATCCACGGGGATGTCGAAGAAGCCCTGAATCTGATCGGCATGCAGGTTCATCGTCAGCACGCGATGCGCACCGGCTTCCACGATGAGGTTGGCCACCAGCTTCGCTGTAATCGGCGTCCGACCCTCCGACTTGCGATCCTGACGGGCGTAACCGAAGTAAGGAATCACCGCGGTAATCCGATTCGCCGAGGCCCGCCTCAGGCAGTCGATGAAGATCAGAAGCTCCATCAGGTTGTCGTTGACGGGCGGACGCGTCGATTGCACCACGAAGCAGTCGCGGCCGCGAACGTCGTCTTCCAGCTTGATGATCGTCTCGCCGTCCGGAAAGCGGTCTACGATCGCGCGGCCGCGCTTGACGCCCAGGTAGTCGCAGATGCCGGTACACAAGGCGGCGCTGGCGGAGCCCGAGAAGACCTTCAGGTTCCCGATCCCGGTGACGCCGTTGGTATTCGCGTTGGGCATCAAACAGGCACTCCGTTCGTGGGGCCGCCCACCCGCGTCCCGGACTCGACCTTTTCCCCCGGTTCGAGATTCGCAAAGGGACCGACGCGGCAGTTTTCCCCGATCGCGCAACCACGACCGATGTAGGAGAACGGGTACACGACGGTGTCGCGCCCGATGGTCACGCCGCACTCGATCCACGTGTTGTCCGGATCAATGATGGTCACGCCCGCGTCCATCAACTCGGCCTGAAGCCGATCCTGCATCGTTCGCGCGACCTCGGCCAGATCGACGCGCGAGTTAATGCCCAGCGCCTCCTCGCGCGGCACGGCCGAATGCGCCGAAACGCCGGCGCCGGCCGTCCGCAGCAGGTGAACCACGTCGGTGATGTAATACTCGCCCTTGGCGTTGTTGGGCTTCACCTGATCCAGCGTCTCGAACATGCGGCGAGCGTCGAAGCAGTAGTAGGAAGGGTTGACCTCGCGGATCTTGCGCTGTTCGGGCGTGCAGTCGCGATCCTCGACGATGCCCTCCAGGCTGCCGTGTTCGTTGCGGATGATGCGGCCGTAGCCCGTCGGGTCGTCCAGCACGGAGGTGCCCATAACCACCGCGTCGCCGGAATCCGCCCGGGCCTCGAGAATGGCCGCCACCGTCGCCCGGCGCACCAGCGGCATGTCGCCGGCAATGACGACGACGCTGCCGTCGAAGTCCTTCATCGCCTCGCGGCAGCACATGACCGCATGGCCGGTGCCGCGCTGTTCGGATTGTTCGATCCAGGTGATGTCGTCTCGCTCGGCAAACGCCTCGCGGACGAGTTCCTGCTTGTGGCCGACGACGACGTAAAGCTGCTCAATTCCCGCTTCGCCGCAGGCATCCAGGGCGTATGCCAGCATGGGCCGGCCGCAGATCGCGTGCAGCACCTTGGGCAACTCGCTGTTCATGCGAGTGCTCCTGCCTGCCGCGAGAATGATGGCCGCTGTGTCGGTCAAGCCGTGGTCGATCCCATACACCGGCTGCAAGCCGGCGCCACACACACCCACACACACGCACACCGGTTACAAACCGGTGCCACACACGCACACACCGGTGCTACACACGCACGCACCGGCCACAAACCGGTGCTACATGCACACCGGTTATAAACCGGTGCCACACGCTCCGAGCCCCGCCTTGCAAGGCGGGGTGCTCCCAGGCCACCGACTCAAAAAGCCAGCGCCACAACCGGATCACTACCCGGCCAGGACTCGAACCTGGAAAACCAGGACCAAAACCTGGTGTGTTGCCAATTACACCACCGGGTAAAGCGGTGGACTTGATGCCGTGAACGTCCCGGCCGGCAGCGAACGCCGACAACGTCGGCATGAAACGCCAGGCGTGCCGGTATGTCTGACCGGCAAGGGGCGACGGCCCTTCCAATCGGGCGGGCTGGGTCGCGGCATCGGGTCACAACCGAGGCTCGAGCGCGTCGCCGCGAAGTGACGCGCCCGTCGGCGGAGCAACAACCCGCCAACCCCGAGGGCCATGACCATCAAGCGAGCCTTCCGACCCGCGAGCGGGGCAGCTTACGTCCCCGCCGGCCCACCGTCAAGCACAATTTGTTTGTACTTTGGTAGGGCTCGCGTGTCAAGCTGGGCAAGATTTTTTTGGACTTTTCCTTCAGGAGGTCCGCTAACTCTTCCGATGCATACATGCTCGATTGGAACCGAGGCTTCTGGAGATACGAAGGATGCGCACCAGCCCCGTCAGCCTGACAACTCGCCTGGCCCGCGCGGTCGCAATCGCGCTCGCGGGGGGCGGGATGCTGTATGCCTCCGGCTGCGCGTCGACGGCCATCAGCCTCGTCTCCTACGGCCTTGAAAGCTACGCGGCATCGCAACGCGATGACGAACCGACGATCGGCGATTTCGTCGACCAGGGATTCTCGCGCCTGCTCGAGGAGCTGGATCCCTGATCGCTCACGGATGACCACAACGCCGGGCCGGACCAGGGACGGTCGTCAGCCGGGTGACGTGGGGTGCATCGGCATTGCGGTACGGCGCGCGCACGGAAGCAACCGCCGCCGCAACCGCCGCACCCATCTTCTCGCCGGCCCCGTTCCGCGACAGACGCGCGGCGCCGCGACAAGCCGGGCACTCGTTGTACCGACAAGCAAACACTCCCTTGCCCCCAACGGCGAGATGAACGGTCGAGCACTGCTCACTCCTGCGGCCAATCCCGCGATCCGACCGCGCGATCATCGCAGCGTCAATCGCCCGCCGGCGCATTTACCCGCGGCACAGCACGGGATCACGATCTCGCCTCACGCTGTACACGGCGGGCGGAATGCGTTACCCTGATGTGCTCGCCCTTCCGAAGGGAACAAATTCGAGACGAGTTCTTAGGTGGCTGGACCGCATCGGCGGCCTCCATGTCCGTCCGGCCGCGCGCCGAGCGCTGGCGGACCCTGCACGGGAGAACCGGGTATGACACGGACCATCGTGGCATTGGTCGTTGGCATTGTCTTGGTGTACGCCGTCCTGTCGTTCACCGGCCAGCGCAGTTCAGCCGCAAAGGAGCGGATCATCGCACTGATCGAAAGCAAGGATTTCTCAGCCGACCAGAACGCCTACCTCATGGGCCTTGTGGACCAGTTCGACATGTCCGTCGCTCGTGACACGGTGGACCCGAGCGACGGCGAAGTCAACACGACAGAATACGTCCAGCGCATGTGCGACCGCTTCATGGCGGCCGCGCGGGAAGACGGCAAGTCGGGCGCGTTCATCGAGAAACTGGGCGACATGCGCGCGTCAGGCGGCACCGTCGGCGCGGGCGGTTGACTCGTCGAATCGCGCCGCGGACGCCCGCGGTCTGAGCGCCACAACGGCGAGCGCCGCGAGGTGATCCCGGTATGTGCGGAAGACCCGCCGCATCTGGAGCACGCGGCGCCGGCTGGCCCCGTCGCGCAGCGCGTTGAAGGCGAACCGCAGCGCTCCGCCGACGCCCTCGTCCTGAACGAGGCGCCGCGGCTCCAGCAGATGCATCGGCGCCGAGGTGACGTAGGCAATGCTCAACCCGTTGGACTCGAAGACGTCGCGCCAACCGGCTTGCGTCATTGGCATGACCGCATGATGGATCGCATCGGTCAGTTCGCGGCAGATGCGATCGGCCAGCGCCGGGTCGATGTCCTCTGGCGACAGGGCAATCTCATGGATGCCGTAGCGTCCGCCGGGGCGCAGAAGCCGGGCGGCTTCGGCTACAATGGTGGACTTCGCGGCCGGTGATTGCATGGTGAGCATCGCCTCGCCATAGACGACACTCGCACAGGCGTCGGGCAGCCCCGTTGCCTGGGCTGCGCCGACGATGCAGCGCTGAGCCGGCGGACTGAGAATCCGGGCGACCGAGTGCGCGGCCGCCGCGTCGCGTTCGACGGCGACGTAACTTCGCGGGCGCCGGGTCAGGGTGAGCCGCGCCGTCGCGCCCAGCCCGGGCGCGAACTCGACCACGTCGTCGTCCGGACCGATGTCGAGCCGGTCCAACATGCGGCGTGTCAACTCGACGCCGCCCGGACGCAACACCCTTTTGCCCAGTCTCGCAAGCACCCAATGACCCGGCGCTTTATTAACGTGCGCCGGCCGGCCCATGATGACCTGGTGAATCCTCATACTCTGTTCAGCGTGTCTCATGGTGAATCTCCCCTGGCGCCGGCGTCAGTGCGGCGCCGTCGACGTCCTGCCCTCCGGCACATGCACCTGCTCTGTCGATGCGTGGAGCAACTGCAGCGCGCGCGGGAACGCGATGTGGTTTTCCTTGTGAACGTGTTCGTGCATGTCGTATTCGACTTCTGCCAGTCCGTCGAGCAGCGCGCGATAGGTATTGCATGCGCCTTCGGGCGGCAGATAGTCGTTGTGGAGCCGCCGCATAGACTCCAGCGCGGCGCCGGCCGCGGCGTGTTCCGACTCCATGTCGGAAAGCAGTTCCAGCAATTGCTGGCCGCGCGGTTCATCAAGCCGACGCCGGACTTCCAGATCGCGAATGAGCGGGAAGACCTCGCCCTCTTCCGCCTGCATGTGCGATTGAAGCTCGGCGGCGAACCGCCGGAAGACCGCTTGAGCCTCGATCAGCGCCGGCCGGTTCGCTCCGTGCGCCCGGACGACCCGCTCGAAGAGCGTTGCCAGGCGCGGCAACTCCTGCCGCATCATGTGATGGTGGCGGGTGACGATGTCGTCGAGAAGATCGGAAAGCGGGGCATACCGCCACTCCCGCTCCGCGGTCGCCGTGGGAAGCCGATCCGACTGGATCAACGCCTCGACGACGTCGCTCGGCTCGTAACCGCGTTCGCGGGCGGCGTCCGCGAGCGGTCGCTTACCGCCGCAGCAGTAGTCGATGCCGAGTCGTTCAAAGATGCGCGACCGGCTCGGTTTTTCGGCCACCAGTTCGCCTACGGTTCTGTCGAGTATCGCTGTCATTCTTGTCTCCGAGTTGACGGGCACGAGCGCGTCAACGGTTGATTGTCGCTTCGATGAGCCATGTGCGGGGCGCGGCCGCTGCACTTCCGGCGGAATCGCGCGGGCTGAAGCCCGCGGCTCGGCGCTGACGCGCGACTCGTCGCGCTGACATACGCCGGGCTTAACTACGCCGGGCTGACCGCGGCATCGATCGCGCCTTCCGTTTCACGCTTCACTGACCAGCCCGTCTTGAGTCCCAGAACGAACCAGGCCAGCACCACGGCGCCGCTCGCGAAGATCGTATCGCCTACGACGCGCAGCCAGCGGAGCGTGTCCATCAATGGGGTTTGTAGAAACTCCGCCGAACGGGCATACCAGAGGCCCTTCTCCACGCTCGCCCACGCCTGCAACAGGCCGACGGGCAGCAGGCTGATCAGCACCATCAGCAGGAGTCCGATGTTGATCGACCAGAAGGCATACGCGATCGGTCCGGTGCGCCAGGTCTGATGCATCGTCAGACCCTTGAGGCAAAACAGCATCAGGCCGATGCCGAGCAT
>CAZYLK010000167.1:0-14140 GCA_964648365.1 uncultured Phycisphaeraceae bacterium
TTGCTCTCGAACGGGTCGTCGGTCGCCTCAGGCGACCAGTAGACGATCTTGCCGCGGAAGGTGTCGGGGTCGAACTCGAGGCAGGCTTCGACATCCTTCTGGATGTCGATGTACTGGGTGCAGAACTCGTCCTTCTTCGCGGCCTTGGCCGCGTGCAGGCCGCGGTTCAGTGCTCGGCTCTTCGCGTTGCGGGAGTTGCGTGCCATTGGTCGCATGAGGTGTAAGCCTCGGGTCCGGAGTTTGCAATCACCTCAGCACTGTTCTTCGCGAGGCGTGCCAGTGGCGGATTGTGTTCACCTTCCGTTAGGATTGCAAGACCCTCTCCAGAGGCGATTTCGGGCGGGCGACCGCGTACGGCGGGCCGCGAAACACGCGGTGGATCGGAAGCGGCAATCTGCACCGTTGGCCTCCGCGTGCGCACGGATTGCGTGTTACCCGCCACAAGGTCTAAAGCGCTCAACGCCCCCTGCTCCGCCGAGTGGCACCATACGATCCTGCAAAAGCAGCCCGAGTCCTGGCGGGACCCGGGCCGCCTGGCCGTCTGGCGACGATGCGCGATCAGCCGCAGTTGCAATCGATGGGCGCCTGCAACCCGCACGGCGTGATCGTGACGCCGGTGGGGCCGCAGTCGGGCTTGTTGCCGCCTTTGAACTTGAACGTCGCCTTGCCCGTGCCCTTGGCGGTCAGCGTGATCTGCTGGCCGGTGTCGAGCGTGGCGGTGTATTCCAAGCCGGGCGTGCCGTTCGTCATCTTCACGATGGCTTTTTTGGTTTCACCGCGCTTTGTCTTGCACTTGGCCGACGCGATCTTCTCGCTGCCGTTGCAGTCGTCGCCCGCGGCACCGGGCCCGGGCCAGAACCCGCCGGAAAGCTCAAACGCACCGCCTGACATGGCGCCGGCATCCGCCTGGCCGACGGTGGCGACCGCGGTGAACGCCCCCCCGGACAAAGCGCCGCCGCCGCCATCTACGGTATACCATGAAACGCTGTACTGCTGCGCCTGTGCAACCGTTGCCATCATGGCGACTGCGAGGCCGCTCGATATTGTGAATCCTCTGGTCATCATCGTGTCTTCTCCAATCTTCCCGCCGGCGCCGTCGCCGGCTGATGATCTGCATCTGTGCTGGGGATTGCGGAATGCGTGGTCAATCGACCACCGGTTGGAAACCGATGCCACACTCAGAGCCCCCGCATTCATGCGGGGGTCCACCGGCTGGAAGCCGGTGCCACACACCACCGCGGCTGGAAGCCGGTGCCACACACCACCGGCTGGAAGCCGGCGCCACCCAGGTCCAGTCCCTGTCATGGCCACATTCAATCCATGCCGATGGTCACCGGCTTGTCATTTACCATCAGGGTCATGGGCTTGCCGAGTCGTTCGATCGTCTGGGACGTCGAGCCACCCTTGAAGCGCAGAATATGGCCGCTCTGCACGTTCGCGAGCCCTTCACCCAGCAGCCAGTACGGTCTGAACCGCGACCCGTTCGGGAACGGCGCGTGCCCATGGAAGTCCACCCACGTCACACTCTCGGCGTACTGGGCCACGGCTTCGGCCGTGTTGCGGATCACGCGCGTGTTGTTGCGATCGGACGTGCCGGTGGGCGTGGAACTGTAGTTGACGTCTGGGTTGGAAAAGTGCGGAATTCTGAAGAACCCCGGCTCGGTGTCGTACGCCATCGTCGTTCTCCACGGGTATGACCGGTGTCCGAAGGCGTAGTCGTAGATGACCGGATCGTTGCCGGCCCCGTTGTCGTTCGGGTGGTGGTGGCAACCCAGATTATGTCCCAATTCGTGGGCAAACGTCCCTTCGGTCGCGGCATTCCGCTTTGTAACGGTAAAGCCAAACCCAGGCACAAGCTGCTCTCTGCTTGCGGGCCTCCGACCGATTCCAAGAATGTTGTCACCCATTCTGTCAACCAGCAGGGCAACCAAGTCGGCGGCTTCATAGTCGCGCTCCCCGTGAACTCGATCCATGTGGCCGTCGTCCGGATCCGTCAGGCGCTTGAGATCTTTGCCGGCGTCGCCGGTTTCTTCGTAGTTGACCTCGTACCTTCCGACCAGCCGCACCCGCTTGCTCATGCCGCTGCGGTCGAAGCGATCGTTGGTGTCGGAGATGGCCTCGTTAATCAACGCGATGGTGGCATCTTCACCGCCCTCCGCCTGGCGCACGTCGGCGGTATACGCGACCA
This sequence comes from uncultured Phycisphaeraceae bacterium, assembly GCA_964648365.1. GTDB lineage: Bacteria > Planctomycetota > Phycisphaerae > UBA1845 > UBA1845 > SURF-32. Next base: position 2,189 of record CAZYLK010000167.1, read on the forward strand.
ACACGTCGATCGTGCTGCCGTCGTCGCCGGCCGCGAGTCCGCCGGGGCCTTCCTTGGGCCGGCCGGCGGCTTCCTCGACTCGGGCCGCGAGTGCGGGGGGCAGCACGTATCCGGGCGTCAATCCACAGTGCCCGCTGATGCCGACTTGGCGGACGACGTGTACGCCGTCCGCAAGGTAGCGCACCTGGTACGTCTGCCCGGTGGGCAGCCTGAAGTCCGCCAGCATTACATCACCCACAACGGAGATGACGAAGCTTCCCGGCGATTCACCGGCAAGATCACCGGTCCACGTGAACTCGCCGGGTCCGAAGTCATCGGGCGTGCGAAACGTCGCCCACACTTGAACGTCGTCGAACAGCTCGATTTCGAATTGTGCATCGGGTGTCGCGGGCAGGTTCCGCAGATCGTGCGGGTTCACAAACACGGTCCGGCTGCGGAGGATCGACGCGTCCTCCGACGCCGCGTGGTCCTGAATGGCGCCGTCGTACGGCTGGATCAGGTTCAGAACGTCGGAAGGATAGAGATCCTGTGCGGCGGCTGAGGTCGCCACACACATAGCGGCCGCCAGCACCAGCATCGGAGCCGCTGATTGGCATATCGAAGGTTTGGTCTTCATAATTGTTGTCTCCTTTGCCGTCTCGGGCTCGCGGTTACTGGAGGTTGACAAGCACCAGCACCAGACCCTTGCCGCTCGCCAGGCTGCTCATGGCCTTGCCGATGGTGGCCCCGCCCGCGCGGCCGTGGTCCGTCACCTTCATCGCATGGCCGGCAGTATTGGAAGTGGTCAACAGATCGCCGGGCTGGATGGCGCCGTTGGCATCGGCATCGCAGAAGCACCACACGCGACCGGTCAGGGCGACGGGATATTCGCCGTCGGCCACCGAGCCTTCCTGCGTGAGCGTCATCCCGGTCTTGATGCCGTTGGCGCCGCTGATCACGCCCGCCACGGTCATGTCATAGGCGGCATGCGACACGCGCAGCTCGCCGGTGCGGACGGGGTCGATCGAAACGACCATGCCGGGCTCAATGGCGGGGCCCTCAGGCTCGGCTGCCGCGTGGCCGTTTACGTTGAAGGGCTCCGCAATGTCCGATCCGCCCCGGATTCGCAGCACTGGAACATTGACCACCGGGTCGGCGTTGCCGTCATGCAGGAAGCTGAACTCGCCTGCGCTGTCGCAGAGCAATCCCCAGCGGTCACCCGTGATGGGATTACGGAGGGTCACGCCGGTCGACCCGGCGTGAGGAAGATCGGGATCTTCACTGCCGCGGACCTCGACGGCGCGGGTCATGTCGAACGGATTCGACGGCACCGTCCCGAAGCCGACCTGCCCGTCCTTCTTGACCACCATCAGTTGATCACCGTCACCGTTGAGGATTTCGAAGCGGTCCAGGCCGCGGTTGTGCTTCATGACGAACGTATCGCCGTCGGTTTCGTCGACCAGCGTAATCGTGGGAGCGGAGTTGGCGTCGGAGATGAGGATCTCTCCATCCACCACGTGCAGCCGGGCGGTTGGCTCGTTCGTGCCGATGCCGACCCGGCCGTTGTTGGCGACGAAGATACCGCGCGTCTGCAAGGCATAAGGCGTAACGGTCAGCGGCTGGCGCGGGTCCAGGGTCGTGAAGTTGCCGCTGCCGGCGGGCGAGCGCACCTCAACCTGGAGCCAGCGGGCATCGCCATTGAATGCGCCGACGCCGAAGTCGATGGAGGTCGTCACCAGGCCGTCCACCACGGCGACGTTCTGCGAAGCCTGCAAGTTGCCGATCTGGTTGCCGTCGGCCTCGGCATCCCACAACGTAAACCTGAAGTCAGCGGTGTCGTTAAGTGGATCGCCGTCCTGATGGATCAGCCCCTGATACGTAAACGCCGAACCGGCGGGCGTCTGACCCCACGCCGAGGCGGCCATTGCGAGAACCCACATTGCCGATGCGTACAGTCTTCCGTTCATTGCGCAGACTCCGTAAGAGAATGGTTTGCTGGTACGTCCGCAGGCGCACCGCCGGAACGCCTGCTCCGGGCGTCTGCGGACATCGGGTCACGGCCTTCACAAACCAAGCCGAAAAAGAGCAGCGACGCCCGACATGCGATCCAGAAAAAAGGTGTCAGCGTGATTTTCCTGGCATGCGGGGGGTCCGACTGTGAGACTGCACCGCCGTCCGATGTGACGGTCCACAAGGCGCACCGCACCGCAGCGTAAGTAGATCAGCCTGACACGCATTCTGGGATGCCGCCGATAACGCCAGGCAACGGGCGCAGCTCGGCTGCACCGCGCTGACTCGCGGCAGAGAAAACGCTAGAATGACGCCGTTCGTGACGGCCTTTCGGTTCAAGCCGCGATCCTGCGGCCGAACCCGACATCGGATTGTCGGTTTTGCGCGGTTTCGATCATGGCTCAGCCCGATCGCGATGTAACGGTGATGCTGCAGGCGGTGGCCGACGGCGACTCACAGGCCGCCCGCGACCTGTTGCCTCTCGTGTACGCCGAATTGCGTGCCCTGGCCGAGGCCCGCATGCGCAAGACCCCCCCCGGACACACGTTACAACCCACCGCCTTGGTGCACGAGGCCTACCTGCGGCTGGTCGGCAAGGACGGGCCCGGATGGGAAAACCGCGGCCACTTCTTCTTCGCCGCCGCGCGCTCGATGCGTGATCTGCTGGTCGAACAGGCACGCCGCAAAGCGACGCTCAAGCGCGGCGGCGACCGCCGACGGGTCGATGCCGCGAACCTCCAGATCGCCATCGAAGCTCCGGCCGAGGACATGCTGGCACTCGACGAGGCTCTGGAGCGCGTCCAGCAAGAATCGCCGCGACAGCACCAGCTCGTCATGCTGCGCTTCTTCGCCGGTTTGACTGCGGAGGAATCCGCGGCCGCGCTCGGTGTGACCGTCCGCACCGTCGAGCGCGACTGGCGCTTCGTCAAGGCGAAGCTGCACAAGGAACTCAGCGCGGCCGCGCCAGGCCAGGATCGTCCGTCGGATGCATGACGACAGCACTTCGACGGCCCAGTCGCTCTTCCATCAGGCGCTCGAGCTACCGCCGCACAAGCGCGACGCCTTCCTCGACGCAGAATGCGGCAGCAACGCGGACCTGCGGGAAGAGCTTGGAGCGCTGCTGTCCCATGACGCCGTGGCGCCGTCCGGGTTCCTGGAGGGGGGACCGGCCCGGCAGTCGGCCGGCGGCACCGACACGACGCCCGTCGCGCCGCACTGGCTCGCGCCGGGACTGCTGGAAGCGGGCGGAGCGTTCGGGCGATATCGGATTCAGAAGCTGATCGGTCATGGCGGCATGGGTTCAGTCTACGAGGCCGAACAGGACAATCCGCGACGGACCGTCGCCTTGAAGGTGCTGCGCTTCGGGCACCAGTCACCCAGCATGGTCAAGCGGTTCCAGCGCGAGGCTCACCTGCTGGCACGGCTGCAGCACCCGTCCATCGCCCACATCTACGAAGCGGGAATCGTCGAGTCCGAGATCGGGCCGCAGCCGTTCTTCGCCATGGAATTCATTGACGGCCGGCGTCTGGATGAGTGGTCCGGCAACGATGCCAATTCCGTGGAGGCGCGCCTCTGGATGATGGCCCGCATCTGCGACGCGGTCCATCACGCACACATGCGCGGCATCATTCATCGCGACCTGAAGCCGGCGAATATCCTGGTGGTGGCGCCGGAGGACGCGACGACGGGGGAAGGCGCCGATGCACGGTGGCACGAAGGCACGACGGGTGAAGACGGGCCGGAGCGCCCGAACGACGCAGCGGCGAAGCGACAGAGCGACCGAGCGGCGCGGGAAGAAGACGTGCGGCGGCGGGGCGAGGCGACCGGGAAAGAAACGGCGGACGCCGTTCCCAAGATCCTCGACTTCGGCATCGCCCGCGCGACGGAAGCCGACTTCCACCTGGTCACCCTTCAGACGGCCGCGGGCCAACTGATCGGAACCGTCCCCTACATGAGCCCCGAGCAGATCGGCGGCCGTATGGACGACGTCGATGATCGCAGCGACGTCTACTCGCTGGGCGTCATCCTCTACGAGATGCTCGCCGGGCGATTGCCGCTCGATGTGCGAGCCCGCCCCATCCCGGAGGCGGCCCGCATTATCTGCGAGGAGGAGCCTTCCCGCCTCGGCTCCGTAGACGCGGCGCTGCGCGGCGACATCGACACGATCGTGGCTAAGGCGCTCGATAAGGACCCGGATCGGCGCTACCCGTCGGCGGCGGCCATGGCGGCCGACATCCGCCGCTACCTGCGACAGGAGCCGATCGTCGCCCGACCCGCGAGCACGCTATACCAACTCCAGAAGTTCGCCAAGCGCAACAAGAAACTGGTGTCGGTCATCGCGTTGTCGTTCGTACTCCTGTCCGCCGCCACCGTCGTGGCCGTGCGGTTCGGGCTGGCCGAGAAGCTGCATCGAGAACTGGCCGATCGCGAGGCGCACCGCGCCCGTCTCCTGGCCGCTCAATCCGCCTTGAACGACGGCGATGTGGTGTTCGCGCGGCGCATTCTGGAGGGATCGCCGGCCGCGTACCGAGATACCTGGGAATGGCGGCACCTCAGCAGCCGACTCGACACCTGCGATTACATCCTGACCGGTCACACGGACACGATCAGCACGCTCAACTTCACGCCTGATGGCAAGACGCTGGTCTCCACGTCCCTGGATGGGACGGTACGACTGTGGGATGTCGCGAGCCACGCGGTGCGAAGCGTCGTGTGGACCGAGCATGAGCCCGTGATCAACGCAAGCTTGTCGTCCGATGCGTCGGCCATCGCGCTAGTCGCGGCAGAGGGCGTGCTTCGAGTCATCGACCTCTCCTCGGGAACGCAGCGATGGTCGACCGAACGCGATCCCGAGAACCCGGCAAGAGGCGTCGCGTGGTCGCCGGATGGGAAGCGCCTCGCTGCGACCATGCGGGGTGCCACGGTGCAGCTACGGAACGCGTCGACCGGCGAAGTACTGGCAGTCACGGAGCGGAGGAAGTTGCAGGGCCCCGTGCTGGCGTACCACCCGGACGGCCAGCGTCTCTTCGTCGCCGACTACCAGTGTTTATGGACCCGGGATGCGTTGACCGGTAGCGTCCTCTCAAGACATGTCGGCAACCTGGACGGCCAGGTTCTCGCGACTGCACTCAGTGGATCCGCCAGCCTCGTCGCCACGGGGAGCTTCGACAAGACCATTTCCGTCTGTGATTCGACCACTCTCGAACCGCTGTGGAGACTGCGCGCCCACACCGGCGCCGTACGCGCACTCGCATTTGATCCGGCCGGCACGATGCTCGCCTCAGGATCGACGGATTGTACGGTGCGACTGTGGGACACAACGACCGGTGAGGTGCGGGCGACGCTGCTGGGACACGAAGGTCTCGTCGAGTCGGTCGCGTATTCTCCCGACGGGAGGTCGCTGGCCTCGGGCGGTGAGGACGCAACGATCCGCCTCTGGAACGTCGCCGCGCTGGCCGAATCGTCTCGCGTGCTGCGCGGACATACCCGCTATGTTTACGACGTGGCGGCCGACCCGACCGACCCTGCCGGACGCATCGCCTCGGCGGCGTGGGATCGCACGGTACGACTGTGGGACGCGGTGTCGGGCGACACGCAGGCGGTGATCGATTTCGGGAGTGTACCGCGCTTCTCGAGCGTCGCCTTCAGCCCCGACGGGCGTCTGCTCGCCTGCGCCGGCGGCGCCCCGGTGCTCGTGTTCGACACGGCAACCGCAACCCTGGTGGCCGAGCTCCCGGCGCCCAAGTTCGGGGCAGCGTCCATGGTGTTCAGCTCCGACAGCACCCAACTCCTGGTGGCAAGGAAGCTCTCCGTCACGATGTGGAATCTGGCGAGTCAGGCGGAGATGGCCCGGTACGATTTCGGTGAGCCCGTCGGGGCGGCGGCTGCGCCCAACGGCACGGTCGTCGGCGTGTTCGAACGGGGCGCCATGCGACTGCTCGATGCCGAAACGGGTCGCACGATCGTTGCCTTCCAGGGTCATGACCAGGGTGTAACCGCGCTGACGGTTGCGCCGGATGGAAGACGCTTCGCGACGGCTTCGGAGGACGGCACGGCCCGCGTCTGGGACATGAAGACGGGCGCCTGCCTGGCGGTGCTGCCGGGCTACGCGAGCATCGTCTGGAGCGTCGTTTTCTCACCGGACGGCTCGCGCATCGCCACCGGCGCCGACGATCAGTCGATCCGCTTGTGGGACGCACAGACTTACGAAGAGTTGCTCGAACTGCACGGTCACGAGAATTACGTGCATGCGCTGGCCTTCAGCCAGGATGGCACGATGCTGGTCTCCGCATCAGGCGACGGGACCGTTCGCGTGTGGGACACCGTCCCGCGGTTCGAGCGCGTTCAGCAAGCGGCAGCGGCGCGAGCCCGGATGGACGTTTTGCGGCCGGCGGTGCGGACGCTGCTGGCCGACCTGCGCGATCCTGGGGCCGTCGCCGACCATCTGCGGGAGGACGCGGCGTTCACCAACGCCGACCGCCGCGCCGCATTGCGTGTGCTGCTGGAACTGTGCCATTCTCTGCCCGAATGATCGCGACGCGCCGCTGAATCCCCGTCCGCGAGCCAGTGCCATCCGTTCGATACACACGACCGCACGGTTGCGGCCGATGTCGGCTGTCCACGTCTCGCGACGTCACGACTTGGTCGTCCGCGCTCACCCACCCGTCTCCCCGATCGCCGAAGCCACCGCGTGCTCCCGCGTGTGCGAGATGCTCAGCAGGATGCGGGTGATGCCGAGCCGCTGCGCGACGGCGGCGGTCTCGCCGGTCAGCGTTACGACCGGCGCGCCGGCGGCGTCCGGGAGGATCTCCATGTCGGTCCACATAATGCCGCCGCGCCAGCCGGTGCCGATCATCTTCAGCAGCGCCTCCTTGGCGGCGAAGCGCCCGGCGACGTGGGTGAGGGGCTTCTTGTAGCGCCGGACGTATTCGATCTCGCGCGGCGTGAGGATGCGCTCCAGAAAATGGTCGCCGTGCCGCTCCATCAGCGCGGCGATGCGGGCGTTTTCGGCCAGATCAATGCCATGTCCGACGATGGGCATCAGGGCGTCTCTTCGTCCGAAGGCGTCAGTCGCGCCGGCAGGTTCCCGTGCCGTCCCGCTCCCTGGAAGTTCGCTCGGTCACGGCGGGAGTTTCGCCGCGGACGGACCCGGCGTCGAGCCGGCGAAGGCTTGCGCGTCGGGAATCCGTTCTGGAAGCACGCAGTGGCGCCGCGCCGAACGCGGTGGTCTGCCGCAGACGCGATCAGATTCCGGATAGCGCCGGGCACCCGGCCTGGCAGCGTTGAAAGCCCGGACCCGGAGCGTAGCGGAACCCCGCCTTGAAAGCCGGCGCCCGGAAGTAACAGAACTCCCGGCTTGAAAGCCGGGGCTCGGACGTGGCAGAACTCCCGGCTTGAAGGCTGCTTGAAAGCCGGGGCTCGGAGCGTAGCGGAACCCCGGCTTGAAAGCCGGCGCTCGGAGCGGTGGGCGAAGCAGCGCAAAAAAGTGAGGGCCCAGGCTCGCCGTAACCTGGACCCTCGTATCAGGCTGCCCGCTCTTTCAAGCGGAGACCCACAGCCTCATGGTGGGGTATCGACGGAATCTGCGCAGAGCTTGACCGACCGATCGCCCCCCCCGAAACGTCTGTGTCACTTCATGCATCAGCTCGGGCCTGTCTCAACGGTCGTCGGCATCTATCGGACGGAAGGGACCGGCGTTATCGAGCGCGCCCGCCGGCAGGCGCATCACCTCGCCGGTGTCCACGTCCACGACGTATACCCGGCCATCGACGTGCAGGGGAAACCGGCTCTGCCCGGCCCGCACCGTATTGCCCGCCACCGCCACGCAGCCGCCGGCGCTGAGAACCAAGCTCACCGCCGCTGCCGCCGTTACCAACCGCTTCATGCCTGTTCCTTTCGTTCGAGTTCGCACACCGCGCCGCCGCGGCCTCGGCCCCCTCGGCCGGCTGTCCCCCGGCGGATCAGAGGGCAGAACGTCCGCCCCGTCCGCCGCGCGCCTCGGGACGCGGGTTAGACACGCGCCGCCGCCAGCAGGTTAGCGGACGAGTCGCCGGACGGGCAGAGCGCATGGGCGGGCGACGTCAAAGAAACTCGCGACCCCGGCATCCTGGCCGGAATAGCGAGTTTCCTGGAGGAAGGAGGAGGTTGTCTGGGCAATGAAGAGTATCGAATACAAATCCCGCTCACTTCAAATAAACCGGCGGGAAAAAGTCCCGAAAGGCCGCTATCGGACGCTGTGCCGCGGTCCCCGGGCGCAGAAACGGCCGATGAGCGGTCGGGCACTCCCGAGGGCTCGACCGGAGGGTGTCAGCCGCGCTGCCCGATTGGCTTGTAAGGCTCGTTGATCCGGCCGACGAACTTCTGGGTCGGGCGGAAAATGCGGTTGTCGCGCAACTGCTCCAGCCAGTGGGCCAGCCATCCGGCGACGCGCGCGATCGCAAAGACCGGCGTGAAACAGTCCATCGGGATGCCCAGTTCCTTGTAGACCAGCCCGGAGTAGAAGTCCACGTTGGGATAGATGCCCTTCGCGTTGTAGTGCTCGCCTACGACGTTCTCGACCTCTACGGCCACGTCGTAGAGCTTGTTGCCGCTGGCGCGGCAGAGTTGCTCGGCGTAGCGCTTGAGGATCTTCGCCCGCGGGTCGATCGTCTTGTAGACACGGTGGCCGAAGCCCATGATCTTCTGCTTTTCGCCGATCATTTGTTCGACGATCGGCCTGACCGCCGCCACCGAGCCGATCTTCTCGAGCATCTGAAGCACGCGCTCGTTCGCCCCGCCGTGCAGCGGACCCGACAGCGCGCCCAGCGCCGAACTGACCACGCAGTAAGGGTGCGCCAGCGTCGAACCGACCACGCGGCCGGCGAACGTCGAGGCGTTCATCGTGTGGTCGGCGTGCAGGATCAGGCACACGTCCAGAATGTGCGTCATCTCCGGCGTCGGCTCCTGACCGTTCATCATGTACAGGAAGTTGCCGGAAATGCTCAGATCCTTGCGGGGCTCGATGTCGCTGTCGCCGTGGCGCAGCCGGTGAAACGCGGCCACGATGACCGGCATCTTCTCGATCAGGCGGAAGCAGGCCCGGCGGGCCGCGGCCGGCTCCACGAACTCGTACCGCTCGGGGTAGAACATGCCGATGGCGGGTACCACGGCCTGGAGCGCCTCCATCGGGTGGCCGTGCTCGGGCAGGCACTTGATGACGTCGACGATCTTGTACTTCAGCTTGCGGTAGCGGACGCCCTCACGGACGAAGTTGTCGAGTTCCGTCTGTGTGGGGAGCTGCCCGAACAGCAGCAGCATCGCCGTTTCCTCGAACGAGCCGTGCTCGGCGAGGTCCGCGATGTCGATGCCGCGATACTCCAGGGTTCCGCGCTGACCATCCACGCGGCTGATGGCCGATTCGGCAATTGCGACGCCTTCCAATCCCGGTATCACGTCCGTTGGCATGTTGTCCGCCCCAATGAAGGATTCACGAACCCTGGCCCGGCCGGCGCACGTGCGCCGGTCCAGCCCCCTGCAAAAAGGCTACACCCTCCCCCGCCGGTCGTCCACTTTCGCGGCCGGTCGGGGTGCTGGTCCCCAACCAAGCAATTTCCGGGCCAGATGCGCCGCGCAGCGCCCACGAGGCTGCGTGCCTGGCACGCCGGATGCACGCCGGGTCAGACGGAAGCCGCAGCACCGGAGGGCCGGGAATCCGGGCGGAGACCACCCCCGGCGCCGGGGCTCGAATCCGGGTGACGCGGGTCAGCGATCTGGTTAGACTGGGAAGCGCCTGGCGCGGGCGGCGTCGCCGCCGTCCCCGCAGCCGTCTTCCAGGTCGCAGGACGCGGCTGGAAGCCGCATGTCGTCGGAACGCAGGGTCGTCCGGGCCGGAAGCGATCGCGCATCCTGCAAGGCTGCCGGGATGACCGCAGACCATTTTGAGGGAAGTGAGGTCAGGTCCGTGCACGCCAAGAAAGAAGAGCAGATCTCGGTATTCCTGAAGAACCGGCCCGCCGTGCTGGCCGACCTGTGCGAGGCGCTGGGTCGCGCCAACGTCAATATCCGCGCCATCAGCGTGCTGGAAAGCTACGACATCGGCACCATTCGCATGGTCGTTGACAACGTCGGCATTGCGGAGGAGGCGCTGGCCGAGTTCGGCGCCGCCTTCATCGTCGTCCCGGTCGTCACCATCGACATCCCCAACGAACTCGCCTCGCTGGCCCGCGTCACGCGGGCGCTGGGCAAGGCGTCGGTCAACATCGAATACCTCTACGCCACCGCCACCCCCGGCATCGACCACACCGTGGTCGTCATCCGCGTGGACGACATGGATCTGGAGAAGGCGCTGATGCTGGATTTCAAGGAGCCGCACTGATTGGGGCCGCATCGGCCAGCGCCGGACAGCGTGACGAGAATGTTAAGCGCGGCCTCGCCACGCCAGATTCATCCCCGCTCGGGTGCTCGGGTTGACTGGTCTGGCGAGCGGTCGCATATCCCGCTATGCTCCAGTTGCATGGGTAAAGCTGAGATCATTTCCGAGTTGCCCTGTCTGACCGCGCAGGAGCGGGCAGAAGTGCGCGCCAAGCTTGATGAGCTGGCCGCCATGCCGGTCGCCTCGCCCGAGATGGTGGCACAGCGAAAGGCGGCCCTTCGCAAGCTGCGAGAGCTTGGCGGATTGAGTCAACACATCCCCGATCCCGTAGCCTGGCAGCGAGAGCTGCGCCAGGACCGCGGCCAGGATTGCCGCTAGGGCTAGCCGAGGCGCACAATGCTCTGCGACAGCAACGGTCTCGTTTACGCGGCTGACCCGCGTGACGACCGTTGCGCCCCGTTCGTTGAGCGCGACGATGCCGCCATTGCGAGCGTGTCACGAATTGAAGTATTGGGCTTTCCCGGATTCGGCAACCTGTCCCACGCACAGCAGCAGCGGCTGCTTGAGATGGTCGCGTCGATGTCGAACTGCAACTGGATCAACCGGTCATCGAGCGCGCCATCATCGTGCGGCAGCAGCGGCGAACGACTCCGTCCGACGCCGTGATCGCCGCCACCGCACTCGTGTACGACCGGCCCCTCGTGACGCGCAATACCGCCGACTTCCAGCACATCGCCGGCCTTCGGCTGATCAACCCCTTCGGCGACGAGTAGGCAGTCTTCAATCGCGCGCGCAAGGCCACGATCCCGTAGCGGGCTGGTCGGTCAGTTCGCCAGCGTTCGTGGCGGCCGGCGAGACGAAGGCGAACGCCCGCCGCGACGCGTACGTGTCCGTCGCACGAGCCGCCCAAATATCCCCCGCCTGACTCGCGAATCCCCCGAGATGACCGGAGAGGTGCCCGTCAACTCGCTGAGCCGGGGGCGCGTCATGCGCAGCCTGTCGTCGGGTCACTTCACCCTGGTCGAATCCCGCTATGCAGCGGGCGATGCGATTCCGCGGCACGCCCACGGCCAGTCGAAGATCAGTCTCGTCCTCGCCGGCGGTACGCAGGAGCGGCATCGCGGCGCGTCGGACTGCTACGGCCCCGGCTCGGCCGTGATCAAGCCGTGCGACGCGGAGCACAGCAACGCGTTCGGCGACGCCGGGATGAGATCGCTGGTCATTTCGCGCCGCAGCGACGACTCGCAGGCGGGTCGGCAGTGGGACGCTTCGCTGGCGGGCTACCGCTGGCTGACCGGCGGGCCGCTGGTGCGTGCCTTATTCGGCGTCTATCACGCCGCGCGGCAGCCGCCGGGGCGCGACCGCGATCTGCTGATCGAAGAGCGCCTGGCCGCGGTCATGGCGGCGCTCGGCGCGTGTCCTGTCGCGCCGCCGCGGGCGCCCGAGTGGCTTGGGGCCGTGCGAGACCGCCTGTACGAACATGCGGTCGGCGTCGTCCCGGCCACCGGACTGGCCCAGGCCGTGGGGACGCACCCGGTCTACCTGGCGCGGGTGTTCCGCCGGCGCTACGGCTGCTGCATGTCGGAATATGTCCAGCGTATCCGCGTCGGCCG
>CAZYLK010000168.1:0-13815 GCA_964648365.1 uncultured Phycisphaeraceae bacterium
CGATCAAGAGCGCCAAGCGCATGCTGGAGCGCCGCGACCAGGAAATCTGGGACATTCTGGAAGAGGTGATCTACCAGCACCCGGTGCTGCTCAACCGCGCGCCCACGCTGCACCGCATGGGTATCCAGGCTTTCGAGCCTGTTCTGGTAGAGGGCAACGCCATCAAGATCCACCCGCTGGTCTGCCGCGGCTTCAATGCCGACTTCGACGGCGACCAGATGGCCGTTCACCTGCCGCTGTCGATCGAGGCGCAGGCCGAGGCGCACGTCCTGATGATGTCCACCAACAACATCTTCAGCCCCGCCAACGGCAGCCCGATCATGTCGCCGTCGCAGGACATCGTTCTGGGCATTTTCTACCTGACGACGGACCACGTCAGCGGTACGCCCGACCCGAAGAAAATGCGATCGTTCGAGAGTGAATACGCGGCCATGCTGGCCTATTCGCTGCACAAGGTCAGCCTTCACGAGTGGATCAACGTGCGCCTCTCGCGCGATCGCGTCGTGAAGAGTCACAAGGACGATCCGGAGGCCGCGCCGGGGAACCGTCGCGTGGTGACCACGGCCGGGCGTATTCTCTTCGCCGACATCCTTCCGATCGAAATGCCGTTTTACAACTGCTCGCTTTCGTCCAAGGGCTCGTCGCGCGTCATCGCGGACTGCCACGCCATGCTCGGTCGCGCGGCCACGGTCGAACTGCTCGACGAAATCAAGCGGATCGGCTTCACCTGGAGCACGCTCGGCGGACTGTCCTTCGGCGTGCGCGACATGCGCATCCCCGCCGCCAAGCCGGAGATCATCAACGCCGCGCAGAAGGCGGTGGACAAACTGGGCGACAGTTTCGAACGCGGCGCGCTGACGCGCATGGAACGGTACAACCAGGTCATCGACTGCTGGATCCATGCCCGCGAGCGCGTGACGCAGGCGATGATGACCGAACTGAAGGCCGACTACCGCCAGCCGGACGGGGCGTACGCCGGCCCGCAGGACAAGGGGGCCGAACCCTATCTGAACCCGATCTTCCTGATGACCGAATCGGGCGCCCGAGGCAGCGTCGATCAGATTCGCCAGCTTGCCGGCATGCGCGCTCTGATGGCCAAGCCGTCGGGCGAGATCATCGAGACGCCCATCAAGGCGAACTTCCGCGAGGGGCTGTCGGTGCTCGAGTACTTCAGCTCCACGCACGGCGCCCGCAAGGGTCTGGCCGACACGGCTCTCAAGACGGCCGACTCCGGCTACCTGACCCGCAAGCTGGCGGACGTGGCCCAGAACGTCATCATCAACAACCCCGACTGTGGAACCATCAACGGCGTGACCAAGTCCGCCATTTACAAGGGTGAGGAAGTCGACATTCCGCTGCGTGACAGCATCGTGGCCCGTGTCGCGCGTGACGCGATCACCCACCCCGTGACGGACGCCGTGATCGTCAGCGAGAACGAGGTCATCACCAAGGACATCGCGGTCAAAATCGAGGAACTCCAGATCGACAAGATCCGCGTGCGCAGCCCGCTGACCTGCGAGAGCGCCAGCGGCGTGTGTTCGCTGTGCTACGGCGTGGACATGTCGACCGGCGTGCTGGTCGAGGAGGGCATGGCGGTGGGCATCATCGCCGCCCAGTCGATCGGCGAACCCGGCACGCAGTTGACGATGCGCACGTTCCATACCGGCGGCGTGGCCCACAAGGCGGCTCTGGAGAAGGATCTGCGGGCGTCGCAAAAGGGCAAGATCGCCTTCCACGAACTCAATCCGGTGACGGTGGAAATGGCCGAAGGCGGCACGCAGACCGTCGTGCTCAAGCGCAACGGCGAACTGCTCGTCTGTGACCAGAAGGGGCGCGAACTCGAGCGGCACAAAGTTCCGTACGGGGCGATCGTTCACGTGAAGGAGGGGCAGGCCGTCAATCGCGGCGACGTCCTGTGCGAATGGGATCCGCACCTGACGCCCATCCTGGCCGAAGTCGCCGGAAAGATCCGCTTCGAGGACATCGCGGAGGGTGAAACGGTCCGCACCGAGGAAGACCGCGCCGGCTCCAAGTACGTCGTCATCGAGCACAAGGGTGAGAAGCACCCGAAGATCGTCATCGAGGACAAGAACGGCAACGTGCTCGATTATCACTACCTGCCCGCCAAGGCCCGCATCGAGGTCGAGGAGGGGCAGCCGATCCGGCCCGGTATGTTGCTCGCCCGGCAGCCGCGCGAGATGACCGGTACGCAGGACATCACCGGCGGTCTGCCGCGGGTGACGGAGATTTTCGAGGCCCGCCGTCCGAAGGAGCCGGCCGTGATGGCCGAAATCTCCGGCACGGTCGAGATCCGCGGCGACAAGCGTCGCGGCAAGATGACCATCATCGTCAGCGGCGAGAGCGGCATGGAAAAGGAGCACCACGTGCCCCAGGACCGCCACCTGCTCGTCCACGCCGGAGACCGCGTGGAGGCCGGCGATCCGCTGATCGACGGGCCGCTCATCCCGCACGACATCCTGCGGATCAAGGGCGAGGAAGCGTTGTGGTCCTATCTGCTGGCGGAAATTCAGGCGGTTTACCGCAGCCAGAACGTGACCATCAACGACAAGCACGTCGAGGTGATCGTCAGTCAGATGCTGCGCAAGGTCCGTATCGAAGCGCCCAGCGATTCGACCTTTCTGCCGGGAGAGCTGGTCGACAAGTTCCGCTTCCGTATGGAGAACGAGCGGCTGGCGCGCAGCGTGAAGATCTCCAACGCGGGCGATACGCAGTTGCTGGTCGGCGACGTGATCTCGAAGGATGAACTTCAGGCGGCCAACGACAAGGTCGAGGAGCAGGGCGGCGAGCCGGCCAAGGGCAAGCGGTGCAAGCCGGCCCTGGCCACGACCCAGCTCCTGGGCATCACCAAGGCCAGCCTGCAGAGCGAGTCGTTCATTTCCGCGGCGTCGTTCCAGGAGACGACGAAGGTTCTGACCGAGGCGTCTCTGGGCGGGGCGAAGGATACGCTGAACGGCCTCAAGGAAAACGTCATCCTGGGCCACCTGATCCCGGCCGGCACCGGGTTCAAGCGCTACCAGAACATCGGCGTCGAGCATATCGGCGAGCCGCTGGAGCAGCCGCTTGACCGTCCCGGCGAGCTGGCGGAGTCGCCGGGGGCGCTGGTGTCAGCGCCGGAGGCGTCCGAGGCCGGCTCGCGCCTGCCGTCGGTCGCCAGCGCGGAGATGCAGCGGCTCCCGCTGCCCCTGCCGCCGTCGTTTTCGCCCCGCGGGTTCGGGGCCCTCGACGCCACCGAGAGCCGGGAGGAATCGGCCTCGCGGGAGCCTTGATCGCCGGGTTTGCGTCCCAACGGGGAGATGCTATAGTTCCCGGCTCGCGCGTCCGTGCCGTCGTCGGCGCCCGGCCGCGGCTCGACCGGGTGGTGCGACGCCGGATTTTGCAGGAGGTGGGGCGACCGATGCCCACGATCAATCAACTGGTTCGACAGAAGCGACGTCAGGTCGTCAAGAAGTCCAAGGTCCGCGACCTGGAGCAGTGTCCGCAGCGACAGGGCGTTTGTCTGATCGTCAAGACGCAGACGCCCAAGAAGCCGAACTCGGCTCTGCGGAAGGTCACTCGCGTGCGGTTGACCAACGGCCGCGAGGTCAGCGCCTACATCGGCGGCATCGACCATAACCTGCAAGAGCACTCGATCGTGCTCGTGCGGGGCGGGCGTGTGCGCGATCTGCCGGGCGTGCGGTTTCACGTCGTCCGCGGCGCGCTCGACTGCGCCGGGGTGCAGACCGACAAGGAAGGCGCCCCGCGGAATCGCGGACGCAGCAAGTACGGCGTCAAGCGGCGCAAAGGCTGATAGCGCGACCAGGGTCCACCGGTGACTGACGCAAAGCCCTCCATCCTGCGGCCGTCCGTGCTGAGTTCGCTCGGCGGCGAATCTCTGGCCCGCTCGCGGGTAGGGGTCCAGGTCGGCGGGTTTGTCGTGCTCGCGGCGCTATTGGCGCAGGTTCGCCTCCACGTGGAGGGATCGCCGGTGCCGATCACGCTGCAGACGCTGGCGGTCCTGCTGGCCGGCATGTTGATGCCGCCGGGGCGGGCCGCGCTGGCGATGATGGCCTATGTCGCCGCCGGAATCCTGATGCTGGCGGTCTGGCCCGCAGGTTCTCTTTTCGCCGCGGCGAGCTTCGCGGCGCTTTCTGCGACGGCCGGTTATCTGGCCGGGTTTCTGCTCGCGGCGCCGCTGGTGTCGTGGGCGGCCGGGTCGTCGCAGGCATCGGTCGTCCGGCTGGCGTCTGCCGGGATCGTCGGGATGGTGGTGGTGTTTGCGGGAGGATGCGGCTGGCTTGTGGCCGTGACCGGCCTGGCGCCGGCGGCGGCGCTGGCTTCGGGGCTGTGGCCGTTCCTGCCTCAGGAAGCGGTCAAGATCGCTCTGGCAGTGAGTGTGGTGGTGTGTCTGCGGCGCGTCCGCCGTTTGCGAGGATCGTAAGGCAAGATGGGATACAAGCGGTTTACCAGATCATCGGATCAGCTTCGGCCGGACGTGCGCTACGAGAGCAAGCTGCTGTCGAAGTTCATCAACGCGATCATGTACGACGGCAAGAAGAGCACGGCCATGCGCGTCATGTACGACGCGATGGACATCGTGGCCAAGCGCGTCAAGGACGTACCGCCGGTCGAGGTGTTTGAGAAGGCCGTCAGCAACGTCAAGCCGAACGTCGAAGTGCGCTCCAAGCGCGTCGGCGGCAGTAACTACCAGGTTCCCATGCAGGTGAACTTCCGCCGGCAGCAGTCGCTGGCCTTTCGCTGGCTGCGCGACGCCGCCCGCGCCAAGAAGGGCCGCCCGATCCACGAATCGCTGGCCCAGGAAATCTGCGACGCCTTCAAGGGCGAAGGCACGGCGATGACCACCCGCGAAAACGTCCACCGCATGGCGGAAGCGAACAAGGCCTTTGCGCACTTTGCGTGGTAGCGCCCGGCGCCGCCGACGCTGGGAATGGCGAGTGGCGATTGCCGAATGACGAATGCAGACGAACGCCGGGTGAGGCCGGCGTAAAGAGCGCTTCTGAGCGCGGCGCCCGCGGCAAAGGCATCGATGGCACGACCCCACAGCGAGAGGTGGGCGAGAGGCGCTTGCGGTCGCACGCGAGTGAGACACTCCACGACCGGGCAATGCGAGCCGGTCTCATCGGTTTACTTCCGGGCCTGCCGTCGGACTTGAGTTCGAACCCTGCTCACATGGAGGGTTTCGGGCGTGCATCAGGTGTTGCTGGTTGACGCCGGTCTCTGCGTCGGGAACCACGTTCCGAACGACGTACCCCGACCCGCTCGCATCGCGCCGGTCACGGCCTGATTCGCCATGACTCCGCGGCTTGTCCACGACCTCGGCCGACACAACCACCCAGCAGACACACTCCTTTTTTCCTCCGATGGCCAGATGCTCGCCTCTGCTGCGTGGGACAGGGATGGACAGCAGTACGAGTTGTCTCTGGGAGCTGGATGCTGGACAGGACGGCAAGTGAACGGTCGTGCCGTCGACCGGCCACATGCTGACGCTCAGGGAAACCCGCTACTTCTTGCGCGATCGCGCCCGCCGTCGCAGCGGCCGCAGTTCGGTGATGTGGAGGATGGCGAGTTTGACCGTCGACTCGAAGACGCCACCGTTTTCCGTCGCCTCCGGCGGGATCCCGAGCACGACGTGGCCGCGCGTGACCATCGCCTGGTCCGGATGAACGACGTCATACACCTGGCCGTCGGAGAGGGCGATCTGGAATGGGCTGAAGGGCTGCGCCTTGACTTCGTCCAATATGTCGCGGGGCGTAAACACGGCGCAGGAACTATAGCCGACGGGTGGCGTCGAGTCGATGAGTCGAGCGAATCCCACCGGCGCGCGGCCGCTCCAGTGGCGGATGTCCGCCGCCGTTCGCGGCCGCAGATCAGCGAACCTCAGCGACTGACGCTCGCAATCGGCTCCCCCGTCGGTCGACGCTCGGTCCGGCCCGCCGTCAGATCAGGCATGACCTTTGCGGCCGTAGCTTCCGCCGCCCGATTCTCCCAACTCGTCAGCCCGAACACTCCCGGCGCAAGACCCATGCGGGACAGCATCTGACCCAGGCGGACGGACCATGAGTGGTCGCGGACGGTGCGTGCTCGTCCGGCCTCGGCGATGTCGAGACGCTTCGCATCATCGGCGCACAGTTCGCTGACGATCTGCCGCGCCTCGGCGGGCGAGTCGAACAGTGCGATCTCCCGGCCGTCGGCGAACAGCGTCTCGATCCCGCGCCGGCGGATATGGACGCAGGCCGCACCGCAAGCCGTGATCTCGAAGGGCTTGTGCGCGACGCCCTCCTCGTCGCCGCACTGGGAGACGCTCAGCGCGACCCGGCCGCGGGCGTAGACGCCGGGCTGATCGTCGTAATCCACCCAACCGCTGCCCCCCCCGATCCCGACCGACGACCAGTCATACCCGAAGACGCCGACGTTGAAATAGCGCGCCAGGTAGCGGAGCACGAACGTCCGCTGCCAGCG
The DNA here is from genome assembly GCA_964648365.1 of uncultured Phycisphaeraceae bacterium. Lineage (GTDB taxonomy): Bacteria > Planctomycetota > Phycisphaerae > UBA1845 > UBA1845 > SURF-32. The sequence continues at coordinate 6,478 of CAZYLK010000168.1, forward strand.
GCCGAACTCCCACAGCGCGTGCAGCGCCGCAAAATAGGCCTGCGGATGGCGGCTCAACCAGTCGCAGGCATCTGTGTGAGCCGCGCGCAGGGCCAGGAAGTGCCGATACGCGGCCGCCAGCGGGTCGCTTCGTCTCGCGTCGATCCAGTCGCGGCCCAGCGCCTCGAAGGCCGGGCGGCGATCGGCTGGTACGTGCGCATCCCACGCTTGGCGAAGCAGATCGCGCGACTGCTCGGCGACGAGGCCGTGAATGGCGTCAAGATCAGGCTCGTCCGTGTCCAGCAACGGCTCGAGCTTCCCCAGCGGGGCCGGTGGGGAGCCGACGATGCAGACGATGTCATACTCGGGGCGACGGCGGCTCGACGGGCAGAGCCGCTGCGTGTCCTCGCCGGGCGGCAGTCCGTAGACGTGCGGCCAGCGCAGCAGTCCGACCACCTCGTCCGCCGCGGCCTGCGACTTCACGAAGTGATGGTGCGCCGGGTGGCGCAAGAGCGGTTGCAGGCTGGGCAGCAGACCTGCTCGTTCATTGGCCCACTGCGGATGATCCGACCAGAACATCAGCTGCGGGATCCCCAGCCGGCACAGGGGCGTCTGATCGAGGTCGCCGCCGTCGCGCGTGCGGCGGAACTCGGCGCATCCGTTGTACGTGTACCCCACGGCCGCTGCGATGCAATCGCGTACGATCGCTTTTTCGATTCCGCGCGCAACAGCGTCCGGCGCCGTCGCCCGACGTTCCCACGCCTGGGCCAGTTCGAGCGTTCGCGTGGGGATGCCCAGCCGCTCGGCGCCGCGCGCGATCCCGACCATCCAGTTGCGGCTCATGCGACCCGGGTTGAGGAGTATCAGCAGCCGACCCGCCTGCTCACCGCTGGGGCCGAGCGGGCCGGGCACACTTGCCGCGATGTCGCCCGGCATTGCCCCGTCCACTGCGGATGCCTCCCCGCCGGCAGCGCTGCGCTGCAGTTGCGGCAGCTTCAGCAGCACGCCCAGGCGATGCGAAAGCAGATGCGTCGAAAGCACGCGGCGCTGCCCGGCCGCGGCGATGGCGGCGCGCGCTCCCGGCGCCTCAAGATAGGCCTGGACTTTCGCGAGCAGATCGCCTTCGTGATCGAACACGTCGCACTCGCTCCCCGGTTGGAGAAAGTTGCCGATTCCAGTTCCTCGATGGGCGAGCAGGAATCCGCCGGCGGCCACGACTTCAAAGAGGCGGGCATCCGGCCCGGATTCCGCCCGGTTGAAGTTAAGGCCGATGTTGATCCCAACATTCCGGTGGAACGCGATCCGCTCCGCCAGTGGGATCTGCCGCTCAGTCGTGACGTTGCCGTCGGTTGTGCCCAGGAGCCGTACGATCTCGCCGAAGCGGACCCGCAGGAAACGGACGAAGCGGGCGTGCTCACCGATTCCGATGTGCGCGCTGTGGTATGCCTTGGCGTCGAAGTAGCGCGCGGCCCGCTCCGCGCACTGCCCGGCAATGTCGGGATCGGGAAGTCCGTCGAGTTCGTATCGATTGAAGTACGCGTCAAAGAACGTCGGACGTGCCTCCGCCGTCACCGAGCATCGCGCGATGACGCCCGGCGCGAGCGACGCTCCGCTGATCGGAAGTGTCTGTGCGAAGAACGCGCCATGGTCCACGTGCGGACAGCCGAGCGTGAACGGCCGTTCCGAATCTGTGCTTTCGGCGGGCGCGTAATCGGCGTCCGGGGCCGCGGCCGGAAGGCACACGACGTTGGGCACGCCAAATGCCGTCAACTCGGCCGCGTGGGCGGCGTCGGCGCATGCCTTGATCCAGGTACGACTCTGGAGGCAGTTCCACAGGTGCCCCCAGGGCATCCCCTCGAACGACTCAAGGACCGAGCGTGTGAAGTGCGATACCAGCGGCACGCCGAGCCGATCGTTGACCATAGCGAGGTCGGCCCGGCCGGAGGTCTCCCGGGTGAACCACAGCCCGTCGCCGTCGGTATCCAGGATGAAGTCGATCTTCCGACCGCGGAGTGCGGCCAGGGCCGCCTCTCCCCGCTGCCGCCGGTGATCGAGCGCAGCCCCCGGCTCGATCGGTGGTGTGTCGACCACGGTGCAGCGGAGGCCAAGGGACTCGACGGCACTGCGCCACGGCTCGGCCTGGGTCAATGCGATGTGCATGGGATCCGGCTCCCCGAATGGCAAGTCTCAGTCAATGCACTGCTTATCGGTCGGCGGCCGGGCGTTCCGCGCGGGAAATCGTCCGGAAGTCGAGCCGCCGCAACTGATTGGGTGCGACGTTGGTAGAAGGACGTGAGCGGTAGTGCGCGCCGGGCGACCCGCGCCGGCGACGATTCTGGACAGGTGCCGCGCCTTCGCGTAGATACGCAAGCGGCGGGGTTTGTCGTTGAAGCCACGAGGTATGGTGTTCAGTCTGGCTGGAAACGAAATGGTTCGATACTGGTGTCTCGCGATCGTGGGGCTGGCGGCTGTCTCGCCCGCCCGCGCCGACGATGTGGTCTTAAGCGGCGTGAAAGCGCGGCTGATTCCGGCGTCCCGGTTCGTTGACGTGGGCCGCCCGGTGTGGGTGGACTTCACGATCCAGAACACGACGGGCGACCCGGTCGCCCTGGTGGTTCCCGCGCTGGGTGTCGACGGCGCGCCGAAAGAGATGGGCCTGCCTACCTCGCACGTCTTCAGCGGCAACGGCTTCTCGGCCGCGGTCATTACCGATGAGTCGAACCGGCGATGGAACGTCGCCTCCGGCTACGAGCCTCCGGAAAGCGCGCCGGCCGTGCTGCTGGCGCCCTATGCATCCGTGTCGCGCCGGCTGGATCTGCGCGAGTATTACCCCGCCCTGCGCGCGCCGGGCAAGTATCGCATCCGCTGGGAGCCGTACGGCGGGGCGCTGACCAGCGACCTGGCGTTCGTGGAGATCGGTCCGCTCAAGCGGGCGGAGATTCAGACGGACGCGGGTGTCATGACGCTTGAGCTGTTTTACGACGACGCGCCGAACACCGTCGCGAACTTCCTCGAACTTGCGGCGTCGGGCTTCTACACGGCTACCTACTTCCACACGATTCAGCCTGGTTACATGATCGTGGGGGGCTGCCCTATCGGCGACGGCACGGGCATCCGCAAGGACGGCAAGAAGATCCCGCCGGAGTTCAACGATCGCCCGCATCAGAAGGGCAGCGTGTCCATGGCGCTGGTGGACGACGATCCCCAGTCGGCGAGTTGTCAGTTTTTCATCTGCAACACGCGGCAGCCGGAGTGGGACGGGCGCTATACCGTGTTCGCCCAGATTGTGGGTGAGGATTCCTTCGCGACGCTGGATCGGCTGCTGGCCACACCCGTCGACGCTACCGGCCGTCCGACCACGCCGGGCGGACTCGCGATCCGCGGCGTGCGCATTCTGAATGCCCCGCGCGAGGTGAATAACGATCGCTGATTACTGCTTCCTGATTCCGCCGCTCAGCGCGGATTGGCTCTCGTGCGGAGGGTCGGAGCCCGCCCGGATCGGCGACGTCACGTGGATGACACCGCCGCCCGATGTCCTTCCAGCATGACCGACGCCACGAAGTCGATAGCGGACTTCCAGTCGGCGTCGAGCGTTTCGTTCCATTTCTCACCGGCCATGCGGGACATGACGTCTACCAGCGTGTCGCGGACGATCGGGTAGTGATCGGCCGTGGCGCCGTAGTCGGCGTGCCGGGCGCCCATGTCCAGAAGCGGCTGGCGGAGATTGTCGGGCGAGCGCAGGCTGCCTATCACCAGCTTCAGTGACGCGATGAGCTTCTGCTTCTGCTCGCTCATGTCGCGCGGGAACATCGGCCGCACGGCCGGGTTGCGGGCAAAGAGGTTCGCATAAAACCGGTCCACCAGTTCGGCGGCGCGCGGCGCCAGCAGTTTGAAGCTGGATTCGAGACGTTCGATCTGTGACGTGTCCATCGCAATTCCTGTGAATCAGACGCGGCGAAGACGGGTGGAGGCGAGCCCCCTTGGAGCGTACGATTCGGCCGACGCCGCCGGGGCAGCCCATCCGTCAAATGGGGTCGATGTGCCACGCGAAAGCGATTCCCGACGCCGCCGTTCGTCCGGCGTCAGAAGGGGATATGGGTCGGAGGCGATCGTCCGAGCCGGGCCGGCGTCCGGGACGTCCGGAATCCAGGGACAGCGCCGGCTGCCGCGGCGCAATCGGGTGTCGTGCCGGCGAGGGTCGGCCTCGGTCGTCGTTGTCATCAGAGCCGAAAGGGGGATCAGTGGCCGCATCGAGATCTGAGCATGCCGGAAGCACAGGACGGGGCGGACGCACAGCGGGCAGGACGCCCGCGCTGACCGTCATGCTGCTCTTCCTGATGTCCGGCGCCACCGGGCTGGTTTACGAACAGGTCTGGACGCGCGAGCTGATCTTCGTCTTCGGCGGCACGACGTATGCGATCACAACGGTCCTGGTGTGCTACATGGCGGGCCTGGGGCTGGGGTGTTACCTCGGCGGCCGCGCGAGTCATCGCGTCGCCCGACCGGGCTGGTGCTACGGCGTGCTGGAAGTCGCGATCGGACTGTACGCCATCGCCGTTCCGCTGCTGCTGTCGCTCATGGAGCCGCTCTACCGCGCGGTCTATCCCCACGCGGCCGGGTCGGAACACTGGTTGACCGCCGCGCGGTTCCTGCTCAGCGCCGGCGTGCTGCTGATTCCGACGACCGCGATGGGGGCGACGCTGCCGCTGCTCGTGCATCAGTTTGCCGCGGACGGCACTCGGACCGGGCGCAACGTGGGTCGCCTGTACGGCATCAACACGCTTGGCGCCGTGCTCGGCACGGTCGCGGCGGGCTTCTGGATGATCCCCGCGCTGGGGTTGACGGCCGCAACACGTGCGGCGGCGCTGGTCAACGTCGCGGTCGGGCTGGCGGCGATGGTGCTTTTTCATCGCGTGAGGGCGTCGGAACCCGGTACTTTGGAACCCACCCCGGGCGCTGGGGCGCGGTTGGCTTCGTTGCCGTCGGCGTCCGGTTCCGATGGCGCCCGCCAGACGCGCGCCGTGCTCGTCGTTTTCGCGTTGTCCGGCTTCGCCTCCATGGTCTACCAGGTGACCTGGACGCGGGCGCTGGTGATGTGCCTGGGCTCGACGACCTACTCGTTCACCTGCATTCTGGCCGCGTTCATTCTCGGGCTGGCGCTGGGGAGTCTGGCGCTGGCGCCATTCGTCGATCGCTGGAAGCGACATGCCGCGGCGCTCGGCGTCGTGCAACTGGCCATCGCGCTGTCGGCCGTCGGCGTCCTGCCGCTCTACAGTCGCGTACCGGCGGCGGTACACGCCATCGTCTTCGGCGCAGAGAGCTATGGGCGCGTCATGGCGGTCGAGTTCGCCCTTGTCATCGCGCTGACGCTCGTGCCGACGCTGCTCATGGGCGCCACGTTTCCGCTGGTGACGCGCGCGATCGCCGCGAACGACCGCTCGGCCGCCGCGGCCACGGGGCGTGCGTACGCCGTCAACACGATCGGGACGATCCTCGGCAGTTTTCTGGCGGGTTTTGTGCTGATTCGCGTCGTGGGGGGGCAGAATGCCATCGTCCTGGCGGCGATGTGCAACGCTGGGGCGGGGGCGTGGCTGCTGCTGCGCGTCGATCCTCGGGCGTCGCGTCCCGCGCCGTACATCCCACTCGCAGCATTGGCGATGGTGCCGCTGATCGCCTTCGCGGCCGGCGGGTGGGACCGGCAGGCGCTGACCAGTGCGCCGTTCCTGAAGAAGGACCAACCGCTCGACGCGCAGTTGGTTCACGAGGTCGTCTACTATCGTGACGGGGTGGACATGTCGGTGGCGGTGTCGCTGTGGCCGGGCGAGCGTCCGGACGTGCCGGGCGTGTCGCTGAGCGTTAACGGCAAGGCCGACGCTTCGACCCTTCACACGGACATGGTGACGCAGTTGATGCTCGGTCACGTCGGGGCGCTGTTTGACGAAGGCGGACGACGGGCCTGCGTGGTGGGGCTGGGTTCCGGCATGACGCTCGCGGCCATCGCTCGTTACCCAGGCTACGAACAGATCGACTGCGCCGAGTTGAGTGAAGAAGTCATCTACGCGGCGCGGGAATACTTCGGCCGATACAACTGGGGCGTCGTGGATGATCCCCGCGTGCGCATGATCCGCGCCGACGGCCGCAACCACCTGCTGCTGACCGACCGGACCTACGACCTGATCGTGTCCGAACCGAGCAATCCGTGGATCGCGGGCGTTTCCAACCTGTTTACGCGGGAATACTTCGAACTGGTCAAGCGTCGCCTGGCGCCCGACGGCTGGTTTTGTGTGTGGTTGCACGGCTACTGCATGTCGCAGCGGGATTTCCGCGCCATCGTGAACACGATGTTCACACAGTTCGACTCGATTTCCGTCTGGGAGCTTTCCGCGGAGGCGGATTATCTGTTTCTGATGAGCCCTACGCCACGAGCTGCGCCGGCGGACGTGCTGATGCGCCGTTTCGCCGAGCCGCGCGTGCGCGAGGATCTGTATCGCGTGGCGTTCTCGCGTCTGGACCAGGTTCTGGCCCGCTTCATCACGGCCGACGCGCCGCTGCGGGACTGGGCCGCAGGAGCGCCGCTGAACACCGACGACAATGCGCTGCTGGAGTTTTCTGCCCCGCGCAACATGTTTCGCAGTGAGCAGTTTGAAATCGCGGACGCCTTGTATGAACTTCGCGTCAGCCCCTTCGACGGCTGGATCGCCGCCGATCCGGCCCGCGAAGCTCACGCGGCCCTGATCGGGCGGTGCGCCGACACGATCCGGGCGCGCGAGATGCGGGTGGAAGCGATGCGGCCGGAGAACCGGTCGGACGCCGTGCGATGCCTGCAACTGCTGATCGACGCCTACGAACTCGATCCCGGCGGCTATGACGTTTATCGCACGCTGACGGAACTGCGCGGAGAATTTACGCTGGCCGGGGTGATGCCGCCCGAGGGCGTGAGCGCGGACCGGCTGACGGGTCGCGCGGCCGCGCTGGCCGACCTGTCGGCCCGCATCGACGCCCTGCGCCGGCCGGTTCTAGGAGACGTCACCGGCACCCCGATCGAGGGTATGGTCAATTCGCTCTTGTCGTTCTCGCAGCAAGCCGTGCAGCGACAGCAACAACAGGTCGCCGTCGCGTACCTGCGCGAGGCGCTGGTCCTGGCGCCACGGCGTGCAGACGTCGTGGTAGCCCTGGCCGAAGCACTGGCGGCGGCATCGCAGCGGGACGAGGCGCTGGCTGTGCTGAAGAGCTGGCTCGCCGCAGCGACCCACAACGACGTTGAACCTGTTCATACGCAGTCCGTCACTGCGTTGCTGGAGAGGTTGTCGGGCGAGGCTGGAGGGATTGACGCGGGTTGAAGCTCGCGGATCGCTGGCG
>CAZYLK010000169.1:0-13725 GCA_964648365.1 uncultured Phycisphaeraceae bacterium
AACCCCTCGACGGCGAGCGAACCCAGAATGTCCACGGTGCGATCGCTCACCTCGAGCTTGACGTTCGCAGAAAGGAGCTCGAACTCCTCCATCAGGTCATTGCCCTGCGCATCGTAGAATCCTGCGTCCTCGCCGGTCAGCCCGATGTCCGCGTCGGCTGAGTGGATGTTGATCGAGTAGTTCTGCGTCGTCACCGGGCCTTTCAGATCCCATGTGCCGCCGCTCAGGTTTCCGGTGTCGGGGTCGATGTTCTCCACGCGCCCGTCCACGCGGAACCCGGAACCGTCGAAGAGTTCCAGCGTGCCATCCACGGCATTGTTGAAATCAACATCGAACGTGATCGTCCCCCCCGTATCGACCTGAAAGAGACCCTCATTGCGCACGATCGACGTATCGCCGCCGCCGTTGCGGATGCCCGCGCTGACGTCTTCGATAATAAAGATGTTGTACGAGAAGTCCCACTGAGCACCGTTGCTCATGGTCACACTGCCGCGCTCCCATGTTCCCTGACCTTCGCCCGTCAGGTGTCCCCCATCGATGTGCTTGAATCCCGAACCGCTGATGTGCATCTGTTCGCTGGCAGTGACGACCGTCCGAATCGTCCCGCCGGTGAAATTGTATGTATCCGCGACGATCCCGGCCGCGCCGGAAACGACGCCGAAACTATGGCTGAGCGTCCGGGTCTGCGCCTGCGCCTCAAAGTTGTGCGTGCCGCCGGTGATGTTGACGTTGTCAACATTGAACGAGCCTTCCCACGACGTGTCGCCGGCGCCAAGCCCGAGCGTGCCCGGTCCGTCAATGCTGCCGAGGCTGTACTGTTCGTAATCGACGACGTTCATCTCCGCGTTCTTCTGGATGCGCACGTCTCCAGTGTTCCGGCTCACTTCCAGAGTCAACGTCCCCTCGACGACCACCTGATTCTGGTTGTCAAGCAAGGCGTCCAGTTCAACCTGGGTCGAGCCTGCAACGTTGACGGTTCCGCGGTTCTCAACGGTCGGCCGCTCGCCCACGGTCCAGCTCATGCTGCCACCGCCGTCCGGTTCCATCGCAAACGACGCGTCTTCCTCGATGATCAACACGGCGCCATTGCTGCTGACGATGTTGCCTTCCGTCCAGGCGCCCACCCGGGCGACCAAAACGGTGACGCCATCCAGCGTCACAAAGGAGTTTCCGGCATCGATGGTCAGCTCATTTCCGCTGACGTTCCCGCCGCCGGTCCACTTTCCGCCGCCGAACGCCGCATCGCCAAATGCGAAGTCAAAGCCGCCGGTGTCCAGCGTGCCCCCGGTCTGATCGAGGTTCTCGGTTGATCCGTCCGTGGTCATGGTGATCGTGCCGCCGGCCACACGGGTGGTGCCCGGATCGTACTCCCCGCCGACGATCAGGTTTCCTCCTGACACGGACACCGTACCGTCGCCGTCCCAGATCGAGTTCTGCGTCGAAGTGAATTCGCCGCTGGCGTTGTTCCACAGCCCGCCCCCTTCCATCGTGATCCGCCCGTCGCTGGCACCCCCCCCCGACACCGACACCGTGCCGCCGACGGTGGTGGTCCCGTTGTTGACGTACCGGGCGACGAACAGCAGTTGGTTGCCGCCCGGCACGACGACAGTACCGTCGTTGACGAACGCGGGCGCGTCGCCGGGGCCGGCGTTGAAATTGCCCCCGGTCGTCGGTTGACCGGTGAAGGTCGCGTTCGGCGACACGTAGATGCTGCCGCCGTTGGACCCGTTGATGTTCCCGCTGTTCCACTGCCCCCGGTCGATGACCTCGACCCGCCGTCCCAAAAGCGTCACGAAGGAACTGGTTGCATCGAGGTCCAGAAACCCGACGACCGTATTGCCCGGACCCTCTTGCGTGCCGCCCTGCCAGAGGAGCGTTCCGTCGACCGTGATGGTGCCGTCCCCGCCCAGGGTCCCGCCGACCTGGCGCAGTTGCCGCGCGACGAACAAGGCTTCGTCGACCGTCAGCTTGCCGCCCGTGAAGGCGACGGGCACGCGCGAGATGACGGAATTCAGTTGCGCCGTCCCGCGCGAGTACTGCACCTGCGGTTGCAGCAGATCCGGGATGAACACGTCGTCCCCGTCATCCGGCGGAGAAAGCAGGTCCCAGTTCGCTCCGTCGTGCCAGGAGTCCGTCCCGGCCCCACCGGTCCACGTGACGGTATCGCCCGACGCCAGGGCGACCATCATCAGGCCGTGGGCGATTGCCGCCAGCGCCATTCGGGCTTGATACTTGCGAAGAACCGCCATTTCCTTTCTCCAGAGTCGCACGTGGACCTTACGGGCCGGGGATTCACGGCGCCCGGGCCACCGGCGACGACGCGACGGACGCCGCGGCCTCTCAACCGTGGGTCACTCAGATTCGCCGGACATCGCACCGGTGCGATTCTGCGGATTGCGACATGGCGCGCGCGGCACAGGCCGTCGCGAGGTGCCGAGCGTCACCCAGCATACGCCCGCGGGCCCGGGTTAGATTCCAGAAAATGGAAAAAAAGCCATCGGCCGGCTTCGCGGACGTCGCGACGGCCGTGAGCCGTGAGCCGAGTGCGGAGGCCGGTGGGCCGCGGGCGCAGGGCCGTGCGTGGAGGGCCGTGGGCTGTGCGCGGAGGATCGTGGGCGCGGGCGCGACGGTCGCTGATCGGCCGCGATTGGCCGCCAAGCCCGTTGACCGTAACTTGCATCGCGCGTCCGGGTGGGTTAACTTCCCGCCGGCCTCCGGAAGGCGGCGGCGACGTCGCGTCCGGACCCCCTGGAGAGGTGGGTGAGTGGCTGAAACCAACGGTTTGCTAAACCGTCGTACTGGTTTATACCGGTACCCCGGGTTCGAATCCCGGCCTCTCCGATCTTCCTGACCGTCGATTTCCGTCGCTCGGCGCGTTCGGCGTGCCGCGATCGTTCGTACCCTGCGTCAGACCGTCGGGCGTGGTAGCGTTCACAGGCGGGTTCGGATGCGCTCGACGGCCCGTTCGGCCGGCGTCCCGCGATCGCCGTCAATCCGATAGCGCTCGAGCCGGCGATCGAGCTCGGCACGCTGCGCCGAAGTCAGAGGAAGGGCATCTTGCTCGGCGGCAATGCTGTCCCAGATGTCCTCCACGAGTTTCAGCCGCTCGTCAATTGCTAACTCGTCGATCTTCATGCGGGTCTCCGCTTCCGGTCTCGTCCGGGCGACGATCCGGCTCGCGAGACGTGCCGGTTCGCCGCCTTACCAACCAAACGCGAGTCATTATATGCGAAGTCTATGTCAGCGTGCGCGATTCGTGGCCGCTCGACCGTCGGCACAATCGCGCAGGCTGAAGCCTGCGGCTCGGCGCTGGTGCCTGAACTCGAACGGTGAATCACAGTCGACACAAGGCCAACATTGAATCGGCCCCGACGTTGTCCCCGTCGTCAGAATTTTCCAAGGCGGTCGAAGTGCGTCACGAGGACACTGTGATCTGCTTACGGCAGGCGGCGCGTGCGTCTATTATGCCGCCATGTCCGCCCGCAAGCAGCCTGAGCCGACTGGCTTCCTCTTTGCCGAGGAGGGTGAGGCGCGCGTTGGGATGGTGGCTGAGGTCGCGCCGGTGCTGCCGGGGGCGGCGCTGCGCGGGCGGGGGACGTATCCGTTCGTCGTGCCGGATGCGATGGTCGGCGATATCGAGCCGGGGCGTCGCGTCCGCGTGCCGATCGGGCGGTCGGGCAAGCGCGTGGCCGACGGCTTCGTCATCGACGTGAGCCGGCGGGCGTGGGAGAGCACGGTTCGCCCGATTCACGCCGTCGTCGATGATCACACGTTTCTGACGCCGCCGCTGATGCAACTCGGGCGGTGGATTGCGGACTACTACTGCTGCCCGCTGGGCAAGACGCTGGCGGCCATGACGCCGGAGGCCGTGCGGGCCGGCGCGGGGCTGGCCCGAGTGCGTTACGTCCATGCGCGGACAACCCTCGCGGCGATGGAAGCGTCGGAGTCGCGGGTGACGCCGGCGCGACGGGCCGTGATGGAGGCGCTCCAGGCGGCAACGACTGCCGAGTCCGCGATTCGGCTTGCCGACGTGTGCAACCGGGCCGGCGTGACCACCGGCATCGTGCGCGAGATGGCCCGCAAAGGGTGGATCGAGATCGCCGAAAGGCGGGAATTGCCGCCGGCGGACCGCACCGACCCGCTCGGGGATGCGTCGAAGTCAGACGTACCGGGCGGGCTGGCCGAACCGACGTTCCAACTGACGCCCGAGCAGTCCGCCGCCCTGGACGCGCTCCGCGTGCGCATCGACGCCCGCGAATACTCGACCACGCTCCTGTTCGGCGTCAGCGGCAGCGGCAAGACGGAAGTCTACGTGCGCGCGATTCGCCACGCCGTCTCCGGGGGGGGGCAGGCGATTCTGCTGGTGCCGGAGATCATGCTGACCACGCAGCTTGTTGCCCGGCTTGCGCGCCGGTTCGAGCGCGTGGCCATCCTGCACAGCGGCCTGACCGGGGCGCAGCGCAGCGTCACGTGGCGGCGGATCGCGGCCGGCGAACTGAACGTCGTCATCGGCACGCGCAGCGCCGTCTTCGCGCCCTGTCCGGACCTGCGGCTGATCTGCGTCGATGAAGAGCAGGAATCCAGCTACAAGAACCTGCAAGCCCCGCGGTTTCACGTCCGCGACGTGGCCGTGATGCGGGCGAAGCAGGCGGGCATCCCCATCGTGCTCGGCTCGGCGACGCCGTCGCTGGAGACGTGGCACAATGCGACCGTCGCCGGCCGATTCCACCGCCTCGACATCCGCGGCCGCGTGCATGCCCGGCCCATGCCGCGGGTCAGCGTGGTGGACATGCGCACGGAGGCGTGGGCACGGCAGCACGAGGCGATCCTGTCGCGCCTGCTGCAGGCGCGGCTGGTGGAAACCGTCGGCCGGGGCGAGCAGGCGGTGATCCTGATCAACCGCCGCGGCTACGCCACGCGCATCTTCTGCCCTGCATGCCGCGTGAACATCGCGTGCCCGAACTGCAGCGTCAGCCTGGTCGTTCACATCCATCACTCGGAGGCACGTTGCCATTACTGCCGGATGGTGATCCCGCTGCCGGACCGATGCCCGAACGTCACCTGCCGCCAGCCGGTGATGCGGGCGGGCCTCGGGACGCAGCGCGTCGAAGAGGCGATCGCCAAACTGCTGCCCGAAGCGCGCATCCGCCGTGTGGACAGCGACACCATGCATCACCGCGACGAGTACATCGACGTCATCCGGGCGTTCGAGGAGCGCTCGCTCGACGTGCTGGTGGGAACACAGATGGTCGCCAAGGGTCTGGATTTTCCCGCGGTCTCGCTGGTAGGTGTCATCAACGCCGAGGGGCTGTCGGCGTCGGCGGATTTCCGCTTCGGCGAACATCTGTTCCAGTTGCTGACGCAGGTCGCCGGCCGGGCCGGGCGGGCGGAAACCGACGGAGAAGTCGTCATCCAATCGTCCATGCCCGACAGCCCGGCGGTGCGGCTGGCAGCGCAGCACGACTACACCACCTTCGCCGCAGGCGAACTGCACGCACGACACACGATCGGCTACCCGCCTTTCGCACGGCTCGTGCGGTTCATCGTCAGTCACGAGAAGGACGCGACTGCCCTGGCGGGTGCGGAGCAAATCGCCGCACGGCTCCGGGAACTGGTGGAGCGCCTGGCGCTGCGGGGCGCCAACGCCGTCGGGCCGGCCCCGTGTGTGATGCCGCGCCTGCGCGGGAAGTATCGCTATGACGTGCTGCTGCGCGCCGCCGGCACGGCCGAGGTGGCCGCGGTGCGGCGCGATCCGGCCTTCGCCGACGCGGTTCGGGTAAAGTCAGGCGTCGTGCAGATCGACGTCGATCCGATCGCGCTGACGTAGGGGCACTCCGGCACATGCTGGCCCGCGATCAACGGCGCGGCGGGCGCGGCGCCCTCACGCCGCCTGGCCGTTCTCCGCGTCTGTCATGCTCAGTCGCAAGCGATTGACCTTGCGAGGCTCTGCCGAGACGACCTCGATGGCGACGCGGCCGTGCTCGAACCGTTCACCCGTCTTGGGGATGCGGCCGAGCGTGGTGAAGACGAATCCGCCGACCGTTTCGTAATCGTCATGCTCTGGCAGATCCGCCTCCCACTCGTCATTGAGATCGTCGATGCGCATCCGGGCGTCCACCTCGATGGTGTGATCGTCGATCCGCACCATCGCCTCCGGCTCGGGCGTTTCGTATTCGTCGGCGATCTCGCCGACCAGTTCCTCGATGATGTCCTCGATCGTGATCAGGCCGGCCGTGCCACCGTACTCATCGAGAATGATGGCGATGTGGACCTTGTCCCGCTGGAACTCGGTCAGCAGTTCCCTCACCAGCTTGCTTTCCGGGATGAACGCGGCCGGACGCATCACGCTTCGCGCGATTGCGGGCTTATCGGGATCGAGTTGCAGCAGATCTTTGGCATAGAGGATGCCGACGATGGTGTCGATGGTTCCCTGGTAAACGGGGACGCGAGAATGCCCGTGCTCGATGACGGTCGCGCGCACCTGGTCCAGCGGCGTGGTGTCCTCCACCGAGATGATTTCGGTCCGCGGCGTCATGATCTCGTAGACCTCGGTGTCGCGCAGCTCGAGGATCGACTCGATCATCTCCTTTTCCTGTTCGTCGACGGCGCCCTGCTTTTCGCCCTCGCTGACGACGTTGAGGATTTCGCGTCCGACCTCGTCGGCGCCGTTGGCGTCGTCGGTCATCGGCACGCCCGCCAGCCGCCGAACCAGCGGGTCAATCACGCTCAGCGCCGAGACCAGCGGACTAAGCGCGAACCTCGTTACAAACAGAACGTGCGAGAGCCGCAACAGCAGCGATTCACCGGTGTACTTGGCCACGGCCGAGGGAATCGCCACGCTGAAGACGAGCACCAGCGTCCAGGCGATCGCGAACGCGCTGAGGTATCGAACCGGCGGCGCCCACGTGGTCGATTCGAGAAGGTGAAGGACGATCAGCACGAGGGACAGCACGGCCGCGGTGCGGATCGCCGCAGATGCCAGCAGCAACTCAGCCCGCACCGCCCAGATTCGATCCAGCAGATGCGCCTTGCCGGCCTTCTCAAACTGCTCCGCCACCCGTGCCCGCGAAGGAAGGCGCAGCGCGATGTTGCTGGAGGCGAACACCAACAGAAGAAGAAGGTCAATGATCCCGCCGAGCCAGATCATGATCCGGGTTCCGCGCAGGGCCGATTCGAGACAACGCGGTCCGGGCCTGCGTCCCGGCGGGATCCTCCCTGCCCGACGACAACCGCCGATCGGACCTCCAGCGTCACGTCAACCACAACGCACGTTGCCGCGCCGGCCGGGATCAGCCGCTCGGCGCGATGGTCATACACGTCCGCCCCCGATGCATCGGGGCTTGCGTCCGCGGCGACGCAACGCGCCACCGCGAGGAAACTCGGGCCCGAGCGCTCCGCAAAAACGCTGGCTGCGGGGCCGACGGTCAGCCGGGAGGCGTGATCGGCCCCACAGGGCACCACCAGAACCACCGACGGCGGCATTCCTTCGAAAAGAGTCGCGTCGGATCGTCGCGGGTCGGCCACCGCAATGCAGCCGGCCGGCGTCTGCAGGGATCGGGACCAATAGCCCGGCGGGCCGGCCCCATCCACGTCGTCCGCCGCGGCCACGTCGCCGTCCGGGTCGAGCAGCCCGACGGCCGGCTGCGACGACTCGACGCCGCGACAACGCAGGCCGAACGCGATGTAGACCCCCCATTCGCGGGCCTTGCCGGCGAGCGCTTCCCGAACGCCGACGAATTGCGCCGCGTGGGCACGCCGATGTCGGCCGTGAACGCTGAACTGCGGCAGGGCTACCAGATCGGGTGCAGGCGTCAGGCCGGCGGCCGCGTCTACGGCGCGGACGACGTCCGGAAGCCACTCCGCCGCGGCCCGGCCACCGTCCACCAATCGAGGCAGTGCGATCCTCATGGCACGCCACCCGAGTACACGGGGCCAAGGCCCAGGTCCATCAGCACCGCATCCTCGACCGCATGCATGTGCGACGCGTCTTCCGGCGCGTGGTCGTCGTAGCCGCAGAGGTGCAGGGCGCCATGCACGGCATAAAGCGCCAGCTCCGCCTCCACTGCGATCCCGCGCGCGGCCGCCTCCCGCGCGGCGGTATCGTGGGAGAGGACGAGTTCCGCGTTCAACGGATCGCCATCAGCCTCGCGCAAATCGAACGTAATAACGTCAGTCGGGCCTTCATGGCCCAGGTAGGCCTGGTTGATGCCGGCGATGGTCTCGTCGGAGACGACGGCGACGCTGATGACGGCGGCCGGAACGTCGTGCCTTCTGAGGACAGCCGCGATGGCCCGGCGCAACAGTTCCGGCCGGCCCGGCGCGGCGCCAACGTCCTCGCGAATGGCTATGTCGTATGAAGGGTCTTCGTCCATCGACTACGGCGCTCGCCGCTCGCCGGAAACCCGGCGGCTAGCTGGCGCTCTTTCGCACCCGATCGGCCCGTTCGCCGGACGCCGTCCGCTCGGCCTCCGTTCCGGACTTGGGTTCCTTGTCCTTCCTGGCCCCGGGATACGACACCCGGCCATGATACAAACTCCGGAGCGTCTTGACGAGCGCGTCCTCCGCCCGCCGCACGTCGCTGAGCGTAATGTCACAGTCGTCGAACTGCCCGTCCAGCAGGCGGTCCATGATGATCTGGTGAACGACGCTCTCGATGCGGCCCGGCGTCGGCTCCTTCAGCGCCCGCACCGCCCCCTCGACCCCGTCGCACATCATCAGGACGGCCGATTCGCGCGTGCGCGGCCGGGGGCCGGGGTAACGAAACTCGGATTCGGACACCTCGCGGTCGTGCCGGCCGCTGGCGATCTCCGGCTGCTTCTCCGCGGCGACGTGGTGGAAGTACTTCACCACCGTCGTGCCGTGATGCTCCTGTATGAACTGGTGCAGCACGCGCGGCAGTTTGTACTCCTTGGCCAGTTCCACGCCATCTTTGACGTGGGCCACGATGATCAGCAGGCTCATGGTCGGCGCCAGGTTCTGGTGGCGGTTCATCATGGCCTGCTGGTTTTCGGCAAAGTACTGAGGCTTCGAGATCTTCCCGATGTCGTGATAGAGCGCGCCGACCGACGCGAGCAGGCCGTCGGCGCCGATCGCGTTGCACGCAGCGTCGGCCAGCTTGGCGAGAACGAGGCTGTGCTGATGCGTGCCGGGCGCTTCGTTGGCGAGCTTCTGCAAGAGCGGCTGGCGCGACTCGCTCCATTCCAGCAGCGTCAGCGGCGTGGCAACACCGAGTCCTTTTTCCAGGAAGGGCAGCACCGACCAGAACAGCAGGACCGTGCCGCAGGACGTAGCCGACGCCCGCAGCGCGTGGTTCCACGCGAACTCGATGGCCTCCTGATTGACCAGGGCGCCGGCGAAGTTGGCGATGCCGACCGCCACGCCGGTGATCACGCCGGCCACGACGATCTTGCTGCGCGTGCGGATATCGTTGAGCTGGAAACCGTTGACGACCAGCGCCGTCAGCAGGCCGACGGCGAAGACCATATCGCGGCGCAGGATCAGCGCGGCCATCACGCCGCCGATGCAGATCGTGCCCATCGCGAAGCGGCGCGGATAGACGATGGCGAGGATCCCGCCCGCCAGAATGCACGGCCCCAGCACGGCCTCCGGAAACTCCGACGACCAGCGGGCGTTGAGCGCCAGGACCGACGCCAGCATGGCCAGCAGCAACCCGCCGAACGCCGCGGTCCTCATGCGATTCTGCAGGACGCGCGGTTCGTGCTGGCCGGCATACACGAACAGGGCGATGGTCAGGAACGCGATGAACGTCGCGGTTCCCACGCGCTGCAGGCGCTCGGCGTGTAGCGCCGCCCGCGCTTCGTCCGTGCCCGAGCCCAGGAAATCCTGATAGGCGCGTCCGTGTTCGCGGAGCAGTTCAAACTCGCGCGGCGTCAGCAATGCCTCATCCCCGGGGCCGCGCGGCGTGATGAACTGCTGACCCGACTGAAACGTGATGTAGGCCTCGGCGATTTCATCTGCGGCCAACTGCACGGCGCTGTTGGTCGCCTCGGCGTCGTAGAGGATGGTCGGTCCCTGCTTGATGAGCACGCGCAGAAGCGTGCGGATCGGCTCCCTCACCTCGCTGGGAAACAGCAGTCCGAGCGAAACGGCGCGGTCTTCGAGCAATCGCGGCGAGGTCAGCGTGATCAGGTCCGTCCGATCGACGCGCTCTGGCGGCCGATCCGGATCGGCGGCTACCAGGACGTGGTCGGCACGCGACGGCGGCACGCGGGGAATCTTGCCCAGGTCATCGACGATGTACGCGCGGCCCAGTGCATCCTCCAACCGATTTAACGCGTCGCTGAACGTCTCCTCGCTGAATTGCCGCAGGCGCTCGAACGTCACCTGGTCCGTGGCCGGCCAGCCCGGCTGCACCAGTTCGCTGAACTGCTCGTACGACTGAGCGCTTTTGACGGCGTTGTAGTAATTGCCCACCGCCTGCACGATCCGGTCGATATGTTCAACGTTGAGCCGGAACCGGCTGGGTGTATTGGATCGCGCGGCCTCGCGCTGCGAGTTGGTCTTGGCCGGGTCGGGTACGCGGAACGCGACCTTCGCCCGGACGGGTTCGTTGACGCGCTGGCCGATCGAATAGGGCAGCGACTGCCGCCCGTACATGGCCAGCACGGATGCGATCAGACCGAACGTAACGGTGGCCGCCACGGGCCAGCTCAACACCGCGCTGCTGAGGCGCGACCACGTCGACTGCTGTTCGCGCAACCTTCTTTCGTGAAGTTGTCGTCTTCGAACTTTCATGGAACTGGCAACGGCACGCCCCGACGCCGCGAAGGCGGATTCGCGAGGCGTGCGGCAGCGCCGGCCCTCCACCACGCCCGGGAGGTCCGGCGGCGCTTCTGGTTACATCGGTTGCGGCGGCGGGGCCTCCTGATCGGGCGGCGGACCGGTCCGGCCGTTCGCGACGGGCGGACGTGGTCCATAGGCTTCCACGACGCGCTGCACGAGGGGGTGTCGCACAATATCGGACTCGACGAGCCGCACCACGGCCACGCCGTCCACCCCGGACAGGCGGTTCGTCGCATCGACCAGGCCGCTCTCCTTACGAGACGGCAGGTCGATCTGAGTGTCATCACCGGTGACGATCATCTTGCTGCCGAACCCCATACGGGTCAGGAACATCAGCATCTGCGAGACCGTCGTGTTCTGGGCCTCGTCAAGAATGATCGCCGCGTGGTTCAGCGTGCGGCCGCGCATGAACGCCAGCGGAACGACCTCGATGACGTCGCTCTGGATGTACTTCTTCACCTGTTCGAACGGCATCATGTCGTGGATGGCGTCGAACAGCGGCCGCAGGTACGGATTCACCTTCGCCTGCATGTCGCCCGGCAGGTACCCGAGTTTCTCACCCGCTTCCACCGCCGGACGGACCAGCGCGATGGAGCGGATTCGTTCCGCCCGCAACATCGACACCGCCATCGCAACGGCCAGAAACGTCTTGCCCGTCCCGGCCGGGCCCAGGCAGACCGTCAGGTCGTGATCGTGAATGGCCTGTAAATACCGCTGCTGGCCTTCCGTCTTGGGGTTGACGCCGGTCGGCCGCAGAAAGCTCTGCAGCGTCCGGTCGACGCTGCCGCCGCTTGCGGCGCGGGCCTCTTCGATCGCCTCCAGAACGATGTCGTCATCGACGTGGGGAACGGTGCGCAGGCGCAGTTGCAGGGCGTCGATGACGTCCCGCGCCTGCAAGACCGACTCGTCCTCGCCGGACAGGCGTACCTGACCGTCGCGCGCCGTGATGCGCACGTCAAACGCGGAACGAATCAACCGCAGGTGTCGATCGGCCGGCCCGTAGAGCGCGGCGCGACGGTTCGGGTCTTCTATCGTGACGGTGGTGTCCAACCGCGGTGGATCAATCTGCGGCCCGAATCGGTGGCCGCACCGGAGGGCGACGCCTGTTACAGCACACCAAGCACTTCGGTGAGCAGCAACCACGCGACCGGCAACGTCGCCCACAGACTGTCGGTCAGGTCTAGTATACCCCCGTAACCCGGCAGAAGACACGCCGAGTCCTTCCGGTCAGCCGCGCGCTTGATCAGCGACTCGAACAGATCGCCGAATAACGCGATCACGCCAAGCAATACACCAAAAAATAGTGCGCCGCTGTAACCCAGCCTTTGGCCGATTCCGGTGATTTCGTACACGATCGGGGCCAGCTCAGTACCGGCGGCATCGGCGGCGGCTGCCGCGGCGGCATGGGCCGCATGGCTGCTCCAGACGATCAGCGCTGCCAGTGCCATGCTGGCAAGCACGCCGCCGGCCGTGCCCTCCCACGTCTTGCCCGCGCTGACGCGCGGCGCCAGCCGGCGGCGACCGAAGAAGGTGCCGACGAGGTATCCGCCGATATCCGATGACTTCGTCACCAGCACGATCATCAGGATCGCCCAGACCCCCTCCCGCCCGACGCCGTAGCGGTCACAGCAGATCTGCACGCCAAACGACGGCAGGAAGCCGCAGTAGAGCACAACAAGCAAAGTCGAAGCAGTTCGGTTCGGCGTCTGAGCCGGCTGACCGCGGACGACCTCGCTGACCATGAGGATCAACACGATGACCGCCAGACCGCAGACGGGCCACCACAGCCCTTCCATGTGCGCGGCGCTGCCGCCGAGCCAGCCCGCCGCCGAGAACCACGGCGCGGCTGTCAGCGCGATCACCGCCGGAAGGGCGATGCCGCGAACCGGGCGTTCCCCGGCGAGTGTCAGCAGCGCGACGGCCTCAATCGCACCCAGGAAGGCGAGCACGATGAAGGCGACGGGGATGAAGCTGCCGCGTTCGAGGATCTCCGGCCAGCCGCGCACCTGAGCTTCGTGCGAGACCAGCCAGTCCGCCATGACCAGCGTAAGCACGACGCTCAGCGCGGCGATACCCGTGAGGATGCGATGGACAATCGCGTAGGTTCGGCCTGCCTGCGTAGTCACATGCACGTCTGACACGGGGTGTTCCGCCCGAAGGAAGCGACGTGTGAGGCCGCAAGTCCGGTGTTTCGACAGCGATCGTGGCGTGCGGAAAGCGGCGTGTCAACCGGTCTGCGGGACGCTGCGTCGCCTAAGGTCGCTTAAGGTAGCCCCCACGGACGTGCAGCAGACCACGGCCTGGCTCAGAAGCCAGACCATGCCACCCATGCAACGGGTGGACCATGGCCTGGCTCAGAAGCCAGACCATGCCACCCATGCAACGGGTGGCACGGTCTCGTCTTCGAGGCCGTGGGAAGCGCGGCAGACGCCGCGGTGTTAGTGTGGTCGCGCTGCATCGCACCACGGCCGGCTCAGCATCCACGGCCTGGCTCAGTAGCCAGACCATGCCACCCGCCGCGGCGTAACACCACTGCTGCGATTGTGACGCCAGACCACGGCCTGGCTCAGAAGCCAGACCGTGCCACCCAACTGCGCCACCCGGCGTTTCGAGAGGTCACAACAGCTTCTTGACCTCCGACGCGTCCGACAGGAAGCGGTCGGTGTAGATGGGGTCGACGCTGTTGCAGGTCTTTGTCGCCAGCTCGGAAATCTGCTTGTATTCCGGGTCTTCGGTGACTTCATAGAACTCGCCCGAAAGGATCACGAGGCGGAGCAGGTGACGCAGAACCAGCCCTTCCTGTTTGACCATGTCGCGGGCGCGGACGAATTTGTAGAAGTCGCATTCGTAATCGAACGTTCCGCCCGCGACCCACTTGGGGTCGATCAATATGTCTTCAGGCGTCGGGAGCTTCGCATCGAA
>CAZYLK010000170.1:0-13723 GCA_964648365.1 uncultured Phycisphaeraceae bacterium
TCGCCGGCTCGGGCCGGGCGAGTGGGTCCCGGTGGACGTCGACGGCCCGCCGGGCGCGGGCGGGGTCCGTCGCCGCCTTCGTTCGGACGCCCCCGCGTGCTATACTGGCGACGGTTGATCGCGATCGGATCACCGGCCGGGGATGGGGTCAGCTTGATTTTGGAGGAATCGTCCATGCGCTCATTGACGCAACCAACTGCACCAGATGTCGCCACGGGGGCAGCGGCGGGGGACCGCCATCGGATTCAGACGGCCGCAGCGATGATCGCGCTTGCGCTCGTCGCGACGCCTGCGCTCGGGCAGCGCCTGTTCGTCGGCCTGTCCGGCTCGACGCCGATGACGCGCTCGACCGACCTGACGGGCTTCCCGGACGTACAGTGGACCAACCACTTCGCGTACGACGTGGTCGGCGCGGCCGCGCGCCCGGATGGCGGGCTGTACATCTGCAACGGCGAGTTCAACACAAAGCTCTATTCCGTGACGCTGCCCGGGCAGCCGGTGTTTCTGTCCAACGTCTCCGTGGACATTCACGCTCTGGCGTACGGCGATGACACGCTCTGGGGTTACTCCAACTTCGCCCCGACCAAGGGTATCTACAGCATCGATCCGCAGACCGGCGCCGCCACGCTCGTGCTGGACGTCTACACCGATCACGGCTTCCGCTTCTTCGCGCTGGACTACAACACCGCTGACGGCCTGCTGTACGGCTACACCGAATACGGCACGACCGGGCTGTATTCGATCGACCTGAGCAACGGCCAGATGACCAGAATCGTCGGCCCGCCGCCGGCGCAGAACGGCCAGGGCCGCGGCATGGCCGTCGGGAACAACACCGTCTACCTCACCGCCACCCGCGGCGACGACGGGATTCCGCTCTACGCCTACGACCTGTCCCAGGGCCTCAACGGCCAATGGGCGCCGTTCACGCAGCCCTATCCCGAGTATCATTCCACCGGCGGCGCCGCGTGGATTCCCGAGCCCATCTGCGACGGCATCGACCGCGTCAAGGCGAAGTGCAACGACGCCGGCAAGTTCACCGCGAAGCTCAAAACCTCGCTGAACGAAGGCACGTCGCTGACCGTCGACCTCGACGGCCAGGATCCGGTTCAGGTCATCACCAACCGCAAAGGCAAGGCCAAGGCCAAGTGGAAGCGCGTCGACGCCGGCCCCCATACGGCCTGCGTGCGGACGTGCCAGAACGTCTGCGACGAGGCGACCTGCGGGTAGTCTCCAAGCGCGGCTAACGGCCAAAGGGCGATCTTGCGGAACGGCAACGCCACGGCTTAGTTATCGGAACCATGAAAATCTATCATTGCCTGACAGATTTTCATGGTGTACACTCAGGACATGATCGTCCGCCGACCGGACATCGAGCGGGTCAGGGTCGCCCTGCGCCGCAGTCGCGTAGTCGCGTTGCTGGGCCCGCGGCAGTGCGGTAAGACGACCCTGGCACGGCAGTTCGTACCGGCCGACTCCCGGAACTACTTTGATCTTGAGGATTCCCGCAGCCTGGCCCGACTGAGCGAACCTCATACGGCACTGGGTTCGCTGAAGGGGATTGTCGTCATCGATGAGGTTCAGCGCAGGCCGGAGCTGTTTCCCGTGCTCCGCATCTTGGCCGACCGCCGGCCGCTGCGCTGCCGCTTCCTCATTCTCGGCAGCGCCTCGCCGGACCTGCTGCGTCAGTCGTCCGAGACGCTCGCCGGACGAATCGAGAGCGTCCCGCTGGCGGGATTTCGTCGGGCCGACCTCGGTGCGGGCGCGATGGGCAGGCTGTGGCTGCGTGGTGGTTTTCCGCTGGCGTACACCGCGCGGTCCCATGCCGATTCCATCGCGTGGCGACGTCAATTCCTGCAGACCTTCCTCGAGCGTGACATCCCTCAATTAGGCGTTCAGATCCCGGCGGCCGCACTGCGACGTTTCTGGACCATGATCGCTCACTATCACGCACAGATCTGGAGTGGCGCGGAACTCGCCCGCGCGCTCGCGATCGGTCAGGCAACGGTTCGCAGGTATCTTGACCTGATGACCGGTGTTTTCATGGTGCGGCAGTTGCCGCCGTGGCACGAGAATCTCGCCAAGCGTCAGGTCAAGTCGCCGAAGGTGTACGTTCGCGACAGCGGCCTGCTGCATACATTGCTGGGAATCCGCGACCAGCGGGAACTGGATCTGCATCCCAAAGTTGGCGCATCGTGGGAGGGCTTCGTGCTGGAGGAAGTGCTCAGGGCGTGGGTGCCTGACGACGCCTACTTTTGGGCGACGCATCAAGGCGCCGAACTCGACCTGCTGCTCTTCAAGCGCGGCCGGCGGATCGGGGTCGAGTGCAAGCGGATGGACGCGCCGACGCTGACGCCCTCCATGCGTATCGCCCTGGCCGATCTGAAGCTGGACCGGTTGATCGTCGTCTACCCCGGCGAGCGCCGCTACGCGCTGGCGGACAACGTCGACGTCGTTCCGCTCGAAGAGGCCGTCGGTCCCAACGCTGCGCCGGCGGAGTTCTTCAAGAAACCCCGTGCGTGAACGTCGGTCGTGATGTTACCTCGATCCGTCCCGACTCAGCAGTTGACCTCGACCGGCGCCTCGCAGTCCGCCGGACTGACCAGCTTGACTGAGTAGCTGCCCGGCGGCTGGTCCGTCAGTTTCAGCTTGGCCTTCTTGCCCTTGATCGTCAGCTCGTGCGTTTCATCGTTGACGGACACAATGACCGGATCGCCATCGTGATCCGTGCTCGTCATGACGACGTTGGCCTTGAGCTTGCTGCGCATGCACTTGACCTTGAACTTCTTGACGTCGTCGCACGCCACGGCTGGAACGTAGGTGAGATGAATAACACCTTCACCACTCTCGACGCCGGCGCTGACGACCTTGAAGCGGATCTCATCGGTTCCCGACGCATCCCCCGCCGGCCGCAGCAGGCGGTAGGGACCATCGCCAGCGAGCGATCCCTGGTCCGGCGCGCGGGTGATCTGATAGGTCAGCTTCGGATCGTCTAAGTCGGTGCCGGGCAATTCCAGCAACGACGGCGTGCCGGCGATGATGCTGCGGGCGTAGCTGAACGCGACCGGCGGCTCGCTGTCCGCGCGCGGCTCCGGATCCGGGCCGAACGTCACTTCGAGGGCGATCGGCGCGCCATAGGCCCGCCGCCCGTCGGCGAACTGTGCCACAGTCGAGAGTTCAAACGGGCCGGCGCCGAGGTTCTCGGCATGAACGTGAACCGTCGCGGGCGACGCATCCGCGGATGCGACCACGCGACCGTTCTGCATGACCCAGATCGTCTCGACGCTCGCGCCGGCCGCGGCCACGTCGAGCTTGAACACCGTGGAGCGGTCGCCGATCCGCGGTGTTACCTCCAGGGTCGAACTCAGGCCGTGATTGTTCGTCGTCAGCGAGCCGATGAAGTGCTGCTGCGCCCGGACCCGCGAGTCGTCGAACGCGACAACGCGCAGGTCGTGATGTCCATCGACGAACTTCGTCGTGTCGAGTTCGAACGCGCCGCGACGCCCGACGGACTTGACGAACCGCCCGTCGACGTACAACTCAAATCCGTAGATGTCGGCGTCGGGGTTCTCGGTTTCCGCCTCGGGCGACAGCGGAATCGTCCCCGACACTTCCCCCTGCGGCGCATCCGGCACGCGGACGCTGGGCAGATAGGCGAACGGCTGCGTCAGCGGATCGCCGTACGTCAGCACCTGCCACGGCAGCATCTGAAGCGTCCGCAGCCCGGCCTCGCCGAGCGTCATGCCCTGATAGTAATAAACGTGAAACCACGGGTTCGGGAACTTGCCGGGGTAATTACACGGCTCCTGGATTGTGCCGAACGAGCCGCCGGCTCCCCTGGCGATCCAGCGCGACAGTTTCGTCTGGCTGCCCGTCCCGAACGTAGCCGCGTAGCTGGTCAGATGGTCGCACATCGCCCCGGGCGCGATCGTGATGTCCGCGCCGTCGATGTCCGGCGACGCCCAGCCCGTCATCAGGCCGAGGATGTCGTGCCGCCCATCGGCGATCACGCTGAGATTGTTGCAGCCGCCCTGGGCGCAGTTGATATGCTCGGCCTGCGCGCCCAGATCCTGCAGCGCCGCGACCGCGGCCGGATAGCGTCCGTGTCGCGGTCCGCTACGGGCACTGTCGGTGGTCTGGACGTAATAGAACGTGCCATCCGGTCGCGTCCCATCCACCGCGACGCTGCGATCAATGAGCGCGATGATCTCGTCCACGGTGTTGCCGCGCTCGCCGTCGTAACCGAGCATCCCCGCCACGAAATACCGCTCGGCGTCGTTCGCGTTGCTGGTGCTGCCGTTCTTCCAGGCGTAGCTGTTGTCAAACGCCGTCGGACCGTTAAGCGAGAAGAAGTGGTTGATGCGCGAGACGGGCGTGTTCGGCCCGATGCTCTCTCCGATGAACGAGAACGTGTACACTGATGACGCCGAAAACGCCGTAACCGCCGAGCAACCGTCGTTCACGAGGCCGCGCGCGTCCACAAAGTACGAGCCGCCGGGCGTGACGACGACGTAGTCGATATGGTCGGCGATGCCGCGCTGATCGAGCGTGCCGAGCAGGCCGTCGCGCTGCATGTCCAGGAACGTCGCGAAGTCCGCAGCGCCTGTCGGCATGTAGAGGATGTTCTGCGCCGGGATCCCGCGAGCGTCGGCATAATAGTGGCCGACGTACAGCGACTGCGGAACGGACGGGTCAACGATGACCACCGCGTTCTCACCGCCGCCGCCGCCGTGGGCTGCGCTGCACATGCTCAAGGTCAGGCCGGTGGCCCACAACCACCGCTCGGCGCCATTGCGAAACATCGGACCCCTCCGTTCGCCAGGTGCTGATGATAGGCTCGTGATAAACTCGCGTGAGTACCGGCGGATACTATAACCGATTCACGCGGCTCGTTTCAACGCGCCCGGCCGCGGGCGTTATCGACCATCTCGACGAGCATGGCCGCCGTCGTCCGCGAAGCTGCTCCCCCGGCCAGCCCGGCGGTGGCCTCCGCCAGATCGCGGATCATCGTCTGCCGATAACCCGCGTCGTCCAGGATTCGGCGGGCGGCGGCAATTACCGGCTCAAGCGATCCGTAATACGGCATGAATTCCGGAACCACTTCTCTCCCGGCAAGGATGTTCGGTAGCGACAGGTAGCGCGTGGAGAGCACCCATCGCCCGACGAGGTGATACGCCAGCCGCGACGCCTGGTACATCACGATCATCGGCCTGCCCTGAAGCGCGACCTCCAGCGTGGTCGTCCCGGATGCCACAAGCACGAGATCGGCCGACTCAACCAGCGCCGAATGTCCCGTTCGGCAGAGCGTCGCAGCCACACCGGACGCGCGAACCGCATCCTCGATTAATGGCGCGACCGACGGCCCGGCCACGGAAACACCGATGGTCGCGTTTGGGTGCGACGCTCTCAGCGCCGCCGCCACGGCGAGTTGATCGCCCACCAAACTCTTGACGACGTGTCGCCGCGAACCCGGCAGCAGGGCGATCGACGGGTGTCCGGGCGCGGCCGCGGGCGCCGCCGCGCCGGGCGATTCGGGCCGTTGTTCGCAGGCGTCCAACAGCGGATGGCCGACGAATCGCGCCTCGATGCCATGACGACGGAAGTAGTTTTCCTCGAAGGGCAGAATCGCGGCCACGCTGTCCGCCGCCCGCCTCAGTCGCGGCATGCGCCATGCGCCCCATGCCCAGAACTGGGGGGCAATGTAGTAAAGCACCGGCACCCCTGCCCGGCGCAGGCGCTTCCCCATCGGCAGGTGCAGCGCCGGCGAGTCGATCACCACGGCCGCGGCGACCCGGTTGGTCGACACGAACTCCCGCACCCGTCTCATCAGCCGCAGCGCCCGGCCGACCAGTCCCACGGCGCTGAGCAGCATCGCCGCGTGCTGCGTCCAGTCATCGAGCGCGACGCACCCCTCCGCCTGCATCTTGGGTCCGGCGACGCCCACAAACCGATATGTGGGGTCGATCGCTCGCACAGCCCGGATCAAGGAGGCGCCGTGGAGATCAGCGCTCGGTTCGGCGGCGCTGATGAAGATGAGCGGTCCATCCGGCTGGCGTGCTTGGGGGTCTGGCGGCATGTCCGGCGACGGCCTCCCGGTTTGCGTTTCCGCCGCCGCAGCCTAGCCGATCCCGAGCCGGTCACAAGCGGCCGACGGCTTCACGCCTCCCCGTGCCCTGTGGCCCGTGGCCGGTGGCGGCGGGGCGGGGTCTGCCGAAGGCGGGCCGTCGTGTGCTGGAACGCGGTTTTTCCGAGCGCCGCACGCCTGCTGCTCGCCACGGCCTCGAAGACGAGACCGTGCCACCCGCCTGCTGCGCTCGCCACGGCCTCGAAGAAGAGACCGTGCCACCCGCCGAACCCGTCATACACCCCCGTCCGCCTCCCGCCCGCTCCCCGCCCGCAATTCAGCAAATCGGCCGTTGATTCCGGCCGGGACTCTGCTAGACTCGCCGTTTCGGTAAGAATTGTGTACTACGGCCGCCCGCGGGCGGGCAGCGTTTCGACGGAGGTGATTCTTGGCTTCGGAGTTGGTGCAAAAGCTGGTCGAATCAGGCATTCATTTCGGCCACAAGTCCAGCCGCTGGAACCCGAAAATGAAGGACTACATTTTCGGGAAGCGCAACACAATTCACATCGTCGACATCCGGGAAACCGTCAAAGGCCTCCTTCGGGCCAAGAAGTTCCTTGCCCGCGTCGTCGCCGACGGCAAGGATGTGCTGTTTGTCGGCACCAAGCGCCAGGCCCGCGAAGCCATTCGCACGCACGCGACCGGCGTGGGGATGCCCTACGTCGCCGAGCGCTGGCTGGGCGGCACGCTGACCAACTTCCGCACGATCCGTTCGCGGCTGGGCCGGCTTGAAGAGCTGGAGGCCGCCGAACTGGACGGCACGGCGCAGCAGTACAGCAAGAAGATGATCGCCACGCGCACGCGTGAACTCAACAAGATTCGCCGCAACCTCCAGGGCATTCGCACCATGAACCGCATGCCCGGGGCGATGATCGTGGTGGACGTGAAGCGCGAGCATAACGCCGTCCGCGAAGCCAGGGCGATGAAAATCCCGACCGTGTGCCTGATCGACACCGACGCCGATCCGGACTTTGCCGACCTGCCCATTCCCGGCAACGACGACTCGATGCGATCCATCGAACTCGTGCTGCACCTCCTCTGCGATTCAATCGAGGAAGGCAAGAAGGGGCGGACGGTCAAGGCCGAGGCGCCCGACCGCGAGGGTGGTCGCCGGCCGCGCCGTCGCAGCGATGCGGCCGAGACGCCGTCGGACGAGAAACCCGACTTCAGCGGCGGGACGGCCACCGCCGTGGCCGAGGAGCCGCCGCCCAGCGACGGACCGAGCGGCCCGACCGCGGAAGGCTAGCAGCCAGTTGAAGAACGCGTGGCACGGCCTTCCAGGCCGTGATTCCACCGGCGGAAAGCCGCAGATCCGCCCGTGGCGGGCCGGTGCCACCCAAGAGTGGAGCCGTTCTTCGACAGGCTGCCAGGCGAGGCCGCCCGCCCAGCGGGCTGCGCGACCCTGCCGACAACTGATCTGATTCACTGCCGTCGGGACCGGTCCGGCGGCATTTTGTTACGCGACGCGCCGACGGCGATCCGGCCCCGTGCGTCGAGCCCGTGAATACGACGGCCCGTGCCGGCGCGCCGGGTCACTTGGAGCATACACAACCATGTCAACCGTCACCGCCAGCGCGGTCAAGAATCTGCGGGAAGTCACCGGACTGCCCATGATGGAGTGCAAGCAGGCCCTCACCGAGTGCAACGGTGATTTCGACGCCGCCAAGGAGTGGCTCCGCAAGAAGCACAAGGGCAAGCTGGAGGAGCGTGCCGGCCGCGAGACGGGCGAGGGCCGTATCGGCGTCTATGTGAGCGCCGACCGGAAGATCGGCGCGATCGTCGAGCTTCAATGCGAGACGGCGCCGGTCGCCAAGAATGAACTCTTCGTGGCTTTGGCCGATGCTTTCGCGAAGAAGGTCGCCGACGGATCGGCCGAAAAGCCCGACCCGGCCGGCATCCGCAAGGATCCGGCGCTCGACGCGATGTTCGTCGAGACGTACGGCAAACTGCGCGAGACGATGAACCTGATCCGTTGCCAGCGGGTGCAGGGCGAGTTCGTCGCGTCCTACGTTCATCACGACGGCAAGACCGGCGTGCTGGTCGCGCTGAATGCTGCGCCGAAGGGCGACGCCATCGCGGCTGACCTCTGCATGCACACTGCGTTTGCCCAGCCCCTGGCCATCGACGCCGCCGGCGTTCCGGCGGACGAGATCGCCAAGGTCCGCAAGCAGGCCGCCGAGGCCGCCAAGGAGGAGGGCAAGCCCGAGTCCATCGTCGAAAAGATCGTCGAAGGCCGCGTAAAGTCGTTCGTCGCGGAAAAAGCTCTGATGGAACAGCTCCACGCCCGCAGCGACGTATACGGCAAAAAGACCGTGCGCGAAGTGCTCGCCGAAGCCGGCGTCAGCGCCGTCGTGGGCCTGGCTTTCATGAAAGTCGGCGCTGCCTGAGTGCCATCTGGCACGGGTGTCCGGTGTGGCACCGGTTTGCAACCGGTGAGTTGGCATGTGGCACCGGTTTGTATCCGGTGCACCGCCGCATGAATGCGGGGGCTCTGAGTGACACCGGTTCTTGACCGGCGAGCACCGGCCGATGCCTGTGTGTGCGTCGCTACCGGGTGCCACTGCTCTTGAGCAGTGAAGCGATAAGTGTGATGGCGTGGCCGTGATGAGAATGCCTCGCCGGCGGCGCGGTTAACCGAACGGGCCTCAACGCTACGTCTGCAGACACTGCTCGAAGAGCAGTGGCACCGTGCGGACATGCTCGAACGACAGTGTCAAGTGGGAGAGGTTTGCCTTGCCCGATCTGAAGTATCGACGCGTGCTGCTCAAGATCAGCGGCGAGGCCCTGTGCAGCAGCGGCGGCTTCGGCATTCACGGCGAGGAACTCTCCCGCATCGCCCGTGAGATCAAGCTCGTGGCCGACGTGGGCGCGGAGGTCTGCGTCGTCATCGGCGGCGGCAACATCGTCCGCGGGGCAACGATCGCCCGCGAATCGCCCATCGAAGAAGTCACCGGCCACTACATGGGCATGTTGGCCACGGTAATCAACGCCCTGGCGATTCAGGATACGCTTGAAGCCCTCGGCGTGCCGACGCGGGTGCAGAGTGCCGTCGCGGTCGACCGCGTCTGCGAGAAGTTCATCCGACGCCGCGCCATCCGCCACCTGGAAAAAGGCCGCGTCGTCATCTTCGCCGGCGGGACGGGCAACCCCTTCGTCACCACCGACACCGGCGGCGCGCTGCGGGCCAGCGAAGTCGGCGCCGACGTCATGATGAAAGCCACCAAGGTCGACGGTGTCTACACCGCCGACCCGGTCAAGGATCCGACGGCGACCCGCATCGAGTCGCTCACCTACAACGAAGTCATCGACCGCCGCCTGGCCGTCATGGACGTGGCCGCGGTGGATCTCTGCCAGCGTAACCACATCCCCATCCTCGTCTTCGACCTCAAGACCCCCGGCAACATGCGCGCGGCCGTGGAGGGCAAGCGCGTGGGGACGACGATTGGGGAATAGCGAAGAGCGAAGGGCGAATAACGAAGGTCGAAAGCGTGAAGCGCGATACTCACCGTGAGCCTGCCCATTCGACCCGCGTGCTCCCGTTGATCAGCCGCGTGATGCCTCCCTCGTGCCGCCCGGTTTCTCACGTCATGTAGTGCTGTCGCACAATAGCTTGCGGCGAACCCCTCACGCCTGGTATCGTAGACGCTCGGCCGGGCCATCCATTGATCCATTCTCCCGGCACCGACGGGCTGCGGGTTCAGCCCGATCCATAACGGAGGCACTCATCATGTCAGCAGATCATCTGTGCGCAGTTGGCGCGAACCGTTCGGCAGTACACTCGCTCAGGCGTACGCCACGGCGCGGCGGCAGGCGGCCGTTCCGCGGATCGTGGGCGCTCGCGGCGGTCGTCGCATCGACGCTGGCCGCAGTTTGCATCGCCGCGATTCCGGCAGGCACGGCTGAAGGTCCGGACGCCCAAGCTCAACCCGTCGCCAGTCAGCTCGCTATGCCGTCGCCGGCAGAGCCGAGCGTCCCTGCGAATGTCGGCCCGGAACCTGCGTCCGTTCAGCACGGGATCTACAAGAGCGTGCAGGTCAACGTCGACGAGCGCGGCCGGAACATTCCCGGCGACGGCGCTAACACGCCATCGATCGCCATCGACCCCACCAACCCCGACCGGATCGTCATCGGCTGGCAGGAGAATCACAGCCCGTATCACCCGTACGCAGGGTATGGGTACAGTCACGACGGCGGCAGGAACTGGACGTTTCCTGGTGTACTCGAACCTGACACAGAGCGTAGCAATCCCGTGCTCGATGCCGGATCGGATGGGACTTTCTACTATCTGACCATGGCCTGTGACTACAGGGACTGCGGTGACGTCTACCGCTCGGTCGATGGCGGAATAGGCTGGGAGCGTATTTCCAACCGGGCAGGCGGCGGCTTCCTCCCGTGGATGGTGGTGGATCGAACCGGCGGGGAGGGGGACGGCCATCTATACATCGGTTCCGCGATGGGCGGCGCCGAGCGTTCGGTCGATGGCGGCCTGACCTTCGGCCGACGCTCCATTCCGGGCGAACCGCGATACGGTACGATCGCGGTGGGGCCGCGCGGTGAAGTATACACCTTCGGCCGCCCGCTGTTCGGCGACGTCCTTATCTTAGCGAGATCAACGACAGCCAGACTCAAGGATGCGCCGCTTCCACAAGGCTGGGGCTTCGGGGGAATCGACTATTCATTGCCGGTGGACGTGGCAGGCAACTTCAGACCCGGGTCGGGTTTCGCAGGGCGGGCCTGGATCGCCGTTGATCGCTCCGACGGCCCTTTTCGAGGCAACGTTTATGCCCTCTCCTCCGCGAAGGTAAAATCGCTTGCCGTGGACGTGCAGTTCAACCGGAGTGAAAACGGCGGCGTGAGTTGGGCCCGGCCCACCCGGGTGAACGAGTACGATGACGACCAGCGCGAACACTGGTTCGGCACACTGGCCGTTGCCCCGGACGGACGCCTTGACGCCATCTGGAACGAGACGGACCCGGAGGGTCAAACGCGGCTGCACTACGCGTATTCGGTGGACGGCGGACGGACGTGGGCGCAAGAGATCGTCGTCAGTCCCCCGTTTTCTTCCGCCTATCCGGGCGGACCGCCGGTCGGAATGGGAACCCACTACGGCATGATTTCAGAGGACCGCAGCGCTTGCGTGGCATACACCGCAACATTTAACGAGGAACAGGACATTTACTTCCTTCGCATCCCGGCGCATGACTGCAATCAAAACGGCGTCGACGATCGAAAGGAGATTCAGCGCGGTCTGCTGGAGGATTGTACCGCCAACGGTCTGCCGGACGTGTGCGAGCGCGACTGTAACGGTAACCTGCGCGCGGATAGCTGCGACATCGCCGCCGATATCGAGCAGGATTGCAACGGGAACGGCGTTCCGGACTCGTGCGACATCAGCCGGCGCGATTCCCTTGACTGCAGCGGCAACGGCGTCCCCGACGAATGCGAGCCGGATTGCAACCGCAATGGGCTCGCCGACAGTTGCGACATCGCCCGGGGGGACAGTCTCGACCGGGACGGCAACGGCACCCCGGACGAATGCGAGCCTGACAGAAACGAGCGGCCGCACGGCGGTTCACGCCTGTACGTCCATGCCGATGCGCCGCCTGGCGGAGACGGACGATCATGGAAGACGGCCTTCAACGATTTACAGCAGGCACTGGATAGGGCGTGGGTCGGGCAGGAGGTATGGGTCGCGCGAGGCGTCTATCGTCCCGCAGAACCCAACGGTCCGCGGGAAGCGTCATTCCAGATCAAGAGCGGCGTGGCTGTCTATGGAGGGTTCGACGGAACCGAACGACGGCGCGACGACCGCCGCCCGGTGTTGAACCCGACGATTCTCAGCGGTGATCTCAACGGTGATGACGATCCGAAGCTCGAGAATTATTCCGACAATGCCTACACCGTCGTGCAGTTCCACGGGTGCGGTCCGGCGACCGTGCTGGATGGCGTCGCGGTGAGTGATGGAGGTACCGGTCGAGATGCATCCGGTATTCTCATATCGTCGGGAAGCCCGACGATCGCCGACGTCATCATCAGAGACTGTCGAGGAACGGGTGTGGGCGTTACGAGCGACGGTCACGCCGTACTCCAGGGCTGCACCGTGCGCAACACGCGCCTCGGCTTGTTCACGCGCGAGTGCCGGGTGACCCTGACGGACTGCCGATTCGAAGACAATCGGGAGACCGCCGTTCGAGTCTGGGGCTCGTCCTCCGGCGACTGGGGCGCGACGATCACCGGATGCGCATTCGTCCAAAACATGGGCGGCGGCGTCCAACTCCAGGCGGGCGACGGGGTGACACATCGAGTGGTGCGCTCAGGGTTTTTCGGAAACACGTCTTCCGAAGGGGGCGCGATTGGCTACTGGGGGCTGCGCGAAGGGTCGCTACTTGTCGTTGATCAGTGTGTATTTTCGGGGAATGTCGCTTCCAGAGAGGGCGGCGCCGTAGCGGCGCTCGGCGGTTTCGTCGTGACACAGTCGACCTTCGCGTACAACGGCAGCGTGGACGGCAAGGTTGGTGGATTGCGCCTTACTTGCGACCATCACCCGGCGACGATCAGTGGTTCCGTCTTTTCGGGCAACTATGGAGCGTCGGGCGTTGACCAGAATGCACAGGTCGGCTGCGGCTATGCTCCACCGGGTGTTACCGTCGCTTACAGTCTCATCGACCACTTTGACACGCCCCTCGGCGGCAGCGCCAATATCGCCGGCGACCCGCTCTTCGTCAGCCCGCGCGGCCGCGACGGGATCATCGGCACGGAAGACGACGATCTGCGGCTGCGGGCCGGGTCGCCGTGCATTGATGCGAGCACGAATGACTTCCTCCTGCCGGACGTTTTCGATCTCGACAAAGACGGCGACGTCGAAGAGCCGACACCCTACGACCTCGACGGGCAGATCCGCCGATTCGACGACCCGGCCACGCCGGATACCGGCTGGGGTTACCACCCGCCGATCGCCGACATGGGCGCCTACGAATGGTCCGGCGTGTGCGAGGCGGTGAAGGCGGTCAAGGCCAAGTGCAAGCCGGACGGCGTCGTGCGTGCGAAGGTCAAGTCGTCGCTCGAGGAGGGCCGCTGGGTCACGGCCACGCTCAATGGCGACGACCCGATGCGGATCGACATCGACTCCCGCGGTCGCGGCAAGGCCAAGTGGTCGCGTCTGACATCCGGCACGCACGAGATCTGCCTGCGCGAGTGCCCGCGTCGATGTCGTGAGGCGGCGTGCCCGTGACGATTCGGGCGATCGCGGCGGCCGCGGGTCTGCGGCCGGGCTGGATGGGGCGCGGATCGAAGCGGGCGCGACGGAGGTCTGCGTGCGCCGAAGAACCGGGGCGATTGCCCGTGCGGAAGCACCGCGGAAATCAGCCTGCGCCGAAGAACCGGGGCGATTCCCTGTGCCGCGGATTCCGCAACCGAGTCCGAACTAATCCGCCGTGGTCGACGTATTCAAGGCGAGGTTGCGGCCGTCACGGCCTGCCTCGAACAGGTGGATCGCCCACGGCGGCAGGTGAGCCGTGACCGCGTGTCCGGGCTGTAGCTCGGACGTCGGTCCGCCAGACGAGCTTGCGCCCGGCCGCGCCGACTGCAAAGTGCCCTCCGCGC
>CAZYLK010000171.1:0-13716 GCA_964648365.1 uncultured Phycisphaeraceae bacterium
CCGGGCTACCGGGCTACCCGGCCCGACCGGCGAATCCGATGTGGCACCGGTTTTCAACCGGTGATCTGGAGCCGGCCAGATCGCGGGCCGCGTGTCGTCGCCGGCCATCATGCCGGTCGCCGCGCCGGCGCCGGCGTGGCCGCGCGCGGCGTCAATCCAGCGAGTTGAGAAAGCGATCCACCGTGCCGGACTCGTCCGCGGTCAGCCGCTGGCCGCCGAATCGCGTGCGGTAATAGGTCCGCGTGATGTCGATGAGCGCGGCGAGCGCGGGCACGCGGCCGGTGACGCTCCGGGCGAACTCGCGCGGCGTCTGGCCATCTTCCTTGTGGAACCCGCGCCGGGCGAGTGCCGCAAGGACGCGGCCGTAGAACCCGTGCGGTTGCGCCTGCCGCCGCTTGATCACCCCGCGCATGGCCCGCCGCGCCAGCACCCGAACCAGCCGCGTCATGTAATAAAGCCACAGCCCGATCAGCAGCAGCGCCACCCACCACATGGCGCGCTGGGCGGGCGTTAAGTCGGGCGGGCCGTAAGCATAGGCCCGCACCTGCCGCAGGCGGGCCTGCCACCCTTTGCCGTCCGCGTCCCCCCCCGCGCGGACCCAGGCCTTGACCTTTTCCCACAGCGATGCCTGGTAGTCCGTGTCGAACGCAACCACGTTCGTGACCCACAGGTACTGAACGTAATCCAGGCTCGCGCGCAGCTTGGCCCAGGTCGAGTTGTCGCGCTCATCGACTTCCGACGCCGGGGTCGGATCGAACGTCGTCCACCCGCGATCCGGCAGAAAGACCTCCACCCACGCGTGGGCAAATTTCTCGCGGACGACGTAGAACGCGCCCACCTCGCTGAACTCGCCGCCGTGATACCCGGACACGATCCGCGCGGGCACGCCTGCGACCTGGAGCATGACGGCCATGGCGGTCGCGAAGTACTCGCAGTTGCCGCGTTTGGTGACGAACAGCAGGTCATCGACCGGCTCGGCGCCTTTTTCCGAGCTGACCTTGTCGATGACGTAGGTGAACTCGCTCGACAGCAGAAAGCTGCGGATGCGCTCGGCGACCCGTCGATGATTGGCCGGATCGCCGGCGCCGCCGACCTCGTCCGCCAGCTCCTGAGCTTTGCGCCGCACCCGCTCGGAAACCGGCGGCGGGCTCCAGTCCCGTTCCTGCCGGGCGTCGGGGCGCCCGACCCAGTCGCGCAGCTCGAGCATGAATCGCCGGGCATCGCCGGTCAGCCGGTCTACGTCGACGCTGGTGACCGCGTAGGCGACCGGCCGGCGGGGGCGGGTGGCGCGCATCGAAAGATCGGGCGCCAGCATCATCTGGTTCATGAAGTGCCCGGCGGACAGCGTCACCGGCGGGTACAGGTGGAAGATCTTGTAGCCGGTCGGGAGGCTGTCGGCCGTATAGCGCTGCTCGATCGTCGGCAGCGCCGGGTCGGCGGGAACAAGCGTCGCGGTCGCCGGCGGACCGGGCACCGAGTGGCGGCGTTCGTCACCGGTCTTGGCGTTGCCATCGCTCCAGTACCACAGGCCGCTCCGCTGGCTGTACGCGAACTTGTGTCGCGTTGAGAGCCGGAAGTAAGGCTGAATGCCGGGCGAGCCGTACGGCTGCCCGTCGCGCAGCAGCGTGACCTTGCAGACTTCGCGCTCGCTCTCCGAGACGATCGAACTGCCGTCGAAGCGGATTTCCGGGTCGTAGCCGGTGCGCACCACGCCGGTGGCGATCCCGGCGAAGGCGTCGAGGCGCACGCGCGGGAACATCAGAAAAACAACGCTCGATACCGCGACCATGACCACGGCGCTGAAGACGCTGGCGCGCCGGAACGATGGGTGATCGATACGTCGCCCGTCGTCTTCCTCGACGATGCCGCATGCCGCCTGCGCCCGGCGCACCCAGTAACGTTCGCGCTCCAGGTGCAGCACGATCATCGCGTGGACGCCGAGCACGACGAACAGCCCCACCGCCACCACGAACCAGAGCGACGGACTGATGACGCCGCCGAGCGTGATCAGCAGCAGCGCCAGCAACAGCACCTGCTCGTAGTCGGTCAGCTTCTTGGCCTGCACCAGCTTGGCCGTCGCCACCGCCATGATGAAATGATGCAGAACCAGCAGCGGCACCACGTCGCTGCGCCACTCCCACACGGCCAACCCCGCGGCCGTGATCAGCCCCGCGTTGACGATCAGCGTGGGAATCGCGAACCGCCGCGTCAGGTCGACCAGCAGGCTCCAGACGGCCGCCAGGGCCAACAGTCCGAAGCGCAGGTGCGCCAGGGAATCCGGATCGTCGGCCATTTCGTAAAACGTGCCGGACAGGGCCGCGGCGGGCAGCAGCACCGGCGCGATCCAGATCAACGTGCGATGCACGGGGGGGGGCTTCACGACGCAACCGCCTCCCTTCGCGATCGATGGCCGTTGCGCCCGCCCCGGCCGGACCCGCGGCGTCCGGCGTCGTCCGACGCCCCGGCCGGCTGGAAGAACCGGTCAAAGCCGGGCGCATCCACGCTGCGCACGCGGATCGACGCACATCGCCGCGCGAACACGCCCGTCACCGCGGGGGTCGCCGCCGCGGCGCGGGCGCTGATGATGATCGCGTGGCCGTCCCACTGGCTGTGCCATCGCAGTCCGCGGGCCACGTCGGCCGCCTCGACCGGCGTCTCGGGCCGAACGGTCGAGAGGCTCTTGAGAAAATCAAACCGGTGTTCAACGCCGCCGATCGGCGGGATGATCGTCGGCGGGCTCGACAGCACCATCAGGCCGACCAGATAGCCGGACTCCAGCCCGTGGATGCAGCACGTAGCCGCACACGCGACGGCGCGCTCGAACGCCTCCGCATCTGACAGCGCACGCCCGTCCGTAGATCGATCGACCGCGGCCGCGGAGGCCGGCTGCCCGGCGCTCCGTCGCGACGTCCGGCCCGACGCCGCCGGTGGCGGCGGCAGCAGCACGACGAGGATCTGGCTGCGCGGGTCGTCGCGCAGCTCGCGTACGAGAAGCTGGCCCGTCCGGGCGGACCGCCGCCAGTGGATCAGCTTGGGATGATCGCCGTGGCGGTACTCCCGAATGCCGTAAAACTCGTCGCGCATCATGCCGGTCGGGTTGCGCGTGCGGCGCGACATGTGCTGCTGCATCACTCCTGCGGGCAGGAGCGGCTCGAGCACGCGGCCGGGCGTAGGGAAAAGATAAATGGTGCCCGGCGCCTCCGTCCGCACCAGCTTGGTGAACATGCCGAAGGGAAACTTCGTCGACACGGTGATGCGCCCGAGCGGAAGCGTCCCGCGCTGGCGGCCGAGGGCGGGCGTCTCGACCGTGACCGTCTCGTGCGGATCGATCCGCACGACGAAGCCGTCGGCCACAACCCCGGGCGCGGCCGCGGGCAGATGTTCGCTCACCCGGACGGAGTAGCAGCGCGTGCGGCGCTTGGTGTTGTAAAGGTGATACCGGATAACGAACGGCGTACCGGCGCAGGCGGCCTCGGGGAACTCGCGCGTGATCAACAGGCCGCCGATGGCGCGGCTGCTGAACATACCGCTGACGAGCATCGCGCCCAGGCACAGGCCGAACATGACGTAGAGCATGTTCGCCTCGGACGACACCGCCGCCAGGCCGACCAGCAGCGACACCAGGATGAAGGCCGAACCGCCAAAGGTGAAGGCGAAATTGAGCAGCCGCGGCCGGCGCAGCGCCATCGACGGCGTCCGAACCGTCCGCCCCAGCGCCCCAAGTTGCTGCGATCCTGCACGGCCCACCGTCGCCGTCCCCATCCCGGCATTCACACGTCGCCGACGGCCGTCAATCTAGGCCGTTCCGCCGCGCGTGTCGAATGTCGCCCAAAGGCAGGCTCAAGGCGTCCGAGTGCCGCCGGGCCGGCACTTACCACGCGTGCAGCCATCGCTCGCGCAGCGAGCCGTCCCGCCGGCGGTGGAGAATCTGCAGCACCGTGCGTGATCGGCCGCGGGTCGTCAGGACGGGCACCAGGTGAACGGCCCAGCGGCGCCGGCCGGACGCGAACGCGACGCGGTGGATCTCCGCACGGCAGGCGTTCACGTTGCCGGTGCGGATCAGGTGCAGCCCGAACGCTGCCGCGTCGCGGGGGTGACGATCGTGACCGGTCGGCCAGTGCGCCGCGGCGTAATCGCTGAACGCCTGCTCGGCGGCGGCACCGAGCCGGTGAATCGTCTCGGGCAAGAGCCGCGCGACTTCGGCAAATCGCTTGCGGATGAGCATGCGGGCCTGTTCGTCCAGATCGTCTGCGTCGAGCGCAACAAGGGCGGCCGCGTCCGGTTCGATCAGCCCCAGCCGCGCGGCCAGCGCCGCCCGATCCTCACGGAACGCCTGTCGCAGCTTCGGATCACTGAGCAAACGCGTCAGCGCGGTCGTGAAGTCCATGAGGAACTCGGTCGCGCAGTCAGTTGCCGACGTGATGGCGGCTGCTCAATAGGAATCGACGTCGCACGCCTCGTGCTCAGAGGCTCGCCAGCCGTTCCCTGGCCCATGAACCGTCCGGATTCAAGCGCAGATGGTCTTCGAGGTAACTCCGCTCAAGCTCGGCGGAGATGTCCCATGCGCCGCCGGGATAACACGCAAACTCCTGATACCCGCAGGATCTCCATCGATCCAGCCACTGCGCCAGACTGTCGCCAAGCACGACGACAGGATCGCAGAAATGATTGCGGAACTGCTCCTCGACGAGGACGATCGCTCCCGGCCTCCCCCGGGGAGGGTCGCAGCAATAGGCGATCATATCACCCATATGGACTGAGTCCGCTATCCTGAAGAAGTCCGCGGTCCTCCAGCCGGGGTGCGTGCTTCCTTCCCGCACGCGGAACAGCACCGCGAGATCATCAGTGTCGGCCCAGTCACAGCTCGACAGCGTCAGTAGCCGAATGTCGTTGTAATGGCCTTCCGTGCCGCCAACTGTGCGATAGAGGCGGCGAATCGGCGCAGGAATCGGTCGGTCCAGTTGCCGCCGATCGATATCCGCATCGAACTCCGGGATGCCGAGCCGTGAAATCGACCCGCGCGGTTCTGTGAACGCACTCTCGCGAGCGTCGATCTCCTCCTCGGTGTGCCCGTCAGGCAGGATCGGCACGCTCGCTTTGCCTCGGGCTGCCATCGCCTCAGCATCGCTCTTGAGCAGCCGGAGCACCTCGTCCAGTTCGATCGGCTGCTCCCATTTTGTCACCGCATCACTCCGTGAGAGCAACGGCTTTTCCATGGACGTCGTCGCAGCCGTGGCGCAGTCTGCTTTCGACATTCATCATTCGACATTCGACATTCGCACCACCGCCTCGCGCAGCATGTCCAGTTCCGCCTCAAGCTCCGCCGGCGGTGGGAAGTTCTGGTCGCGCTCGATGATGACGGCCCGCACCGTCGTATAGGCGAGCACGTCGTGAATCAAGTCGTACAGGTCGTCCTGAATGGGTTCGGCGTGCAGATCCTGCCAGCGCCGGCCGCGGCGGGAGTAGCCGACGACGTGAAGCTGTTCGATGCAGCGCGGGTCGATCTCGTGCAGCCAGGTCCGCGGATCGAACCCGTGGTTCTTGGCGTTGATGTAGAGGTTGGTTACGTCCAGCAGCAGGCCGCAGTCCGCCTCCTCGCACAGGCGATTGAGAAACTCGGTCTCCGACATCTCCCCGTCGAGGCGCGGGTGTGACGTGATGTTCTCCAGGATCAGCCGCCGGCCGCAGCGCTGCGAAACCTCGCGGGCATGTTCGACGATCGCATCCAGCACGCGGCGGGTGGGTTGAATCGGATTCAGATGCCCCAGGTCGATCTCGTCGCTGCGGGTGAAGGCGACGTGTTCGCTAATCCAGCGAGCCTCCGCGATGTCGGCGATGCGGGCGAAGTTGTCGAGCGTCGCGGCGTCGAGCGGCCCGGGTGTGCCCAACGACAGGCCCAGTCCATGCACGAAGAGCGGATAGCACCGGGCCAGCGACCGCAGTCGATCCTCCCCGCCGTCAAAGAAATGCTCGGCAGTGATCTCCAGGCATTCCACCTGCGACGGGCCGGTGTCGATCCAGTCCGCCAGTTCGTGTCGATAGCCCATGCCGACCCAGGTCATGGTCGATGCCTCACCACATGTTGTCCGCACCACCCACCAGCCCCGTGACCCTACGGGAAGTATCTCTCCCGCTCAAGGGAAACCGCTGACTCACATGGGCGGCGCCCGCGCGGCTCGGCTTACTCGAAACCGACAGGCGGACCGGTTTCCGGGATCGACTCGGAATCATGCCCGGCTGAGTTGTGTCTGCCCGTCAGCATCCAGCGCGCCGCGGGCAAGGCGACGGCTACGTCGCGCAGCCGACGGCGGCACGGGCGCGCGGAGGCTTCCCGGTTGTGGCGGCGGCCGCTGAACCGGCAGACGGAGTCTGAACCGCCGACCAGACCGTCGACGCCAGCGCGGCCACTCCTCGGCGCACAGCGCCGCGGGCCGCGGCCCGCGCGAACCACGCCGCCGCCGCCAGGCGGTCTCCGGCGCGGAGCGTTTCGAAGCCGAGCTGCAGCGCGCTGTCGGTGCGATGGCGACGAAGCGTGCGTCGCTGGCGGCGCGAGAGCACGCCCACGTCGCGGCCGACGCGCGCGAGCAATTGCTCCCGCTGGGCGACGTTGCGACGGGCGCTGGTGCGCGACAGGCTGCCTTCCGTCCAGTGGTGCAGGCAGAGCGGCTCGCTGACGAAGCCCGCCCGCGTGCGCCGCGCAGCCTGCAGGTAAAAGAGCCACTCCTCCGCGTACGCGATCCCGACCGGGAAGCGGACGACGCTTCCCAGCACCTCGCGACGGACCATGCCGGCGATGGTGGCGATGAAGTATTCCTCCAGCAGTTCGTCGAAGAAGTCGGGGTCGCAGCGGTAGAGGCCCGGCGCGATGGAGCGCCGCCGCACACTCAACGCCCGGCGCGACATCGTCCGGAAGACGCTGTCGTGCCGAACGCCGGCTGTGTCGACATAGGCATAATCACTGTAGACCAACCCGACGTCGGGACACAGATCGAAAAGGTCGAGCTGTCGCTGGAGCTTGGTGGGCAGGTACTCGTCGTCAGAGTCGAGGAAGGCGATGAACCGGCCGTAAGCGCCGTCGATGCCCCGGTTGCGGGCGGCGCTGCTGCCGGCGTTCTCCTGACGAATATATCGCACCGGCCGGTCCGTCCGCGCGGCGAAAGCGTCCACGACGGCGCGCGTGTCATCGGTGCTGCCGTCGTCAACGACGATCAGTTCCCAGTCACGGTACGTCTGCGCCAGCACGGACCGGATCGCCCGATCGAGCAGGCGGGCCCGGTTGTAGGTCGGCAGGACGATCGATACGTTCGGTCTCGACTTCATGCAGAATCTCAAAGTTCTCGCTCGCCGGGGCGAACGCGCCGCCGGACGAGCCGGCGCCGTGCGCGTCCGAGCCGCGGCACACATGTCGGGCGCGCTGCGCTGACGCGCGTTCGCCGCCATCCGCGGCAGCGACTTGATCGCCCGCCGCCCGGCAGACGCTGATCAAGACATCGGACAACCGCTGCGCCAGCTTTTCTCGAGAGAATATGGACAGGTCGGCATAGGGTCGCGGGTCGCAGGACCGGGCGGCGTACAGCGCCGTCAGCGCCGAGTGGATCGCCTCGGCGGAGCGCTCACACGTCACGCCCCCCCCGAAGCGCCGCACCAGCCGGCAGACTTCGCTGTCCGCGTCGCCGGTCACCAGGATCGGCCGCCTGGAGGCCAGATACTCGAACAGTTTGCCCGGGATCAGCGTATCGCCGTGCCGACCGATCGCCGTGGGCAGCAGCAGCAGGTCGGCCGCTCTCATCCGGCGGACCGCCTCCGCGTGATTCACGTAGCCGCTCCATGCCACCGGCACGCCCTTCGCGCGAAAGCGCTCGTGCAGCTCCGACGACATGACGCCGACGACCTCGAAGCGAAACGGCGCGGCGCCCTCGTCGCCGCCGCCTCCGGCGTTCGGTGCGATCGTTCGCGCAAACGCCGCGATGCCCTCGATCAGCGCATCGTCCACGCGCATCGACGACAGCGACCCGGCATGAGCGAGTACGAACGGTCGCGGCTGAGCGTGCGAAGGCAACTGGTCGGCGAAGTCTTCGGGATCGAAGCCGTTAGTGATCGTGTGGAACCTGGCCGCCTGACTGCGGCAGCGCCGGGCCAGCAGTCGCGTCTGGGGCTTGCTGACGCCGATCACGGCGTCGGCTTCGCGCAGAAACCTCGCCTCCAGCCGGCGATCCGCGAATCGTCGCAGGCCGCGCGCCCGGTACACGCAATCGTCCGTCCAAAGATCGCGGAAGTCGGCCACCCACGGACGGCCGGTGCGACGCTTCAACCACGATGCCAGCAGGTGGTTCGATGGGGGGCTGAACGTGCTGTAAATGACGTCGATGCCGTGCGCGCGTATGAGGCGGCGCAGCGGAGCGGCGCTGCCGATGGCCCACCACACGCGCTCATCGGGCAGACTGCGAGCCAGAGCGGATCGCAGCGTTGCGGACAGACGCCGTGCGAACGTCGACGTGCGATCGCCTTCAGACGGATTCAACGGGTCGAAGGCGCTGCGACGATGAACGCACACGTCCGCCGGCAGGTCGGCCGGCAGCGACTCATCCACGGGCAAGCCGGCCGTGCCGCGTGTCGTCCACACGTGGACCCGCCAGCCCAGCCGCGAGAGATACTTGGCGAACTTGGCCGTCCGCTGCACCCCGCCCCCCCCCGCCGGGGGAAACGCGGAGGCGATCATCAGAACGCTGCGTTGGCGCGGCGGCGATGATTCATGGCACGGCGGATTTCGCAGCGCCGACGCGAGGGCTGCATCCGCGCGGGCCAAAGCCCGCGGCTCGCCGGCGTCCGTCGACGACCGATCGGCAATCGCAAGTGCATCCGCCGCCGTCACACCATCACCGCCTTGCGCTCCCGGACGCGCTCATAGGTCGTCACCCACTCGTCGAGAATGTCGGACCATTCGAAGCGCTCCGCAACGAACCGCCGCCCCTCGTCGCCCATGCGGCGGCGCATCTGCGGATTGCGCAAAAGCGTGATGATCGCGTCGGCAAGCTGCTCGGGCGCGGCCGGAGGCACCATCAGTCCCGTCTGCCCATGAACGACCGTGTCCACGAGTCCGCCGACCCGGCTGGCGACCACAGGCACGCCCACCGCGGAGGATTCCAGCGCGGCCGCGCCGAAGCTCTCTCTCAGCGACGGAATGACGCTTACGTCCCAGCCGGCGAGGTAGTTGGCCACGTTGCGGTGCGGCTGGGGGGGGGCGAAGAACAGATGCGGTTCAACGTCCAGTTGCGCCGCCAGTTCGATGCACTTGAGGCGTTGCGGCCCGTCGCCGACCAGGTCAAAGCGCG
Source organism: uncultured Phycisphaeraceae bacterium (assembly GCA_964648365.1). GTDB lineage: Bacteria > Planctomycetota > Phycisphaerae > UBA1845 > UBA1845 > SURF-32. The sequence continues at coordinate 9,333 of CAZYLK010000171.1, forward strand.
TGTCCGGACACACCTCGATGACCGTCGGGATGGCCCGAATCAGACAGGTCGGCCCGTAAACGGGACGAAACCCCTTGAAAAAGCCCACCCGCAGCGGCCGCTGGCTGCCTTCGCGCGGCGGCGACGGCGGTTTGAAGACGGACGTATCCACACCCAGCGGCAGAATATGAACGTCGTCGGCGACGATGCCGGCGAATTGTGCGATCGTCTCCGCGAACCACGGGCCCCACGCGGTGACGCCGTCGGCACATCGCAGCAAGGCCCGCCGCAGATCGACCAGATCGAGCGTCGGCGGGGCTTCGCCCGGCGGATCGACGATGTCCGAGCCCCACGGCGTCAGCACAAGCACGCCTTCCGCCGCGATCTCAGGCGTCAGGCCCCAGTCGTGCAGGAAGTGAACGTGAACCACGTCGAAGCGCCGCATCAACCGCCGCAGCATCTGCCGCCACCGGGCGTGCCAGCGGCCGACGTGTCGCCAGCCGAAATCCGGCACGCGAAACCGCTCGACCGTGGCGCCTTCAATGGCGGCGGGGTTGTGCGTGATCAGATGAACGCGGACGCCGCGTTCGGCGATCCCGGGGATGATGCGCTGCAGGTGAACGGATCGCGCGTCGCCGAGGATGCAGACCTTCATCGACGCACCTCAGAAAGCGAGCCGCGGGCTTCAGCCCGCGCGGACTCGCCGGCCTCAACCCGATTCTCGATCGCGTGCAACGAGGCGACTCGAAGTTCTGTTGCCGTAGCAGGCAGCTCATGCGTCGTGCGATCGTGCCCGGCGGGGGCAGGGCTCGATGCCTCAACGTCCGCGCGGGCTGAAGCCCGCGGCTCGCTGGCGCGTCCCCACGTGTGCGGCACGCAGAGCACGCCGTTCGTGCGACCGGCATCGTCCATGTTGAGCGGGAAGCGGAACGGTGTGTCGAGCAGTGCCGTGCCGTCGTCGGCGTTCCAGACGCGAACGTTCCACAGGTACGGCCCGCCGCTGACGGGCAGCGCCGGCAGATCGAGCGTCAGCGTCTGCGTTCCGGCCGGCAGATCGAACGTGACCGCATCGCGGCCGGAGTTGAGGCTCAACAGGTTCTCGTGAGCGGTGCGGCGCATGTTCAACTCGACCACGGCTTGCGGCACCGCACGCCTGACCGTGAGCGTCACCTCGGCGCGAAGCGGCGCATCCGGCCGCGTCCACGCGACCTCGGCTCCCCCGTCAGACATGAACCGCAACGATTCAAGCGTGATCGTCGAGGTGTCATCGAGGCTGCCGACGTCGGCGAGCCGGTGGCCGGCATACGCCCGCGACATCGCGCTCATGTAGTGATTGACCGCTTCCACCGGCAACCCCAGAAACGTGGCCGATCCGGCTTCGAGCACCAGCGCCCGCCGGCAGATGGATTGCATCTGGTCGAGGTTGTGTGTGACGAAGACGAGCGTCGTGCCCGCGTCGATCAGCGCCCGCATCCGATCCATGCAGCGCTGGCGGAATACAGCGTCGCCGACGGAGAGCACTTCATCGACGAGCAGCACGTCCGGATCGACGTGGGCGGCGATCGAAAAACCCAGCCGGGCGTACATGCCGGAGCTGTAGCGCTTCACCGGCGTATCGAGAAACGTCTCCAGCCCGGCGAACGCGACGATCGCATCGAGCTTGGTCTGAATCTCGCGCCGCTTCATGCCCAGGATGGCGCCGTTGAGAAAGATGTTCTCGCGGCCGGTCAGGTCGCCGTGAAAGCCGGCGCCGACTTCGATCAGCGCCGCCAGCCGCCCGCACACGCGCACCTCGCCTTCGTCCGGCACGAGAATCCCCGCCAGCAGCTTCAGCGCCGTGCTCTTGCCCGCCCCGTTCGGCCCGATGATCCCGATCGCCTCCCCCCGCTCAGCCGAAAACGACACCTCCCGCAGCGCCCAGAATCCGTCATCCCTCAGAGCCCCGGCATTCATGCCGGGAGTTGCCGCACGATCGCCGCGTTCATCATCGCCGCATCGCCCCCCCCCACGCCGCATCAGCGACCGCCACCCCGCCGCAATCCAGTCGCGCAGCGAATCGTGCCCCGCCCCGCGCCGGAAGCGTTTACCCACATGACTGAACTCAACCGCCGCAGTCGTCACTTCACCCCGCTCTTGCACAACCGAACGAGCACCGTTCACCGCCGGCCTTCATTCGTTATTCGCTATTCGCTCTTCGCCATTCCCTCAGATGCACTCCGCAAACCGCGTCGCCGCCCGGCGAAACGCAACCCACCCGACGACCAGCACCAGCACCGACACACCGCCCGCGTAGAGCAGTCCGCCCCCCCCCGGCATCCGCCCGTGAATCAGGCCGTCGCGATAGGCCTCGATGATCGGCACCATCGGGTTAAGCGCCATGAGCCGCACCATCCACGATCCATCCGCCGGCACGGGCACGACCACGCCCGAGATGAACATCAGCAGTTGAATCGCCACGCCGAAGATCTGCCGCACGTCGCGGAAGAACAGATTCCCCATCGCCAGCAACATGCCCAGCCCGGCCGTCAGCGCGAGCTGGATGAGCAGCACCAGCGGCAGCACCGCCATCGCCGCCGAAACACGCACCGTAAACTGCCCGCCGGCTGCGAAGTAGAGCATCAGCACGACCAGCACCGCGCCGGCAACGGCAAAGTCCACGGCCGAACTGAGCACGCACGACAGCGGGAACACCTCACGCGGGAAGTAGATCTTCGTGATCAGATTGCGATTGGCGACGAGCGAGTTGACGCAACCGTTCAGGCTCGCCGCGAAAAACGTCCACGGCACCAGCCCGACATACGCATACAGGGCATAGGGCACGTCCAGCCCGAGGGCCGCGGAAGCGTCGATGGCCCGCGTAAACACGAACGTGAACACCAGCATCATGGAGATGGGCAGCAGCACCGCCCATCCCACCCCCAGCAGCGACTGCTTGTATCGCACCCGCAGCTCGCGCACGGCCAGGCTGCGCAGCAGCTCCGCATGAGCCACGAGGTCGCGCACCCCTCCCGCCAAGTCGCCCGCGGCCCCTCGATGTGTCGACGCGTACACCACGCGCGAAGATTCCTCCACGGCCGAAAACTCGACGGTTCCAGGGGTTTATCGGTCCGCACTGAGGGCGAGTTTGGCAGCGGCGGCGCCCACGCGCTAGCCGGGTGGGAGGTCGGCAGGATCGCCCGCGAGGCCGGCGCCGAAGGCGTTCTCGTCCGGCAGCAGGCCGACTTCGCCTCGGTACGCCCGGTACGCCGCGAGCCCGGCCAGGTCGATCTGAGCCCGCACGCAGGCCGGCTCTTGAGGCGCCAGCGTCTTCATCCGGTCCATGTCCGGCCGGTGAGACGGGTCAAACACGCCGCTGACGGCCGCGGTCCACTGCCGCGGTCCGGCCGAGGATGCGTCGCGCGGGGCGAAGCGGTCGAGGCTCGGCGGCGCCCAGTCACTGACCGCCACCGCCAGTCCGTTTTCCATCGCCCGGGTCAGTGACAGGGCATGCCACGCCTGTCGCGCATAGGTCGCGTGCTCGTAGGTCGGCACGCCGGTCCGGGCCGGTACGCACAGAACGTCTACCCGTCCGACGTATCGGCGGGCGATCTCGGGCCACCACAGATCGGCGCAGATCGCCACGCCGACCCGGATGCCGCCGAGCACGAACACGCCGTCGGACGCGCCCGGAGTGCGGAATTCCTGCTCGCGCGAGAAGAGCCGCTGCTTGTCGTAGTGCCCCACCGGCCGCCCGCCCCGCTCGACGACGTAGCACCGATTGACGACCGTCGACGCTCCGTTGCCATCGCCGGGGACCACCAGCGAGCCGCCCACGACGTGAACGTCGCACGCCCGGGCCAGCGTGATCAGAAACTGGCGCCCGTCGGCATCCGCGGCGGCGTCAGGCGCTTCGGCCTGCGGCCGTCGGCCGTCGAAGACCTCCGGCAGCACGACCAGGTCGAGCGGGCCTTCACGCCGGGCGTGTTCGACCATCTGGCGGAGGGTGTGCATGTTCGCGGTCGGCGCGTCGCGCCGCAGGGCCGGTTGCAGCACGGCCAGGTGAATCGTGGCGGGGCGGGGGGCGTTGTTCATCGGCTCGGGGCGCTTGTTCAACCGGGGACGAGGTCGCTACCATGCCGCGTCCGCGGAATTGTAGCGGGCGGGTCCGCCGCGGCGAACCTGCCGAGTGGCCGCGGGGACCGTTGTGCCGTCAGTGCCCGTCATGATCGTCGTGCGACGGGTGCCACCTTGGTGCCGCCAGGTGTCACTGCTCTTGAGCGGTGCGGCTTCGAGCGTGACGAGATTGCGTTGTCCGAACCCGCGACCGCGGCGAGGGCGAGCGAATCTCCAGAGCAACCGCAGGGCATCGCGGGCGGCGGCGGAGCACTGCTCGCAGAGCAGTGGCACGGCGCGTCAGTCCGAGCGG
>CAZYLK010000172.1:0-13583 GCA_964648365.1 uncultured Phycisphaeraceae bacterium
ATGCCGGGGAAGACGTACTCGACCGGGTCTTCCGCGGTGATGATCTTCTTGTCGGGGCGGTTCAGTTCCTGAAGCGCACTGTAGAGCGTCGTCGTCTTGCCGCTACCCGTCGGGCCGGTGACCAGAAAGATCCCGTTCGGGCGGCGGATGATCTTCTGGAACGTCTGGTAGTCGTCCTCCTCGAATCCGAGCGACCCCAGGCCCACCTGGGCCGACTCCGGACGCAGAATACGCAGCACGACGCTCTCGCCGTGGTAGGAGGGCAGCGCCGACACGCGGAAGTCGATCGGACTGCCGCCGATCAGCATCTTGATGCGGCCGTCCTGGGGCAGCCGCTTTTCGGCGATGTCCAGCCCGGCCATGATCTTCAGACGCGCGGTCACCGCGTTGCGCATGGCCAGCGGGATGTCGTCGCGAATGATGCATACGCCGTCGATGCGATACCGCACCCGGACGCGGTCGCCCATCGGCTCGATGTGAATGTCGCTCGCCCGCGAGTGGACCGCCTCGGCGATCAGCATGTTGAGCAGCTTGATGATGGGCGCATCCTCGTCCTCTTCCGCCGCCTTCTTGGCCGCGTCCAGCTCGCCCGGAGCGTCCTGGTCGATGCTCTTCATCGTCTTGGACAGCTCGTCGTTGTTGGCGTCGACCTTCTTCTCGATGAAGGCGCGGATGCGGGTGAGCGGCGCCAGCGTCGGCATCACCTCGCAATTGAGACGGAAACGCAGCAGGTCCAGCGTTTCCATGTCCAGCGGGTCGGCGATGATGACCTTCAGCCGGTTGGCGTCCATCTCGACCGGGATCACGTTGTGCTTGGATATGATGCCGGACGGGATGATGGACAGCGATTCCTCGTCGATCGAGGTCTTGGCCAGGTCGATGTACTCCAGGCCGAACTGCGACGCCAGCGCCTTGACCACGTCGTCTTCGCTGCACAGCTCCAGTTCGACCAGGGCCTCGCCGATCCGTTTGCCGTGTTCCTTGGCGTACTGGAGCGCGTCGGCCAGGGTGTTTGCGTCGATGATGCCCCAGGAGAGGAGAATCTCGCCGATCTTCTTCTTGCGTTTTGCCATGAACCGGCCTGCGGAAACAGTGACGATCAGGTAAGCGGCGCGACCCCGGTTGGACGAACGTGCCGCGCAATCGGCCCGCCGTGGACCCACGCCGTCCGGGGGCCCCCCGACCCCGACCGCATGTACGCTGCGGCGGCACGCGGCCGCGGATCGCCGGGCCGAAAAGGGCCGCCCGGCCCGCGGCCGTCGCCGCGAAGCGCAGCCGGAGGGCCGCGAACTCGCATGTCGCCGCCGATTCTAATGCCCCCCGACCGGCACTTCAACTTCCGCCACGATTTCGGCGACCGCGTCTTGACCGGACCCGCCCCTTGCCGTCCAATGCGGGTTCCGCCGCGCGGGGGCGCTGCTCCGAAGACGCCCGGCGGTTCGGCGCGGCCGCGCGCCGCGACCGAGGAACCTGGGGGCCGCGCTCCGCCGAGACGCGGGTCTGTCAGCAGGAGATGTCTATGCGAAGTGCGAAGGCCGTCCTGGCAAGTCTGTCCCTCACCGTGTTCGTGGCCGGTTGCTCCGCTCCTTCGCGAACGCCGAGACTGGTCAGCGCAAGCCAGCTTCACTCGGCCGGATACTTCAAATACTGGGATGCCGAGCTTCCGCTGACCGAAGACGATACCGTCCTCAGCGCCACGCTCCTGGACGACAACCTCTACGTCATCAGCCGCATGGGCGACGTCTACTGCATCAGCGGCGAACAGGGGTTGCTCCGCTGGACGCGCACGCTCAGCCAGGAGACGTACACGATCCACCCGCCGCGCCACCAGCGCAACGCCGCCGGCGACGGACCGGCCGTCTTCGTCACAACGTCCCGCACCTATCTGCTCGACCGCTATTCCGGCGAGGAAGTCTTTTCCTTCACGCCGGAGTTCTCGCCCGGCGGGCCGGCCCTGGCCGACGGAACCAAGCTCTACATGGGCGGCTCCAACGGCCGCTTCTACTCGATCTTCTGGGATCATCACTTCGACACCGGACCCATCCAGAACTGGGAAGTCCACACCGGCTCTCCGGTGACTGCCGCACCGGTGCTGCACGGCCGGGACCAGCTTATCTTCGCCACGCAGGGAGGCTCCGTCGTCAGTTGCGGCGCGTTGCGGAAGACGGGCCAATGGGTCGCGCGGACCGAATCGGCCGTGGTCGCCGACCCCCAGGTGGACGACACCGGCGTCTACGTCGCCTCCACCGATCGATCCCTGTACCGGTTTGATCTGCAAACCGGCGCGGAGCGCTGGCGGTATCGCTTCCCCGGACCGCTGACCGACGCGCCCGTGCTCGCCCGTTTCACCTGCTACCAGTACTGCCCCAGAACCGGCCTGACGGCCATCGACGTGGATTCCGGGCAGGAAAAGTGGGTCCGCCGCGACGGCGTCGGCTTCGTCGCCGCCGCGCCCGGCCAGACGGCCATCCAAACCCGCTCGGGGATTATCGACATCGTGGACGCGCAGACCGGCGAGACCCTTCACTGGTTCGATCAGCGCGGCCATGAGATCGCAGTCCGCAATACGCGCGACGACCGGATCATCCTCGTTTCACCCGACGGCCACATCGTCTGCGCCCGCGCCGAGACGACGCCCTACCTGAAGATTCAGCAGGTGCGCTCCGCCGAGCGGACGCTGACGCAGTCGCCGAGTTCCCTCGATGGAACCGCCGACCCGCTGCCCGCCGGCTCCCGCTCGGCGCCGCAGATCGACTACCTCCGCAGCGAACGCGATCGCGGCTGACGCTGCCCGCCGCGGTCCCGGCGCACGCCCGCCGGGCAGGACGCGGCGGCTGCGCCAGAATCGCGCTGCGCAGTTCAGCGATCACACCCCCGCGCCGTCGAACACCGTCCGCGCATACAGCATCGCCTTCGGAATCAGATTCAGCGCCCAGTGCGCCACCACCGCCGGCCAGATCGAGCGTGACCGCAGCGTGACGTACGCGATCGCCACGCCGCCGGGCAGCGACGTCGCCAGTTCGGCCAGATCCTTGCCGAAGTGGACCGCGAAGAAGAGTACGCCCGACGCCGAGATGGCCCACAACGCGCGGCCGTTCAGCCCGAACCACCCGAGAACGCGCGATCCGCCTTCCCGCGGCGGCTGCGCCAACCCGAGCCGTCGAAAGGCGCGTGTCGTGACGCTCGCGCCGCCGGTCAACACCGGTGGACGCGCCCGATGCAGCGACAGGCCCGGCAGAAACACCGTCACGAACAGACCGCAGATCAGCGCGTGTTCCGGGATGATCCCCGCCAATGTGACCCACATCTCGTACGAAACGTGATGCGTGGGTTCTCCCGGATCGGCGTGGATCAGCCACCAGCCGAACGGGATCGAGATAATCACGCTGATCCACGCCAGGCGCCACCCGAGACGGTTCGGCCAGCCCAGTCCGAAGTCCTGGGGGCTGCGCCCGACGCACGCCATGACGACGCACGGTACGACAATCGCCTGCACGATCGTCAACCGCAGCCAGTCGATCGGCGAATCCCGCCAGATCGACCATAGCTCGCGACGCACCGCACGTCCCCAGACGGAAAACGGCGCCGGCAGCCGCTCCCACAGACTGGACCAGAAGAGCGTGCAGTAGGCCGCCGCCAGCCCGAAACCAGCGAGGTGACACAGCAATGTGTGAACCGAACGGCGCCTTGCGATCTCATCGGGTGCGCTCACGACCGACCGCCCAGCTTTCTGGCCGCTTCCTCCCAGCCGAAATAGGCGAAAAACACGAGCGTGCCGACCAGCAACGCATTGACCAGCCAGCCGCTGCGAAACCGACGCCCCACCCAGTCGCTGCGCCCGTTCATGATCAGCAGCGTCAGTGCCAGCAGCGGCATGAACATCGCCCCGAGCACGGCGTAGGTCTTCTGCACCCACTCCAGCCGGACCCACAGCAGCGGCACCGCGCCGAGCGTCATCAGGGCGAGGTAGAGTCGGTAAGGACGTGTCGCCGACAAGTCGCGCGGCGGCGCCGCGCCACGGTTCGAGCGATTGAGGTAGACGAAGTCGGCGAAGATGCAGGGCACGCTTTGCCAGACGCCCAGCAGGCTTGAAAACACGGCCCCCCAGAAACCGACGAGGAAGACCCACTTGCCCCCCGGACCCGCCGCCGCCGCCACCTGCTCCGCCAGTTCCGTCGCCGAGGTCGATTCACCGCTGAGCGCCGTTCGAGAGCCGATGATGATCATGGCCGCACCGAACAGCGACGTCATCGCGTAGCCGACCGTCAGGTCTGTACGGCAGTCACGCAGTCCCGATTCGCCCGTCCGTTGCCGCTGCTGAATCCAGTAGCCATAGGAGAGCAGCGTCAGCGTGCCGCCCACGCCGCCGAGCACGGCGATCACCCACGCGCGGCCCTCCGAGGGAAAGGCCGTCTGCGGCGAAAGGAGCGGCGCCGCCAGTCCGCGCCCCACCGCCGCCCAGTCGGGCTGGATCAGCACGGCCGTGGCCAGCACGGCGACGAACATCACCGCGATGCATACGGACATGATGCGCTCGAACCAGGCAAAGCCGCCGCGGCGCACGAGGACGTACCCGGCGACGGCGTGAATCACGCCCCAGACGATCTTCGAGTGTCGCGGGTCTTCCGTGAGCTGAATCAAGCCGGTCCCACCCACGCCGCAGGCGCTGACCAGCGCGCCGCCCACGGACACCGTCCATAGCAGCAGGTAGGCAAGAAACGCCCACCGAATCCAGGCGCCGAGCCGCTGGGCCCAGCCCTCCAGAAGCGTCGTCCCCGTGGCCATCTGCCACCGGGCGAGGCCCTCGTTGAGCACCCACTTGAGCACCCCGCCAAGCACCGCCGCCCAGATGACGGCGACGCCCAGCCGCGCCCCGGCCAGGCCGGCCGTCAGCAGATCGCCCGCGCCGACGCCGGTCGCCGCGATGAGGATTCCCGGCGCCAGCCGCCGATACCAGCCTCGCGCCGACATGTCACGCTCCGGCCGCTCCATGCCGCCATCATACGCGATCCTGAGGCGAAGTCCCTGGTCGCGTCCGCCGCTCATGTGGCCCGCGCAACCTCCGCGCGATGGCACTGGTCCGGGAATTGCCGCTCAGGAACATGGAAGCGCCGACCCGGCCCGACGGCAACCCGGTCGCGACGCACTGGTAGTGCGATCGCCCCACGCAGTGGGTAAAAATAACCACGCATCGACCGGCGGGCCGCCGCGCGCTGACCATTTCTTACGCGAACCGACGCACAGACGGAGAACCGCGCAACCTGCTGGAGCGTATCACCTTGTGTGCAGTGGCACAAAGGTCCGCCGGGTCGCCGCCGAGCGCCGCGGACGAATAGCTGCATGGGTTTGGCGAATCCGTTCGTTGAACTGCTTGATACAGGACGTTGTCGGCATAGAATGGATACAGCACCAATTCGGTGCGGATTTAGCCGCGTGGAACGCCGGCGGGTACAGACGCGTGGAACGCTGGTGGGTAGAGAAGAGAGAGGAAGGACGTGTGGTTATGATCCCCGTTTCTTCAAGAATGAAGCCTGATCCTGAGTTTTCGCCGTGGTATTCGCCCCATCATCGGCTCCGTTCGGACGCCGCGGGGGACGAGGCAGCCCAGATCGCCGACTGGATCATCGCGGGCGCACCGGGCGAGAAGCCGGACGAGACCGTTCTCTTCCGGGCGATGCATACATGCGCCTATCGCGGTGGCGGAAACCGCCGCGCGAATCCCGACTCGCCGAGACAGCGGGCCGTCTGGGCGCGCCGCTGGATGATCATTCGCGAGTACGTCGTCGAGCAAAACCTCGGCCTGGTCTACACCATGATGCGGCGCTACCGCTTCCGCGACCTGGATCACGACGAGATGCTCAGCGAGGGCCTGTTCGCCCTGGCCCGTTCCGTCGAGCGGTTCGATCCGTGGCGCGGCTACCGCTTCAGCACCTACGTATGCAACGCGATCGCCCGGGCCTGGGCTCGCCGCGGCGAGAAGGAAACGCGCTATCGCAAGCTGCTGCCGGTCACCCATACGGACGCCGTCGAGCGCCCGGACCGGGACGACGACGGAACGGAGCTGTTTGCGGAGCGACTCCGCCGCGTTCTCGACGAGAACTCGGCTGAGCTGAACCAGCGCGAGACCAAGGTACTGGCCGATCGCTTCCCCGTGGACGATCGCCCGCGGCGGACGCTCCAGCAGGTGGCCCGATCGATGGGTTTGAGCAAGGAGCGCGTCCGGCAGATCCAGAACAACGCGTTGCGAAAGCTGCGCACCGTTCTGGATGGAGACCCGGTGCTGCAATAACGCGGCGCCCGTCGGCCGCGGCATCACAGCAGTCTCGACCGGGCTGTCGCCAAACCGGCCCGATACCAGCGGCGTGCATGTCACGCCGCTCTTTCTTGCGCCAAGCCTCAACCGGCGCGGAAGGATGTGCTTATCGACCGCGCCGCTTTGACACGCACACACGTCGCGTTCCGTCCGGCGATCCACGTCTGGCGGAACGGAGACGAAAACGACGATGAAGACGCCGGTGCGAGGCGTGGCCGCCGCACCGTGGAGTCGCTCGTGACCACCGGACAGTCAGCCGCCGTCGTCCTGGACTGCCCTCCGACCACCGGCAGCGGCGAAGATCCCGACTTTCTGACCCGGCAACTGATCACCTGCATCGGCAACAAGCGGGCCTTGCTGGGTCCGATCGGGGATGCCGTGGAAAAGGTGAAGCGGCGGCTCGGTCGCTCGCGGCTTCGCGTCCTGGACGCCTTCAGCGGCTCCGGCGTCGTCTCCCGGTTCCTCAAGGCACACGCTTCGCGGCTGGTGGCCAACGATCTCGAAGACTACGCCGTGGTCGCGGCCCGCTGCCACTTGCAGAACCGAAGTTCGGTCAACCGCGCGCGCGTGTCCGCGCTGGTAGAGAAGCTCAACCGGCAGGTAGAAACCCTGCCGCACCGGCTCGGGTTCATCGAGGAACTCTATGCGCCGCGCGACGAGGCCCGTATCGGCCGGCGCGATCGGGTTTTCTACACGCGCGACAACGCCCGTCGGCTGGACGCCTACCGCCGGCTGATCGAAGAGGTTGATCCCCGCCTGCGCGATCTGCTCCTCGGCCCGCTGCTGAGCAAGGCGTCGGTCCATGCCAACACGGCCGGCGTCTTCAAGGGGTTCTATAAGGACCGGCGCACCCGCATCGGACGCTTCGGCGGGAGCGGCGGCGACGCGCTGCTGCGCATCCGGGGGCCGATCCGGCTCGAACCGCCCGTGCTGAGCCGGTTCGAGTGCGACTGCGACGTCTTGCAGGGCGACGCGATCGACACCGCCCGAGCGGTGCGACACCTGGATCTGGCCTACCTCGACCCGCCCTACAATCAGCACCCCTATGGCTCCAATTATTTCATGCTCAACCTTCTGGTAAGTTACCGGCGGCCCCGGCGGATCAGCCGCGTCGCGGGCATCCCGGCCGACTGGCGCCGGTCCGGTTACAACACGCGGGCGAGGTCACTGCCGCTGATGACGGAGTTGATCGGCACCATCGACGCGCCGTTCCTCCTGGTGTCGTACAACAACGAGGGCTTCATCCCACCCGACGCGATGCGGGAAATGCTTGGCGCGTTTGGCCGCGTCGAGGTGCTGGAAACGCCGTACACGACCTTCCGGGGCAGCCGCAATCTCCACGCCCGATCGATCCGCGTGACGGAACAGCTCTTCCTGGTCGAACGCGATTAGCCGAAACTGAACCCGCTCGATGCCGGCCGGCCCGGGCAGGTCGATCCCGACCCCCACGGCAGAGCCGGTGGCCGCGACGTGAAGCCACCCCTGCCGGCGCGCACGGCCGGCACCGAATTGACGCTGTTTCCCGGCGTTTCTACAATTCTCCCGCTGAAACTGTGTCCGCATCCTCCGAGCGACCGTGCCTTATGCAGCCCATCCCGTGTCAGTCGTGCAACAAGCATCGCGCCACGGTCCACCTGACGGACATCGCGCCATCGGGCGAAACGCTTGAGCGGCACTTGTGCGAGGAATGCGCGAGCCAGGAGGGCGTGGCCGTCAAACAGCCCGAGACCACCACGGCCGTCCTGCACGACTTCGTCAAGCAGGCGCAGCGCGAGCAGTTGCGCTGCCCGGAATGCGGGCTGACCGTCTCCGAGTTTCAGAAGAAGGGCCTGCTCGGCTGTCCGAACGACTACCGCGCCTTCGAGCCCGTCCTCGGCCAGCTTATCGAGCGTGCCCACGAGGGCGCCACCCACCACGCCGGCAAGACGCCGCGCTCCGCCGGCAACGAGGTCCGGCGCCTGACCGACCTGCGCCGCCTCCGGCGGGACTTGCAGGAATCGCTCGATCGGGAAGAGTACGAACGCGCGTCCCAGCTCCGGGACGAAATCCGCCAGATGGAGGCGTCATGACCATCGACGACCTCGCCCGCAGCGCCGTTCCGTGGCTGAGTTCCACCGGCCAGATGTCCGACGTCGTCATTTCGTCGCGGGTGCGGCTGGCCCGCAACCTCGCGGCGTTTCCGTTTCTGACCAAAGCGTCCGACGGCCAGCGGGCGCAGATCTACCGCACCGTCGTCGACGCCGTCACCGAGGGCGCCATGCCCGACGGCTCCTGGACCGTCGAGGTAGACGAGCAGGACGAGGTCGACCGCGAGGTGCTCGTGGAACGCCATCTCATCAGCCGGCAACACGCCCAGGGCGAAGGCCGTCGTGGCGTGGTGGTCTCCGTCGATGAGAGCCGCTCGGTCATGGTCAACGAGGAAGACCATCTGCGCATCCAGGGGCTTCGCCCCGGGCTGGACCTGGACGACCTTTGGAAGTCGGTCAACGCCATCGACGACGTGATCGACGGCCGCCTTGAGTACGCCTACGACGAGCGCTTCGGCTACCTGACCGCCTGCCCCACGAACGTCGGCACCGGAATCCGCGTCTCGGTCATGCTCCACCTGCCGGCCGTGAAGATCACGCAGGAAATCGAGCGCGTGGCCCGCGCGGCGCAGGACATGCGCCTGGCGGTCCGCGGACTGCACGGCGAAGGCACAGACGCCGTCGGAGATTTTTTTCAGCTTTCCAACCAGACTACGCTGGGCCGGTCGGAAGAGCAGATCCTCGACGACTTCGGCAATAACATCGTCCCGCGCATCGTCGAATACGAACGCAGCGCCCGCGAAGCGCTGCTGGCCAAGCGCCGCGACCAGCTTGACGACAAGGTCTGGCGCGCGTTCGGCGTCCTGCGCCACGCCCGCATCATCAGCAGCGAGGAGACGTTCCTTCAGCTATCGCACCTGCGCCTGGGGATGCACACCGGCCGGTTCAGCCTCTTCGGCATCGACGAACTCAACGAAATGACCGTCGCCATCCAGCCGGCCCACCTGCAAAAGGAGCGCGGCCAGAAAATGCGATCCACCCAGCGCGGCATCGCCCGCGCCCAGATCCTCCGCGACCGCCTGGCACGGTACGAAGCGGGGTAGCGCGGGACCGAGGCCGAGGTTCCGTGGCGCACTCAGCCCCCGGCGCTCGTGCCGCAGCCCTACCGATGCCTTGCGAAGCATTGATCCGTGTTACGTCACGACGCCGCCCGCGAGCGTGCCCGCGCCGGCAGCCAGCCGGGCTTGTGACGGCCGGACGGGGGCGCGGTTTCGATGACGCAGGCAGGCTCGGTCGAGTCGGGCGGTTCGGGCGGCGCGTCATGTGCTTCCGTGGCGCGGAACATGGCATAGCACTGGCGGCAACGCCAGGCGGAATTGCCGAACAGGGCCGGCAGGACAACCGGCTGCCCGCATTGCGGACAGTGAAGGTAGCGCGGTAACTGCGACATGCATGCTCCCGGACGGCGAATCCCCCGGATACGGTCATGACCCCGCTATGACCGCCGGCATCGGGAGCGGCGTAACGACCGGCCGCACGAGGGGCCGGCTCTGAATCAGCGTCCGGGAACGCTGGTTTGACTCTTCTCACTCCTGACCGATCGCCGGCACCGATCCGCCGGCGGCGGCCGGCCCCGGTCACGGCGATCCGGGCCGGTAGGCCGCGTAGGGATTTCGTCGCACCGCCGGCGCCCCGCGCCGGACGGTCAGTCGGTCGGCCAGTTCCACCGGCGGCGCCAGGCCCAGCGCCTGCTCCAGCAGCAGGACCGCGTCCTGAAAACCGATCGGAGCGATCTGGCTGCTCAGCGGCGCGAGCATGAACTCCTGGTCGCCCAGCAGCGACGACGCGCCGGATTTGGTGTCCATCAGCGCCGCTTCATCATCGACGTGGTTGAGGCCGAGCAGGTGTCCCGCCTCGTGCGAGGCGACGTTGCCGATGGCCACCGCCAGTTCCAGCGCGGTCGGCGGGATGAAGAACAACCCGTCCGACGGATCGAACGACTCGATGTAGATGATCGCGTCGTCGCAGCGATCGAGGTTGTAGAGGTCCACGGCCTCGGCAAACCCGAGCACGTCTTCGCGGTAGCCGCCGAAGAAGATTGTCGTAAACGGCGCATCCGGCAGCGGCTCATCCGTCGACACGACGACCACGTCGAAGCGCTCGAAGTTCTGCTCCATCGTCGCCTGGATCCACTTCTTCATCAGGGCCGTCGAGCCTTCGTAGCGGGCCGAAATATCACCGGAGTCGAACGGATCGAGATCGAGCCGGCCCAGCGCCGCCGAGTTGATCTCGCCACCCGCGAAGTCCAGCAGCAACGTCTGTGGCGCGGGCGCCGGAACGTCGCCACCAATCGTGACCGCCACGTCCACCGTATACGCGCCGGATTTTGTGCCCCCGACGGCAAAGTCAGACGCCGACACGACCAGGTAATACGGATCGCCATCGTGGCGTACGACGTGGTCGATCGATGCGTCGAGGTTCGTGTCGCTGATGTCATCGTTGACGTAGACCAGCCGCTGCTGATCGTCGAACAGGGCGATGCTGACGTCGAGCGACGACCGGCGGGCGCCGGCCGAGATGACGACGCGATCGCCCGCCTTCAACAGGCCCAGATCGAACACGTCAGCGTCCGCAGGCGCCAGCACCGGCGAAATTGTCCCCTGCAACCGCGCCGTCCCGTCCGCATCAAAGAGCGCAATCAGCGCCGACTCGAACGTGCCGTTCGGCTCGCCGCTGGTCTTGCCCCGCGGGGACGTGCCCTCCTCCCGGTTGCCGTCGACCAGGGTCGGGCCGGGAGCGGTGACCGAGCCGCCGCACCCGCCCATCAGCAGCAGCGCCACCGGCACGACGCGCATCGTCCGCAGCCCCCGCGCTCCAGCCCATCTGAACTTTCCGTCTGCCAGCATCCTCTCGCCTTCCACTCTCGAGCCGTCGCGACGACCCGCCGTTCGCGGCTGCTCGCCGCTGGATGTCGGAGGACCGGCGTCCGCAAGGCCTCCTGTCGGTGCCGAATGGTATGGTCGCAACGAAAGTCCGGTCAACGCGGGACGGAGGCGCCCCGCGGCCGATTCGACCGCCTCTAACGCGACGGCAACCCGCACGAGCCGAACACCAGTTCCCGCCGCCTCATCCGGGATTCGAGCACGTCGAGCGATTTCGCCCGAACCACGGCCGACTTGTGAATCGCGGCCACCTGGTTGATCAGATCGAGATCGCCGCCGACCACGTCGTACAGGTATTGGGCCGAGTTCTGCCGGCCGAGCGGGAAGACCTGGTGCTCCAGTTCCGCCGTGGCGAACTGCTGATCCTGCATCAGCTCGGTCAGTCCGGCGGTGACGTCCATCACGTCGCGAACGTCCGCGGTGTGAACCAGGCCGAGCAGGTGGCCCAGTTCGTGACTGGCGACGTTCGCCAGCGCCTGCGCCATTTCCGATACGCTCGGCGAGAGGCGGTCGAACACAGTAAAGGTGTCGGTGAAGACAATCGCCTCCTGAACGGCACGTTCGTTGAACTCATCGACGCCCTCGGCGACGCCGAGCAGGCTTGCGTCATAGGTTCCGAAGTTGATTCGGGTCATGGTGCCGTCGTCCACCGCGCCCTCGCTGGTGGAGAGGATCACCACGTTCATGCCCAGATAATCCTGCCGCACCGCCGCCACGATGAAGGCCTCCATCGCCTCCGTCTGCCCGGCGTAGCGCGACGACAGCGTCGCGGCGTCGAACGGGGGCACCGTCACCGGCGCCCGGCTCCCCAGTCGGACCTGCTCTGCTCCGGCGAAGTTGAGCAGCGCCACCTGCGGCCGCGTCGCCGGCAGTGCCTCGTCGCTCGACGTGAACACGGCCAGTTCATAGTCCCCGAATGAATCGCTGCCGACCGTCGCCGCGACGGCGACGTAACAGTGCGCCATGTCGCGGCGCATCACGACGTCTACGTAGGGTTCGAGCCGTCCGAGATAGACGTTGTTGGAATCGTTGATGAGGATCGAGTCGGCGTTGTCGTCGAACAGTCCGATCGATCCCGTCAGGGTCGACGTGCCGAAAACTTCAGCGACGACGCGATCACCTTTGCGCACCGGACCCAGATCGTAGACGTCCACGTCGCTCGCGTCGGAGATGCGTCCGGAAACGGCCAGCGGCTGGTCGGCCGTCACGGCGATGCGCTCCGCGGTGGCGAAGGCGCCGTTGCGACCCGATTCGTCGTGACTGGCGACGCTGTCCAGGTCGAGTCCTGAAAAGGGATCGGTGGTGGACGGGCCCGGATCGCCCGGGCCAGGCGCCACGCCGCAACCGACCGCGACGGCCGCGATCGCCATCGCACACAGCGTCACGAGCCGCGATATCCCACCCTGGATGACGCGGTTCCGCCTGCGAGCCGAGGGCTTCAGCGTGCGCGGACGGACCGTCCCGCACGGGGCCGCAAGACGCGTCGGATCGTCCGGGGTGGATGTCGGGGCAGCGCTTGGCTCACTGGAAGCGGGCGGGTGGCACGGTCTCGTCTGCGAGGCCGTGGCGAGCGAAACGGGCGTTGCAGCACCGGGCAGCGTCGCGCTCCAGCATACCACCGACTGCCGTCGGTCCGCCTTCGGCGGGTGCCACACGACTCGCGCGGCGCACGCCCCCGGTGAGCCGCCCGGAGTGTCACACACGCTGCGGCCGCCGCTACGCCTGGCGGAAAGTCGCGAGAGATCGAGAGCAGGACAAGAGCGCAACTCGGGCACGCGGAACGTCCGGTCCGGCGAAGTCGTCGTTGACGGTCACTGGCCGGGTCGGGCCAACGCTGGCGTGGACCCCCGGACGGCGACCTCGTCGCCGCCCGGCAGCCCGCGCAACTGGAAGTGCTTCGTTCCCCACCGGAGGAAACTGTACGATTCGGCTGCTGCGGCGGGGCTTCCGATGGATGAGGCGCAGATGATCAAGGCATTCCCGGACGGCTGCGTCGATCCACGGTCCGTTTCATGCGATCCGCTGACCCGCAGTTACCCGGCGTCGGTCCGTGTGGGCCGACCGGGCTCTGCCGCCCCCCCAACGGCGGCGTCACCCTCGTCCGCCCTGCGCCGCCGTTGAAAACTGCTTGAATCCCGGACCTCGATTGTGGTATTCTGGCACCCGTCAGCCCGTCTGGCCGGTATGTCGACACCCGGCCCGGTCAAAGAGCAACTCGGTAGTGTGTCTGTCGACGGTCAAGTGCTGGTGTCGCTGTTTTCGCGGCTAAGCACCGAACGGCCGGCTGGACGAGGTGGCATG
>CAZYLK010000173.1:0-2696 GCA_964648365.1 uncultured Phycisphaeraceae bacterium
CATGGAGATGTCCGACGTCCCCAGCAGCATGAAGGGCACGATCGCCGACGGCAAGGTCGAAATCGTTACGTCGCAGTTCGGCATGGAGACGAAGAAGTCGTTTGATTTTCCCGCGTCCGCCCTGATGACCTGGGGCTCCTATCGCGAGTCGATCAAGCGCGGTTTCGAGCCGGGCACGAAATACACGCTACCGGTTTATTCGCCCGACCTGCGGCTCGACGACACGGTTCCCGTGGAGTTTCACGTGGTCGGGACGGAGGCGTTCAAGCACGAAGGGCGAGAAGTCCGGGCCACCAAGGTCATCTCGGCCGTCACGCTGCCGATGGGCAGGCTCGAAACGCTGACCTGGATGCGTCCGGACGACGGCGTCGCGCTGAAGACGACGCTGAACATGGCCGGGATGAACATGGATCTGATCGCCTGCGACCAGGAAAAGGCGCTGGCCGACTTCGTGTCGCCCGAGTTTTTCATGACCAGCACCGTGCCCGCGGGGCGGAAGCTGGACACGCAGAAACTGCATCGCGTGAGATATCGCCTGTCCCTGACGGGTGACGACGCCGACCTGCCGGACATCCCGCAGACGGGGATGCAGCGCGTCGCCGCGAGCGACAGGCAGTCCGTGGAGTTGGTCGTTACGCGGCAGGATCACGCGGCGATCGCAGGGTCCGAGGCGGCGGCAGCCGGGTCGCCGACGGCGGCCGACGAGTACGTCGCCAGCAATATCGTCATGAAGCTGGACGACGAGGAACTGGTCAAACTGGCAAAGCGGGCGGCGGGCGGAGCCTCCAAACCGCTGGAACTGGCCGCGAACCTGCGTAAGTTCGTCACCGACTACATCGACGACAAGAGCCTCGACATAGGCTTTGCTACGGCCAGCGAAGTCTGCCGGACGCGGCAGGGCGATTGCAGCGAGCACGCCGTTCTGCTGGCGGCGCTGGGCCGGATCAACAAGCTGCCGGCGCGTGTCGCCGTGGGCCTGGCGTACGTGCCGATGTTCGGCGGCCGCAGCGACATCTTCGGCTTCCACATGTGGACGCAGTTCTACATCAACGGCCAGTGGGTTGACGTTGACGCCGCCCTGCGCGAGACGGAGGTCAGCCCGGCGCGCATCGTCTTCGCGACCAGTTCGCTGCACGACACGGGCCTGGTTGAGTTGAGCTTCGCCCTGATGAACGTCATCGGACGGGTGAAGCTGGAGATTCTCGAGGTGGACGAACGCCCGTAGCCTTCCGAGCCCCGGCTTTCAAGCCGGGAGTGTTGGACTCGATGACGTCACTGAATCAAAGCGGGGCTGGGCCGGAGGTGTTGCACTGCATTGGATACGTGGCGCGGGCAATAGCGCGAATCGTCCGGACCATCGATCCCGTCCGGTATACGCCATCACCCACACTCCCGACATGAATGTCGGGGCTCTGAGGTCTACGCGCACCTTGCCGCTCGCACCGGGCAGACGCATCGGCACTCGCCGGTCCCGTGACGCTCGGGTACAACACCCGCCATGAAGCGTTCGATCGAGCTTCCCGCCCCGCCGCGCGTCGACATGACGGCCATGATCGACGCGATCTTCCTGCTGCTGATTTTCTGGATGACGGTCGCGCGGCTGGCGGCCAGTCCGGACGCCGTTCCGGTCGAAACGCCGACCGCGCAGGATGCGATCGCGGTAGACATCCCTCGCGACGTGCTGACGATCCACCTGGTCGGTAGCGAGGACGATCCGGCTGCACCGGTCAGCGTGATCGTCGCGGGCGCGCGTGTGTCGGTGGATTCGCTGATCGAACGGATCGGAGCCGGGGCGATGCCGCAGCAGGTCGTCGTGCGCGCCCCGGGGGACGCGGAGGCGACGCGGGTGCGGGCGCTGCTGTCGGCCCTGCGGCTGGCGGGGATCCAGTCCGTCGGCGTGGCCGTGCGCGAAGTGCGCAGGGGGGATCGGCCGTGAGCCTTCGACGTCAGTTGCTGGCGGTCGAGAGCCGGCGCGGGCTGGCGGGCATCCCCTTGACGCCCATGATCGACGTGGTTTTTCTGCTGATCATCTTCCTGCTGTTCGGTCGCTTCGACGTGGGCGAGCGGCAGGTGATCGCCGAGCTTCAGCCAACCGGCGATCGGCCGTCCCTGTCAGCGTCGCGCGATATCTGGCTGACGCTGCGGCTGGAGGCGGGCGCGTTGACGTACCGGATCAACGACGGCGGCTGGTCCGGCGACGCCGGTGCCATGACGGAAGGTCTGTCGGCGCTGCTGCGGCAGAACTTCGGCGCGGCCGTGATCGTCGATCCGAAGGAAGGCGTATCGATGCAACACGTCGTCGACGCCTTCGCGGCCTGCAACGAAGCCGGGGCTGCGGGCGTGTCGTTGAGAACGGATTGAGGAAACCGCAAATGACGAATGAGGAATGTCGAATGTCGAGTAGCGGATCACGAACGCCGACTGACGGCGGATGGCCCTCCCCTCAAGTGCATTCGCAGATCGAGCGTCCGCCCGGGCTGAGCGGCCATGCACGATCTGTGGCCGCATCAGCACCGGAACGATCGCGCAGGCTCAAGCCTGGGGTTCGGCGCTGGAGCGTCCATTGCCTTGGCACCGCCTGCGTCTCGGCGCTGCTGATCATGAGTGGCCCTCTCCCCGCCTTCCCACAGGAAACCCCCCCCCCTGCACCCCTGCATCATCCGCACCCACCCGACCGCACACCTAGTCACTCGCAC
>CAZYLK010000173.1:2706-13438 GCA_964648365.1 uncultured Phycisphaeraceae bacterium
GGCAGACTCCTCCCCCCCCCGACGGTACAACTGGCGACTCGCGCAAGACCTTCGCCCCCGGCGTCACCATCGACTGGCAGCGAAAGGCCGTCGAAGTCGCGGCCGCCGTCGTGTTGCGCGAGGGGCCGCTGGAACTGTTCGCATGCAGCCCGCGCACGCGCGAGCACGAGTCTATCCTCCGCGTCGACGCTCGACCGCTGGACATCTTCAAAGCCATCGGCCTGGTCGGCATCGAACCGGGAAAACCCGTTCATTACGACGAGAAAAAGGACGCCTGGCTGCCGCCGTCGGGTGAGCCGGTCGATCTGCGCATCACCTGCGAACAGGACGGTCGCCGCCGAACGGTTGCGGCCGCGGACTGGCTGCTGGACGTCGAGCGCAAGGCGCCGCCGACGGATGTTGCCTGGGTCTTCGCGGGATCGACCGTGTTTGAAGGCGATCACTTCGGCGCGGACGTGGACGGGACGGTCGTCAGCGTGGTCGATTTCACCTCTGCGCTGATCGCCATCACCGGTCTGCACACGGCCGACAACGAGTCGCTGTGGCTCTCGGCCAATACCGAGGCGATCCCGCCGGTGGGGACGAAATGCGTGCTCACGATCCGCTCGGCGGCCGCGGCCGTCGTGGCGGTCACGCTCGCAGCGGACGGCAAGCTGACGCACGACGGCAA
Organism: uncultured Phycisphaeraceae bacterium; assembly: GCA_964648365.1. Taxonomy (GTDB): domain Bacteria; phylum Planctomycetota; class Phycisphaerae; order UBA1845; family UBA1845; genus SURF-32. The sequence continues at coordinate 3,377 of CAZYLK010000173.1, forward strand.
GCCAATTACCGTCGCCGATCTGGCCGCGCGGCTGCGCGCGGACGATGCCTCCGTGGAGATCCGCGTGGCGGCCGACCTGGCCGAACCGGTCATCGCGAAAGTTTCTGCGGAACTGGTTGCGGCGGGCGTGGCGCCGGCTGCGATCCGCGTCCTGCGCGCGGAGCGTGAGGCGCCCGCTAAGCCGGTTACGCCGCCGTAGCTGCCGCACGCTGCCGTCCCACTCAGAGCCCTGCGTCCCGCCCCGCTCAGAGCCCCGCCATTCATGGCGGGAGTGTGGGTGATGGGACGTCCCGAGAGATATCCGCGTCTCGGACTGTTCGCGTCAGCGTCGCGCGATCAGGTTGAACACATTTTGTCCGCGCGTGGGGATGGGGACTTCCTTCCGCCGGGCGGGGCTCTTCCGTCAGTGTATCCTCTTCCCCAACACTCCCGGCATGAATGCCGGGGCTCTGAGGGGGGATCGGAGCCCGTACGGCCTGTCAGAACAGCGTGCTTTCGTCGGGGGGGGGCACGACTTGCGGTCGCGGCAGGCCGAGATGGTCACACGCCTCGCGCGTCGCCTGACGACCCTGCCGCGTGCGGATGACGAAGCCGATCTGCAGGAGGTACGGCTCCACCACGTCTTCCAGCGTGTCACGCTCCTGACCCATCGTCGCGGCCAGCGCCTCGATCCCGGCCGGGCCGCCCTGATAGACGCGGATCAGCGTCGTCAGATAGTGCCGGTCGAGTTCATCGAGGCCCAGGTGGTCCACCTGTTGAATCTCTAGTGCCCGGTCGGACGCATCCGGCGTGATCACGCCGTCGCCCCGTACCTGTGCGTAGTCGCGCACACGTTTGAGCAGTCGATTGGCGACACGCGGCGTGCCGCGGCTTCGCGTGGCGATGGTCTGAAGCGCCGCGCCGGTCCACTTCACGTCCAGTCGCCTGGCCGATCGCTCCACGATCGTGCACAGCTCGTCCGTGTTGTAGAAGTCCAGGTGAAAGCGATGGCCGAATCGATCGCGCAGCGCCCCCGTCAGCAGGCCGGCCCGCGTGGTGGCGCCGATGAGCGTGAACCGCTTGAGCCGGAAATTGACCACCCGCCCGCCGAGTCCGCCCTCGATGGTGAAATCGACGCGGAAATCTTCCATCGCGGTGTACAGGCACTCTTCGACGATCTTCGGCAGCCGGTGAATCTCGTCGATGAACAGGATCTCGCCGGCTTCCAGGTTGGTCAGCAGCGCCATCAGGTCCGCCTGCTTGGCGATGGACGGACCCGACGTGATCCGCGGGGGCTTTTGCGTCATCTCGTTGGCGATCACGAAGGCCAGCGTGGTCTTGCCCAGCCCCGGCGGGCCGTCGAGCAGGATGTGCTCCAGCGGCTCGCCGCGCTTGCCCGCGGCGGACATGGCGATGTTGAGCTTTTCGACCAGCGCCCGCTGCCCGACAATCTCGCTGAGCGTGCGCGGCCGCAGCGCGGCGTCGACGGGTTCCTCGTCGGCGCGGCGCTGGCTGGAAATGACACGGTCACGGGGCATGAAGGGGCGACCCTTGCCGGCGCTATGAGATCGTTTCAGTCGGCGCGCGCTGCGAAGCGGCCGCGAATGCCATCGCGATGCACTCGGTGGCTTGACGCAGCGCCGGACCGTGCATGAATCCCGATGCGGCCCTCATGCCGGTCCCAGACAGCACATGACCAGCGGTACCAGTCCACACCCGACGAGCGCAGCAATCGCGTGGTTTCGGCCCCCACCTCGATATAGGGCAATGCACGCCAGAATCATCGCCGCAAGCCAACACACACCGCTGGCCATCATCAGCAACATCATGCCGATGGCCCATCCCGGCGGCGGAAACGTGGAGAAATACTGCTGTGATCGCTGCATGGCCTCCTGCATGGTCAAGCTCTCGGGCGAAACGGTGCCGAGAATCTCGTCCATGTGGGCGGCCGCAAGAATCTTCGCACCTATGGTAGCGCCCATCGACAAGACCATGCAAACCAGCGCAATCGTCGCCAGGGGACTGGAAACGCTCCCTGGACGCTCCGGCTGCCTTAGCGCCGGCGATGGGGGTCGCTGCTCGGTCCAGGTGGCTTCGCCGGCGGGTTCGGGCCAACCTGCCGTGTGGGAACCCGTATCGGCGTGCTCCCGGCCCAGTGGCTTCGCGATCGGAACGGCAGCATCCGGCGTGAGCGTCGATTCCGTCGGCGCGTTGACGGTGTTCCGGCAATACGGGCAGGCCACAATCCTGCCCGACCACTCGTCATCGATCTCGATGGGCTGCTTGCAACTGGGGCACGAGAAACGGATCGCCATGCCCGGAGAATAAGGGGCCGTCGGCGGCGGGGTCAACTGGGGGGCAGAAGCCACGAAGGCGCGAAAGGGGAAGAGAGGCACTGAGGCACGAAGGCACGGAGGCACGAAGGGGGGAGAAGCCACCAAGCCACGGAGCCACGAAGGGGGAAGAAGGCACTCATGCACGGAGGGAAGTCAGCGACGGAGCGGAGACGAGGCTCACTCCGCCTTTCGACATTCGACGTTCGACATTCGACATTCCCCCGTCAGTTCCCCGCGGCTAGCGAGGCGGGGCTGCGGACTTCGAGGTCGAGCGTCTGCTCGCTGAGCCGGCCGGCCTGCGTGTCTTCGACGGTCATCTTTAGCACATAGCGGCCCTCGGCGAGCGTTGCAGGCAGCACGGCGCGCTGGGCGAGGAAGAAGTCCGCCCGGCGACGGCGACAGGTATCCACGATTTCAGGTTGCTCCTGCGACCAGACGGAAGCGCCGCTGACGGCGTCAAACACCTCGATCCGCGTGGCCAGCGTCGTCTCGTGCAGCCCGGCCTCGTTGAGCCGGCTGTGGAAGTTCTCCACTTCGCAGTAGACGATCATCCGGTTCGATTGACCCGCCAGAAACTGGTCCGCGGGCATGGTCTCGTAGTTGCCGAACGAGCGCACCTCGCTGCAGAGCAGCAGCGTGGGGATGCTTAGGTCTGCGGCCGCGGCCACCCGGTCGCGCAGGGCCGTCGCGCCGGCCAGCGCCTCATCCCAGCGGCCCAGCGGGTCCGACAGCGCGTCATGAAGCAGCCGGGACAGCTCGGCGAACGACTCGACAACGTCGCCATGGCGCGTCGAAACATGCAGCGCGGTGGCCGACGGGTCCATCCCCCGGACCATCTCCAGCAGCAGCAACCGCCACGCGCTCTCCACCTCCGTCAGTCCGAGCCGGTTCTCCCGCAGCGCGTCTGCGTACTCGGCCAGCGTCAGGGAACGCTCGTCCGCGATCGCCGCCGCGGCCGTGTTGGCGCCGAGGCGAGAGGCGCCGTCGGTGCCCTGCAGCGCAGGTTCCGGCGTGACGACGCCGACGAATCGAACCACCGGGGCCGCCTGCGTGACCTCGGGCAAAGCGGGGTCGTCGATCGAAACGCTCGCATTCGAAACGGCCGGCGCGGCCACGGACGGCTCGGCGCGGGGGGCGTCAGGCTGGGGCGGCGTGTCCGCCACGCGCCACGTGTTCAGCGGCGGGCGAGCGCCAGCATCGACCTGGCGACCCGGCGACTCGGCAGCGTCGGCGGATTGCATCCGTTGCAGACGTGCGAGGAACGCCTCGACCTCTGCCAGCGTGTCCGCAGACGCCGGAGGTGCTTTGGCGGGTTCCGCGGCGTTCGTCGCAGCCGCGACGGGCGCGGGATCGCTCACCTGCTGCGGTTGCGCCCAGGGCAATGAGAGTCCATCACCACAGCCGGAAACGATCAACGTCAGGATGGCCACGGTCCCCGCGGCCCTTCGCAATGAAACGTCCATGTTTCAATCCACCAGCCAAAGCGGCCATCGGCCGCAACCAGATTCATCCTCAAGAGCAGGGAGTCAGGGAGTCAGGGAGTCAGGGACTAGAGAAAGCCCGTCGCTCCTACCCATCACCCTCGATATTCCAAAGCTCCCGCTGCTCCGGCGTTTCAATCCTCCCCGCAACGTTCAGCGGGTCGCCGAATGGCGCACGATCCACTTCTCGATCAGCACACCGATATCCGAAGCGCTGGTTTTGACCGCTACGTCGGCATCCAACAGGCCCGCGAGCCGGTGTTCCAGCGCCCGCGTCGTGGTGCGGTCGAGCCGCTGCTTGAGCGCCGCGCCGTCGGTTCGCATTCGGCCCGCCATCGCGAAGGGCGAGGTTCCCTGGTCGTACGCTCGCCGGGCCTCCAGCAGTTGCCGTACACCCCAAGCCAATCCAGCGATGGACCGCCCCTGGGCTGCTCGATCGGTCGCGAGCACCTGTCGCCAGCGACCGATCGCCGCGCCGGCGTTGCCTTCGTTCATTGCGTCGAGCAGGGCAAATACGTTTTCTTCGTGCAGGTCGGAAACCAGCGCCTCGACGTCCTCGCACTCGATGCGCGGACGGTCGCCGACGTAGAGCGCCAGCTTGGCCAGTTCCGCGTCGAGTTCGTCAAGCGCGTTCGACGTCAGTTCTCGCAGCCTCACGGCCGCGTTCATGGCGAGCGTCTTGCCGTGCGCCTCCTGGCACCGCCGCACCAGCCACCCCGGCACGGCCGCGGCGGACAGCGGCGGGCACTCGACGACGCGGCCGATCTTCCCGACGATCTTGTACAGACGCGTCCGCTTATCGAAGTTGTCCACGACGAAAACGAGTGTGCCGCACTCGGCGGGCGATTCGCAGTATTTTTCCAGGGCGGGGCGGTGCTTCGTGATGAACCCGTCGGCATCCTCGACGACCACGACGCGACGACCGCCCAGCAGCGAGTACGTGCGCACTTCGTCCAGCACGTCGGCCAGCGCGGCCGAGTCGCCGTCGAAGGTCGTCGGCTGCACGTCGGACTCGGCCGACTCGACGGCACGAAGAAGGTCGCCCACCGCCTGGCGCCGGAGGAACGGCTCTTTCCCACTGATCGCATAGACGGGCGCAATGTCCGGTGCGGACTTCGGCATCGCGACAACGCTTTCGCAACACACCTCATCGCCGCGAGCTACGATCCCGCAGCGGTCCGGCGCTAAGATGGCGGTCGCGACGCTGATGTCAATACTCCTTCCAAGCGGCGGCCCTTCGCCGCCGGTGGAATCACGGGCTGGAAGCCCGTGCCACACGGGAGGCCCTTCGCCGCCGGTGGAATCACGGGCTGGAAGCCCGTGCCACACGGGAGGCCCTTCGCCGCCGGTCGAATCACGGGCTGGAAGCCCGTGCCACACGGGAGGCCCTTCGCTGCCGGTCGAATCACGGGCTGGAAGCCCGTGCCACGCGTACCAGCCCCGCGTCAAGCCGCTAATCACGCCCCGCGTTGCCGTAGTTCCTGCTCAGCGCCGCGAGGTTGTCCATGCGCACCTTGAGCGCCTCGAGCAACGCGGCTTCCTTCGGTTCGACGCCCATCGCGCGGCGATAGTGCTCGCGCGCCAGGATTTCGTCGCCCTGGTAGATCGCGACGTCGCCGAGGTGCATCAGCGCTTCGGCGTCGCGGGGGTTGTTGCGGACGATTCGGCCGAGGTAGGTCGTCGCGTCGGCGTAGCGGTGCTGGCCGACGTAAATCTCGGCCGCGCCGATCAGCGCCGACCGATGGGTCGGGCTTTGTTTGAGCACCAGTTCGTACGCCTCCAGCGCCTCTTCCTTCTCTTCCATGGCAGCAAGGACCGAGGCGAGTTCCGACAGCAGTTCCGCATCGCCCGGCCGCAGCGATACGGCATTCTGCAGCGCCGAGATCGCCGCCTTCAGGTCGCCGTCCCCTCGGGCCAGGCGGGCGGCGGCCAGGAACTGCTCCGCGCGGCGGGCGTCCTGCTGCGCGTCACCCGACGCCAGCGCTCGGGTCGGCTGGCTCTGCCCGGGAACCGTCTTCGGCGCCGGCTCCACAGGCTTCAGGCCCGTCAGCTCCAGACGGCGACTGATCGCTTCCACGGCGTTCCCGGCGCGGTCGGTCACGGTGATGCGAACTTCGAGCGCGCCCGTCAGACCGCTCGGCACGGGCCAGTCGTAGCGGCCGGAGTTCGAGAGCGGCAGGTCTTCTGCCGGGCGCCAGCGTTCGTCAGGCGGAAGCCGGTAGCTGAGCGTCACCGGCCGCGGAGGCAGGTGCGCATCTACCGCGGACCACGTCAGCTTGACCATCGGTCGGGCCAGAACCGTCACCACAACCGCCTCGTGGAGTTGAACGATCGGCGGGGTGAAGTCGACGAACACATTGCAATGCGGGCGCGACTCCGGCGACGGGGCGCGGCTGGACGCGCCGGTCGCGTTGGTCACGACGAGGAAGAAAGCGTACGCCCCCTCCTGCTCGGCAATGAAGCGGAACGGCGGCTGCCGATCGTCGTCGAGGCCGTACCGCCGCCAGCCTCGCTCCGGACCGCTGCGATACCACAGCTCTACGGAGGACAGCGGCAGCGCCTCCGGGTTGACGTCGTAGTCGATGTCGAAGGAACGGGCCTGAACGAGGGTGAAGCGCGGCGCGGCGGCCTCGGCACGGCCGGCAGGGTTTGCGCCATCACCGTCGCCCGCGACGACAGTCGAACCTGCCGAGACGAGCGCAACGACGACAGCGAGGCGAGCCGTCGATCTTGGCCACTGGCTCGGCCGAGGCAGTCTGGTTGCGGACAGCCGGGCGTCAGTCGCCGCAGCCGCCGGGTGACTTCCTGTCAACGCCATTCGAGATCCTCCCGAATCGAATCGTATCCCGGCGTATCGGGCGCGGCGGCGCGATCGCTTGATGAATTCGACCAACAGACCGCCGCCGGCCGCCGTATCAGCACTGGCGCGGCGGGTAGACGTCGCTCGCTGTGGTTTCCGGCCGCGCCGTGGTATGATCTGAGCCACTCGGCGAGCCGATGCGGGCCTGGTCGTCGCCCGCCGGTCACACGCCATCCGGTTGCGGTGCAAACATTCGCGCGCTGCGCCGCCCGCAGACATCCTTTCGCGACGAGGAGGACGGCGCATGTCGTGCAGAACACTTATCGCTTGTGGGCTGATTGCATGGGCCGTCGGCGCCGCCGGGGTCGCGTATGGCCAGGGACACGACGTGCCGCACGTCGAAGACTTCGAGGGATTCGACCTCGGTCCGCTGGCGCCGCAGGGCGGATGGGAAGCGCCGCCGGAGCGCAACGCGCTGGTGGTTGAAGATCGCGCCCGCAGCGGTCGCCAGAGCATCAAGACCGTCGACGACGAAGGCGGGCAACGCGACACCGATGTCCTCATGCAATACGCCAACATGCATGAGTTCTCCGGCTGCTACCAACTCTCGATCTACAGCTTCCTGCCGGGCACGCATATCGGTGAGAGCTATTTCATCCTGATGAGTCAGTACAACGAAGAGGGACGCACCACTTGGGCCGTGCAAATGCACTTCAACGCCGCCTCGGGCAGGGTCTGCGCCGACTTCGGCGGGGACTGCCTTCCCGCGATTCTGGACCAGTGGGTGGAAATCCGCGTCGACATCGACTTTGAAAACGACCTGCACCAGATCTACGACGGCGGGCAGCCGGTGTTCCCCGAGCCGAAGAGTTGGAAGAACGCCATGAACGGCGGCAACCCGCCGCAGGTGGGCGCGTTGAATCTGTACGCCAACCGCGTCTGCTGTCACTACTTCGACGACCTGGACTTCCGCCAGGTCGAGTGCTCCGCGAAGTGCCAATACGCCATCCGCAAGAGCAAGGCCCGGCAAGGCTGCCAGCGCTGCCCCGAGCGTGGCGAGATGCGCGAGTCGGAGAGTCTGTGCGACGCAATCAAGGATTGCCCCAGGAAGATCAAAGACAGCATCGACTGCCCCCAGGGCCGCGGCTCATGCAGCATCAAAGCAAAACGCGCCAACTGCCAGTGACGCGCCGCCCGTCCGCGTGACGTCGAGCCCCAACACTCCCGGCATGAATGCCAAGGCTCAGGGGCGATGCGTAACCTCTTCCCCTTCGTGCCTGAGTGCCTGAGTGCCTCCGTGCCTCTCTTCCCCCTTCGTGGCTCCGTGGCTCCGTGGCTTCGTCGCTTCCGGCGCCCTACCATCCCCGCATGAACACCCCACTCACCTGGTTCATCACCGGCGCCTCGCGCGGATTCGGCATGGAGATCGCCCGGGCGGCGCTGCGGCGCGGCGACTGCGTGGCGGCGACGTCGCGAAGCCCGGAGGCGGCCGCCAAGGCGATCGGCGGCGGGGATCAACCCGCGATCAGCAGCGAGCGGCTCGGCCGCGACGTCTCGGATCGCCTTCTGACCGTGGCGATGGACCTTGCGAGCGAGTCGAGCATCGCGGCCGCGGTCGAGGCGGCGATCGGGCGGTTCGGACGCATCGACGTGCTGGTCAACAACGCCGGCCACGGCATTGTCGGCGCGGTGGAGGAATCGAGCGACGATGAAGTCCGCGCGGTCTTCGAGGTCAACTTCTACGGGCTGCTGCGCGTGACGCGGGCGGTGCTGCCGCACTTCCGTCGGCGGCGCAGCGGGCACGTCGTCAACCTCTCGTCGATCGCGGGCATCAGCGGTAGCGCCGGTTTCGGCATTTACAACGCCACCAAGTTCGCGGTCGAGGGTTTGTCCGAGGCCCTCGCCAAGGAAGTCGAGCCGTTAGGCATCCGAGTCACGCTGGTCGAGCCTGGTCCTTTCCGCACTGACTTCCTGTCCGACACGTCCATCCTGCCCATCGCCCGCCGCATCGACGATTACGACCCCACCGCCGGCGGCGCCCGCACGTACGCGGTCGAGCGCCACGGCCAGCAAGCCGGCGACCCGGTCCGCGGCGCGGAGGCGATCATTCAGGCCGTCGCCAGCGCCACCCCCCCGCTGCACCTGGTCCTCGGCAAGATGGCCGTCGATCGGACGATCGAGAAGATCGAGGCGCTGCGCGCGGACGTGGAGGCGTGGAGGCAGGTGAGTTTGGGGACGATGTATGAGGAGTAACTGGTCGGAGCGTGTATGACCGAGCAGGCAGGTACGCTCGAACGTGGCACGGCCTTCCAGGCCGTGATTCGGGCAGCAGCAGAACGCTTCTCTGGCGCCAGACGTCACGATTCGGCGAACGCGTCCCCGATCCAGAATCACGGGCAAGATGCCCGTGCCACGCGCGCCGCCGCCCGTCCTCAAGGTCCAGAAACTCCCACTTCTCAACCGCCCGGTCTGGATACTATTCCAGTTAATGGGTATCATGTATAACGATCACGTGGCACGGCCTCCCCGGCCGTGGCGTTGCGCCGGCCTGGCGGAGCGAGCATCACCAGCAACGACCAGAGGAATCAATGCCCGACACTCCAGAGTCAGCACAGCAATCCCACGCACATGACACACCGCCACGGGCGTGTGACCACACGTCGCCGGGCAAGTACACCCTTGTGCCCTTCAGCCCAGGCCAGTTGCTTATCCGCTACAGTGCTTACCTGCCACATTGGGAGCAGGAAGGCGCCACATACTCTGTTACTTTTCGCCTGGCGGACAGTTTGCCTCAGGCGCTGTTGCGCCGCTGGCTGGGAGAACGCCGTAAGCTGACCGAGAAGGCGGAAGCCGACGGCCGGCCGCTGACCGCATTCGAGAAGCAACGGCTCAGAGAGCTCCACTCAGAACGAGTGGAGTCGTATCTGGATGCCGGACACGGAGCATGTCACCTAAGAGACGACCGCGCGGCCGTGGCAGTTCGCGACGCAGTGCTCCACTTCGATGGATCGCGGTGTGATATCCTCGCGTGGTGCGTCATGCCCAATCACGCACACGTCATAGTACGTCCACGCCCCGGCCACGACTTGCCGCGGATCGTGAACTCCTGGAAGAGCTATTCGGCCAACCAAGTCAACCGCATTCTTGGACGGACCGGAACGCTATGGCAACCGGATTCCTTCGATCACCTCATTCGAGACGGCAGCGATCTCGAGCGGTCCGTCGCGTACGTCATCGACAATCCGCGGGCGGCGGGATTGGTAAACTGGGCGTGGGTCGGATATGGGAGCGTCTTCCAGAAGTAGCCCGTTCCACATGCCGCACGCGTGGCACGGCCTTCCAGGCCGTGATTCGGTCAGCCGCAAGAGGCTTCTCGGTCGGGAAGCATCACGACTCGGCGAGCGCATCCCGGATCCAGAATCACGGGCAAGATGCCCGTGCCACACAATTGTGCCACGCAATCGTG
>CAZYLK010000174.1:0-13360 GCA_964648365.1 uncultured Phycisphaeraceae bacterium
ATCGGCGAGGCCATCGGCCGCGCGTTCATCACGCTGGCCGTCGCGGCGCCGCTGATGGGAATCCTCAACGCCCGCTATGAAGAGTGCATCTTCATCGTCGCCGGCGCGGCCGGCGTCGCCTCCCTGATCCTCCAGATCCTCGGCTGGTGGATGCTCAGCGGGAAGACACAGCCGCCGCGCAACGCCGACCGTTCGGATCGCAGCGATGATGACTCAGGGCATCCGGCTGGATCGGAGGCCTATCGGCAGGATGAACCCGACCGCGACTGGCATGCCGTCGCCCAGGTCAGCATCGGACGCGGCGCCTCGGTCCGGACGGCGCCGCCTTTCGCCATTCCGATCGGGATGCCGGGCGAAAAAACAGCGTCCGCCGCCAGAACGGCCGATGACGCGGATCGGCCGGTGCGCAGCGGCGTCGCCCGGGCGTTCTGGAGCCTGTTCGCCTTCGTCACTTTCGTCGGTGCGATCCTGATGTTCGTCTGGGCGCTGGTGGTCGCCAATTCGAATGCCAGCGGCCCGCCCCTTCATGTCGCCATCACGGCCTGCATCGCGTTCCTGTCGATGGCAGGCTTCGCGATCTCCAAGACCACGCTTCACCCGCGCGAGGGCTTCTGGCGCGAATCGATGCGCCCCTTCCTGATTGCCGGGCTGACGGCGTCGCTGGGTTTCTGCACCGTGATGCTCACGCCCGCTGGCGAGGCGGCCCTTCGCCGGACCCGCGTGATCACCGTTCCCGACAGCGTCACGGGCGCCCCCATGCGTCAGACCATTTCGACCATGCCGCGCCACGCCGGGGCGCCGTTCGTCGTGGGAATCGTTTGTACCACCATCGGCCTGGCCGCCGTCTGCAGCGGTGGACGAAAACGCCCGCGGACCTTCGAGCCCTTCGTCATGCCGGGCGAGAGCGACTCGGCCGCGCCGGACGCCCGCCCGCCCGCAATCAACATCCCCGTGACGCACTCGACCGAAAGCAGCCACGCGGCCGCGCCGGCGACGAAATAAGCTTCTTCTGACGAGCCGCGGGCGCGCGACTTCGTCTGCCGTAATCCGCTTCGGACGCTTGACGGCCGCGCCGCACCAGCGGATTCTCCTCAGCCAGGCATGGCTCCGGACGCACAACCCAGGCCCGACCCGACCGCCACCGACGAACCGGCCGGCGACGGCGCGACTCGGACGGCGGACGATTCACCCGCGCCACGCGTCACGCTGCGAACAGGTTCCCACCGGCTCGGACCGCTCGTGTGGCGGGACGATACCGCGTCGCGCGGCGTTCGCGGCTGGGCAGCGCTCATGTTTGGCGCGTCCGCATCACTGCTCGGCATTGCCGTGTGGCTGACACCCTCGCCGGCTGGGATGGGAACCCATCGCCAGCTCGGCTTCCCCCCCTGCACGATGGTGGCCGTAACCGGCTTCCCCTGCCCCACCTGCGGCATGACGACGGCCTTCGCGTACACCGTGCGTGGCCGATGGCTCTCCGCCGCCGCGGTTCAGCCGGCGGGGTTCCTGCTCGCCCTGGCGACGCTGCTCACGGCGGGCCTGAGCCTCAGCGTCCTGTTGACCGGCCGGCGATTCCGCCTGAACTGGTATCGAGTCCGCCCCGCGTGGGTGACGGGCGTGCTGCTTGGGGTGATCCTGCTGGGCTGGGCAACGAAGGTGGGCGTGGGTATGATCCGCGGGACGCTGCCGATACCGCCCGACCGTCGGTTCGCAGGCGCAGCGTTGCAGGAACCCGGCCCGCCGGCTTCGATCAATCTCCCCGAGCGGCTCGACAGGACGGAACGACTCCATGAAACAGCTTGATCGTCTTTCAGCCCGAAGGCCGCCAGGGTGCGCCGCGACAGCAGTCCTGCTGGCGGTCAGCGCCGCCGCCCTCGGTGGGTGCGACCTGCTCAAACCGTTCATCTTCATGGGTGAGCATAAACAGAAGGTCGCCGCTGAGTTCGATAAGCTGCGCAACACGCGGACCGCGATCCTGGTGTGGGCGGAGCCGGAAACGCTCTTCCACTATCCCAACGTCCGGCTCGAGCTGTCGTCCGGCATCCGCAGCCAGCTCATCGCCAAGTTGACCGACAAGGAAAGCCGAATCGAAATCATTGATCCCGCCGACGTGGAGGATTTCATCCAGCGCAAGCGTTCCGCCGCGATCGACCCCGTGGGCGTGGGCAATGAGTTCAAGTGCGACTACGTCGTCTTCATCGAATTGCTCGAGTTCCAGATCCGCGATCCGGATTCGCCGGAACTGCTGCGGGCGAAGATCGACGCGGCCGTGTCCGTGCATGACATTCACGCCGACCCGGACCAGCCGCGGCGTTACACCGTCTCGCCCGTGACCACGATCCATCCGGAAAGCGGTCCGATCCTCATGAATCCATCCAATCCGTTGATCGTGCGGCAGGAAGCCTATCGCAAATTCTCCGAGGCCGTTGCGGGGCGTTTTTATGATCACACCGTCGAACTTTGATCGCAGCCGCCGCGTGCGGCCCACCCCGGTCCGGCGCCTTTCAGCCGCCGGAAATGTCGAATCGCAACCGGCGTGCGGCCCCGAACCAGGCGGCGCGCATCGCGCCGGTCGAGGGTCGCGCAAGTGGGCCTCACGCAGCGTCCTGATGCTTGCCGCCGCCGCGACTTTGATCACCGGCTGCGGCATCACGCAGGGAAAACTCCTCTACTTCATGGGGTTCGGCCAGGGAAAGAAGATCGAGGCGAAGTATCAGCTTTCTGAAGGACCGATCATGATTCTCGTCGACGATACGGACGGCATCGTCGACTGGCCGGTGGCGCTGCGCCTCTTGCAGGACGACGTCGCCCAGGCCCTGCTGCAGACGGAGTCGACCACGAAAGTCGTCCCCGTTCAAACGGTCCAGACGCTGCGTCAGACGACGCCGGACTTCGACAAGCGCGGCATTCGCGAGGTCGGGCGTATGGCAAACGCCGACCAGGTGCTGTGGCTCGGCGTGGACGAGTTCTTCGTCACTGAAGATCCGCATGAGGTACACGACGCCGCCTATTTCGTGGTTTCAGTCAAGGTGATCAACGCCCGCGAGGAAGAGGATCGTCTGCGCGTGCGGCTCTGGCCCGACGAGCCGGAGGGCTACCGCGTGCTGGCGCAGGTCTCGGCCGGTGAGGCCGGGCAGGCGAAGACGAAAGACAAGATATCGAAGCTGCTCACCGACCGGCTGGCGACCAACATCGCCAAGCTGTTCCACGAGTACCGGCTGGGTGATTTCGAAAAGGAATCATGACCCGCGTCCTTCACCTGTTCGACGGTTCCGCCGGATGGCAGGCACGCGTCGGCATCACACAACTTCTCGATCGGCTCGACCCGGCACGGTTCCAGCAGACCGTCTGCGCGTTGGATCGAGGCGCATTGGAACTCTGGCGCATCACCGGGCGTGATGCTGCGCTCGCGCCCGTGCGATCCGCCCCGGCAGTCCTGTCGAGCCTCGTGGGCAGTGCAGCGCTGCGCAACGCGCTTCGCGTCCATCGCCCGGACGTGATTCACGCCTGGGGCATCGCGGCCGCACGGCGCGCCCGTGCCGTCAGTGAACATCCGATCGCCGTCACCTGCGCCGAACCGAGGCTGGCCCGGGCGGAACTCAACACCTGTCGCGCCTTGGCGGACCCGCGCTGGAATCGACCGGTGGCGTTCCTGTGCTTTGCCCGACAGGTCCATCGGCGCCTGGTCGAACGCGGCGTTCCGATCGAACGCTGCGTCATCATCCGACCGGGCGTGGACTTCGCCGTCGCCAACCGCGCGCGCCGCGGCCGGTTGCGCGACAGGCTGGGCGCATCGCCGTCCGACGTTCTCGTGACGTGCCCGGAGCAGGCCCGGCCCGGCGACGGCGTGGAAGACGGCGTGTGGGCCGCCTGCGTCGTTGCCGAGGCGGATCGAACCATCCGCGTCGTCCTTCACAACGGCGCGCTGCCGCGCGACCGGGCGGCCGCCCTGGCCGGCGCGACCATCCGCGACTCGAGCGTCATCGCCGCCGACGCGCGCATCCCTTACGAAGAACTGGTCTCCGCCGCGGACGTGCTCGTCGCGACCGCCATCGACGACATCCCCGTGACGTCGGTCGCCTGGGCGATGGCCGCGGGCACCGTGGTCGTCGGCGCGGCCGGTTACGCCCTGACCGAACTGATCGCCCACAAGCACAACGGGCTGCTCTTCAAACGTGACGCCGGGCAACCCATCCTGTCCAAGTTCGCGCCGCTGCTGCTGGACCGAGCGGACTATCCGCGTCTGGCGGAAGTCGCGCGCGGCCAGGCGTACGAAGTGTTCGGCCTGCGCCGCTACGCGGACCAGGTGGCCCTCGCTTACGACAACCTTCTTCACAGCCGCCCCGCGAGCGACGGCATCGCCGATTCGGCGATGGCCGGTTGAGGTCACGATACCGCGGTTGGCATGGGCGCAGCGCCCGCCCCTCCCGCAAACCGCCGCCGCCAGCTAAGCCCGAACGTCCGATACGCCGACAAACCGTCATGCGCGTCCGTGCGCCGCTGCGCGCGGGCGGACGCGCCACGACGGCCGGGTCAGTCGCTTGCGCCCGGCGTGGATCGGTCCATGCGCGTACACTTTATCAGTGATGCCTGGGATGCGCCCTCGCTCGCCGCCCAGCATGCGCTGGCCATGCAGCGGCACGGCGCCGCGGTCACGACGGACCTCACCGAGGAAGGCTGCGGATGGCGGGCCTTGGTCCGCGACACCGACGTCGTTCACCTGACCTTCGGGCTGGCGCGGGATTACGCTACGCTTCGCCGCGTCCGTACGGCGCGGATGTGCGGCGCGGCTGTCGTGCGCTACTGGAACGGACTTGACGTTCTCTGGGCAAACGCCCACGCCGCAACGCGTCGCATCGGCCGCGCACTGGCTGATCTGGGCGTCATGCAGTGGGCGCCGAACGAAGCGGTCGCCGCCGCACTGGCACACATCGGCATTAACGCGGATATCGTTCCACCAGCGGATCTCAACGTTTCGGCCGACGCACAACCGCACGCCTTTCCGAAGACGTTCACGCTCCTGGTTCACCTGCCCGCCGAACGCCGCGAGCTGTGCGGCGGCGGCATCGTCGACAGCCTCATCGACCGGTTGCCCGGCGTTCGATTCCTGATTCTCGGGGACGATGCGGCGCGCTACGCCGGTCGCCAGAACGTCGAAGTCCTCGGCCCGGTCGACGACATGCTCCGGACGCTCGTGAGGGCCACAGCCGTACTCGACGTTAAGCTCTTTCCGTCCGCGCACCGGCTCGCGATCGAAGCCATGTCGATGGGCCGGCACGTCATCACCACCGCCGCAGTGCCGCATGCACGCCATGCGGATTCGGCCGATGCACTCGTCGGCGCAGTCGCGCTGCTGCGGCGCGATCCTCACTTCAATCTCGAGGGACGCGAGTACACCGCACAACACCATGATGGCGCCCTCCGCGCGACGGCGATTCTCGAACGCTTCCGAGCGGCGATCGAGCCGGGTCGCACGGCCCTGGCGATGCGCGGCAGCGCCGCCGGCGCCCGACTCGCCCTCACGTTCCCGGCGATCTACTCCCGCCGGCCCGTCCCGCCGCCGATGCTCGAGTCGGTTCCGTCCGATGACCCCGTTGCCCGCGTCCTGCTGGCCTCGATTCCGGCCGAAACCGTGGAGGCGTCATGACGACCCGCTCGACGACGGTCTTCCTCCTCGGCCCCTCGCCGGAACAGACCGGCGGCATCAGCAGCGTCATCACGGACATGCTGTCGATTGACGTCGGCCCGCATTATCGCTTCGAGTTTGTCGAGAACACGTCATCGCCCGGTCCGCGGGAGGTATGGTTGAGCCGTATCGCACGACACGCGCGACACGCGCTCGCGCTGCACCGTCGCTTCAGCCGCGAGCGCGGCGCGATCGTCCACATCCATACGTGCAGCGGCGTTTCCTTCTGGCGAAGCTGTGTGGACCTGGTCCTGGCGCGCCGGGCGGGCTGCCAGACGCTGCTTCACATTCACGGCGCACGATTCGACCGGTTCTACGCCGCGTGCTCGCGTGTCCAGCGCCGGCTGCTGGCGGCGGCGCTTCGTTATGCAGACGCCGTCATCGTCCTGTCACGGTCGTGGGAAGAGGCGGTTCGTCAGATGTCGCCGGAAGCGCGCCTGATGGTGATGGAAAACGCCGTGCCCGTACCCGACGCGCCGCCGGAGCGCGACCACGCCGGCCCGGTGCGCTTTCTGTTGCTGGCACGCATGGACGACTGGAAGGGCGTGGATGATCTTCTGGATGCCTGCGCACTGGCGACCGCAACACAGGCCGAGTTCGAGCTGACGCTCGCTGGCCCGCCCGGCACGGCCGGGGACGCGGAGACGCTCGCCGGGAAAATCAGCGATCGCGGGCTGTCGGGAATCGTCCGCTACGTCGGCGAAGTCAGGGGCGAGGCCAAGCGGATCTTGCTCGAAACCGCCGACGTTTACGTCCAGCCCAGCCGCCACGAAGGCATGCCCATCTCGATCCTCGAAGCGATGGCCGCGGGCCTGCCCATCGTGGCGACGCGGGTCGGGGCCGTGCCGGAAGTGATCGCGTCGGAGCAGCAGGGACTGCTCGTATCCGCAGAGGCGCCGCTGGAACTGGCATCAGCCATGTGCGCCATGATCGAAGACGCCGCCCTGCGCCGGCGCACCGGCGCGGCCGCGCACCGGCTTGCCGCCGAGCGCTTCAGCCTCACGAGACTGGGAGATGAATTGCGCCGGTGCTATGGAAGCCTGACCCTGAATCGCCGTCCGCGCGCCAGGGCGAAAGGCGAGCGTGGCTTCATCCCGTGCGGACGTGCCGGCCTGGCATCGACGACGCAAATGAGCGAGTAAGCGAGTAAGGGAGCGAGAAGGCAAGGGAGCAACGGAGCAGGGAAAGAAGGGAGCAAAGGAGCAACGGAGTATGGGAACGAGGGAAAAAGGCTGTGAGGGGAGAACGTAAATGCCCTTGCGCCGCAGTTCCCTCCTCCCCTCTTCCCTTATTCCCTTCCTCCCTTATTCCCCTGTTCCCTCGCTTCGGCCCGTGTGTGCCACTGCCTTCGCACCGGCGCCGCCGGCAGGGCGCAGTGGCACGCACGGAGTTTCGTTGACGGCCTGTGGGTCTTGGACCGATTCGCAGCTTACATAACGGTCTGCATCGCGTTGGCCACGTTCGCCCAGATGTCGCGGTTCTTCAGGCCCAGAAGCGAGATGGCGCCGATCGCAACCATGACAATGGCGGCGAGCACGAACGCTGTCTCGACGGCGGTGGCCGCTGACTCTTCTCGCGCGAATTCCGCTGCGCTGCGTCGTCGGACCGACCCGATGAGACGGTACAGTACGGATCGAGTCATGCGACGGCTCCCAACTGTTGAACACCCCCGACCGGAAGCGCGCGCGCTGCGCGCCGATGGCCGTAGTTCAACCGTACGAAACATTCCCAATTTACGCAAAACTCACCATCGCTTTAGAACAAGGTACGTGACCCTCGCGACATTCCCGGACGACCCGAGAATCGAGTCCGTCCGATAGCAACCTGTCGAAGACGATGCGGCGTGGGCTTGCGGCCCGCGATTCCGCCGTCTGGAGGCCAGCGCTGCGCATCAAGTCCGGGAAAGGCGTTGGAGCCGTCCCGTCTCGGCGGTACAATTGTTCACGGACCCTCGGGTCGTCCGGCCGCACGCCCGCGCGCATGCGGCGCCGATAAGTTCGCCGCGACCCCGTGAAGCAGAGTGAGCGCCCATGCCCACGCGAAGCGCCGCCCGACAGTTCTGCGTCCTCTTTGCCGCCACCGCGCTCACCCTGTCGCTGCTGTTGCGTTTCGACGTGCTGGAGCGATTCTCCTACGCCCTTCACCGCGGCCGGATCGAAGCCCTGCGCTCGACGCTGCCGGCTGACGACGTCCTCGCGGCGGAACTGCGACCGGGCGCCGTAGTGGCGAGAACGGTCGGCCCCTCCGTCGTCCACATCGTTACGGAAATGGAAAGTTCGCCCGCGGCCATCCGGGAAGAACTGCTCTCGAGCGAGCGCCGCCCCGGCGCAGAGGCGCCCCCGCCCGAAAGCGACAGCGCCAGCCGCATGAGACGCAGCCGGATGCGTGACGAGGATACGCAGGTCCGCCGGCAGGGGCTGGGCAGCGGATTCGTCATCGACGCCGAACGCGGCTACATCCTGACCAATGCCCACGTCGTGGCTGACGCCGATCACATCGAAGTCCGCTTCTTCGACGGTCGGCACGGCTCGGCCGAAGTGTACGCCTTGGACTTTGCGTCGGATCTGGCCGTCGTAGAGGTTCGCACGCGCCCCCTCATCGCCGGCCGCTTCGGCGACAGCGACGCCGCCACCATCGGCGACGACGTCTTCGCCGTCGGCAGCCCGTTCGGCCTCGTCGGCACGTTCTCGAAGGGGATCGTCAGCGCCACGCACCGGCGCAACGTCACCATCCAGCGCGAATCCTATCCCGATCTGTTGCAGACGGACGCCGTCATCAACCCGGGCAACAGCGGCGGCCCGCTGGTGAACATGCGCGGCGAGGTCATCGGCATCAATCTGGCCATCGCCACCAGCGGCTATGTCTACGACGGCATCGGCTTCGCCATTCCGTCCAATCGCGTGGTGGCCTGGCTGTCGGAACTCGGCCGGGGATTTCTCGGCGTGACGCTGTCGGACGTCCGGCCGACGCGCGGCGCAGACGAGGCCGGCGGCGCGCGCATCGACTCCGTCGTCAGCGGCAGTGCCGCCGCCCGCGCCGGGCTGAAACCGGGCGACCTCGTCCGCGCGCTGGACGGGGTCTTCGTGCGGGACGTGGCCGCGCTGGCCCAGCGCGTGCGCGCGGCCGGCGCCGGGAACGACTGTACGCTTTCAATCCTGCGCGACGCCCGACCGCGGGACGTTTCCGTCACGCTGGGCCACCGATACGAACCGGAACTGGGCACGCCTGAACCGGAATAACCGCGCCATTCGCGGCGGACGCCCCCCTCGTTGACCTGAGACGGGCACAGGTCGCGTTGACACGGGTGAAGCTTTCATCGCGCGCGATGGGGACGCCGGCAGCGAGTTGCATAGCGTCAGCCCGCGCGGAAACGCGCCGACCTGACCTCGGCGCGCCGCACGGGATCAACGCACCGAAGAAAGAAAGGACCAGCAGTAATGACGCGAATCATGGCACGTTCAATCGTGATACTGGCACTGGCGGCGACGGCCTCGCGGGCGCAGTCCGTCGACTTCGAAGGTCTGAGTGAAGGGTTCTACCCCGCCGACGTGGAGATCGACGGTGTGCGGTTCTTCGACAGCTTCGCCCTGCCGGGCGACCCGGGCACGTCCTGGGCTGCGGACATCGCCACCGGCGTATGGAATGTCTACTTCAAAGTTCTCGACTACGTGCAGGACACGCAGTTCAACGTCAACGGGTATTCCGGCACGCCGGACATCGTTGCGTTCACCGCGATCAAGTCGTTCAAGGTATCGCCGCCCGAGCCGGCCCGTTACGTCGGCCTGAGCGTCCTTTATCGCGTCATGGAGGATGGCCGCGACTACACGCTCAATCGTATGTGGCTGGAGGCATATCGCGACGGCGAGAAGGTGGGTCAGACGGAACCGATCGCCCCGGCCAACGTCCTTTTCGACACCGGCCGCAGCACCTCCGGCGCCTCGCGGCTGGTGTTCAGCGGGGTCGAGTTCGACACCATCCAGTTCCTCGTCAGCGGCCCGACCAACCTCGGCACGATCCTCGGCGGCATCGACAACGTCACCTTCGACCCGCCCGCCATTGTCTGCGAAGACGTGCGCAAGCTGACCTCCCGATGCCGCAACGGCCGGATCAAGGCCAGGCTCAAGCTCCGCGGCGGCGACTACGACGGCGAACCGATCGTCTACCGCGTCGACAACGCCCTCTTCGACGCCGCCGTCTCCGGCAAGAAGGCGAAGATCAAACACCCGGCCGCGCCCGGCGCCCGCAATATCGGCATCGTCTCGCCAACCGGCTGCGTCGAAGCCCAGGACGTGATCTGTCAGTAACGCCGTTGCGTGGCGCCGCTCCCAGCCAGTGATCCGCTGCAGCACCTTGCGGCCCGATGTGGTACCGGTTTGCAACCGGTGGTCCCGTGTGGCACCGGTTTGCAACCGGTGGTCCCGTGTGGCACCGGTTTCCAACCGGTGGTCCGGGTGTGGCACCGGTTTCCAACCGGTGCATCCACCCCGTCAGGCCGGCAATTCAATCGCCACGCCGCACTCGCTACAATCGGCCTCCGGCGAGCGTTGTCGCTCCGAGCACCTCTACCGTCGCCCATGCCGTCCCGGGGACTCGCGACCGGCCGATTGTTAAGGTCAGGCAAATTCTTCAAGAAGATTTCGTTTGGGGGCTTGACCGGACGGCAATCGTCCCATATCTTTGTGGTGCTGGTACTGTACGGCCATGCGCACTCGGGCGATGGCCAGCGGTCTTGATGAAACCCTGCCACTTGTGGCCCGCGCGACTCGGCGCGATCGGCTTGTGGTGCGCACCTTCCGAATCAGGAGGATTCTCAATGGACTCCAGTCGGGCATGCCTGTCGGTTTGGTTCTTGGTTGCTTGTGTCGGACACGCCGCGTCGGGGCCATCGGCGCTCGCCACCGGCCCTGACATGAAGCCGGGCACGGCGCGGCCGTGGGGGGCGGACATGTCCGTGGCGACCTACTCATCGGTGAATCTCTGGGATGGCAATCTGCTGACCGCCATCCCGATCATCGGCTGGAACGGTGTCGGGCCGGACATGCAGATGGTCCTGTACCACAACTCCGCCAACGTGGACTCCGCGCTGGACCTGACCCGCGGCATGGGCTTCGACATGGGACCGGGCTGGACCTGCACGTTCAGCGGCCACATCATTTACGACGATCAGGAGGACACGGCGCTGGTCATCCACGACGACGGCACGCAGGATCTGTACGAATGGAACGGCGGCACGTCCGAATGGGATCCGCCCACGGGCGTTTATGCCGTATTGACTCGTGACGGCATGACGGATGAATGGACGCTGACGTTCGAGAACCAGACCTATCGCCACTTCGACGATGAGGGGCTGCTGCTGGCCGTCGGCGACTCTTGTGGCAATGAGATCACGGTCGTCCGCGAGACCGTAAACAGCGTCCTGCGAATCGACTACGTCTACGACGCAGCCGGCCGTACGCTTGACTTTGATTACGGCATGTCCGGACGGCTGCGAACTCTTGAGGATCCTGCCTGCGGTGCCGACGAGGTTCCCTGCGGCAGCGGCGAGCCGGGAGGCTCAACCCTGACGGCTCGCGAGTGGGATCTTGATTACACATCGCAGCGGGTCGAGACGATTACCGACCCCGAAAGCTACGTCATCACCATCACCTACGACGGCAACGACCGCATCGATACGATCGAGGACAAGGATGAGCACGCGTTTGACTATGACTACAACGGCGACGGGCGTCTGACGAAGGTGACCGACCCGACACCCTCCAGCCCGCTCGATCAGGACTTCAGCTACAGCTACACCGGCAACCCGCCGACTTGCGCAACCGTCTACACGGATCGCCGCGGCAACAACTGGGATTACGACTTCGACGCCTCGGAGCGCATCTACAAGACCCGCAATCCGCTCGACAAGGAGCGCGAGTTTACGTGGGACGGCGACAACAACCTCACCGACTTCTACAACGAGTTGGACGACCAGTGGGAGTTCACCTACGACGCACGCGGCAACGTCTTGAAGGTTATCACTCCGCTGACGTCCGAAATGTCGCCGAAGGTCACCTACACGTACGACGCGCTGAATAACGTGACGTCGGTGACGGATGGCGAAGGCAACACCGTCGGATACAACTACGACAGTGAAGATTGCTCCACCATTCTGACCTCCATCGAACTGCCGCCAGATGGAGAAGGCAACGGAGCGGCCGAGATTGAGTTGACCTATTACGAGGGCGCGGGCGAACTCGGCCTGCTCAAGGATGTCCTGTTCAAGGACTTCCGTGGAGAAGACGAGCACGTCGTGCTATCCCATTACGAGTACGACGACTGGGGGCAGATCGCCCGCTTGGCCGAAGGACTCCTTCCCCAGGACACCGACCAATACGGCATCACCATGAACGTGGTGTACGACAGTGGGAGCCGTGGCGTGGTCGGTCCGGGAGGTGATTCCATGCTGTTTAACAATAATAATAACGCAACGGGCAGTGAATGCATCCCGATTCTGTCACCAGGTGATCCATCGACATTCGTCCCCACAGGATTCCCGGCGATTCCAGGTTGTGCTTTGAATGACTACACTTGGTTGCCGGATGGTGGCTGGACCGCTGAGTACAACGGCATGGGGCAGGTTACGGAACTGACGACCGTCGACAACCAGGACCGGGAGCGGACTAACACATATGACGAACTCGGTCGCCTCGTGTCGCAGGAGCTTGATTCCGCCGAGGCGGGGGCGCCAACGCTGTTCGAGCGAAACTTCGGCTTCGAGCACGACTGGGCCGCCGGAGAAGTGACCGTATCTGGACCGGATGGCGACGACATCGTCGTCGAGTTCGACGCGGCCGGGCGCGTCGAGACGGTGACGCGCGAAGACATCAGCGCAGAGTACGACTACTACGACGACGGCCAGGTCAGCCGCATCGACTACGGCAACGATACCTACGTCCTGTTCACGTACGACGACGACGGCCGACTTGCAAGCAAGCAGCATTTCGACGACTCGATGGCGAAGTTTCTGGGCCTGGCCTACACGTACGACGGCCGCGATCTTCCGACGCAGATCGTCGAGTCGAACGCTTCGGGCACAGTTGCCACGACCACGTTCGAGTACGACGACCGCGGCCGGCTCATCGCGGAATCGCGGGTAGCCGCGATGGGAGTGACGACGCCTGAGTACGACATGGAGTATGACTACGACCAGATGGGCAATCGGATCGAAAAGCGGGACAACGATAACGAGTGGACAACCGTCTACCACTACGACGTGGACGATCCAGAAGCGTACGACAGCGACAACAACCGTTTAATGTACTACACGGTGTCCGACTTCTCAACGCAGTTGATCTCGACCACCTGGTACTACTACGACACTAACGGGAACCCGACGCGGATCATCACGGAACTGGGCACGAGCGAAGAGTACACCGCGGTCAGGTTCGTGTACGACAAGGGGCGGCGTGTCGCGGCCGTGGCGGGCGAGCGGTGGACGGAGGCCGGTGCCTGCGACGGCGGGAACCCGGTCGATTACGAGCGGCTTTACGTGCGTGAGTTCCGCTACGAGTACGACGAGCCGCGGGCGAAGTACTTGACGGTCGAACGGGATTGCGATACCTCCTCGACCGTGCTCAGCCGCACCTGGACGGACTACCTGGGCGGCAGCGTGTACGGGGATTACGAGGTGACGGAGGT